>NZ_RYYJ01000016.1:0-20760 GCF_004379015.1 Campylobacter sp. US50a | reverse complement strand
TTTATAAAATGGGGGCCAAAAACAACCCCCCCCCCCCCCCGATAAGAAGGTTATTGTTATTTAACATTTGACAATCCATTATATATAGTTTTTAAATCTTTATATTCTTCTATTTGATTATTTTCAATAAGCTGATCTTGAACTTTATTAACGATTTTTTCAATTCCTTGAATTTGTCTAATATAATCTTTTTTTATCTCATTTAAAGTTGTTTTAAGCTCAGCAGATAAAGATAAAATAGCATTATTTTCATTATTGTTATTATCTATAGCTTCTTTCTTTTCATCTATAATAATAGTAGTATTCTCGCTATTATCATTTTTACTTTTAATAATATCCGCGACTTGATATTTTTTTGTTTTATCGAAATTTGTATTATATTCTCTTTCATCAATAATTTCTTGTTCAAATCTTAAATCATCAAAATTAAATCTTCTAATTAAAATTTGACGCATTTCTTTTAAATCTCTAAAACTTCCTTTTCCAACTACTTTAGGATTGATAAGATACATTTTAGTTTGTCTATCTGTTAATTTAAAATATTGTTTTTCGGACTCATTTAAATCCTTTGGATTTAAATGTATTAGTATTTCTTTCTCTATCAAAGTTTTTAAATGATTTGAAATTGCTGGAAGACTAATATCTAATAATTTAGAAAGATCTTTTCTAAAATCACTATTAATAATTATAGTATTTTGATAATTCATAAAACTTAAACAATTAATAAAAAATTTCATTTCATTGCCACTTAAATTATTTAAAACGAATAAATTTTCTGCAAAAAATTTAACAAATTGCTCTCTATTTGTAAATTTTTGAGCAACAACACTATGCCGTGAAGTTTCCATATCTGTTTTTTTATCAATATAATAATGATCTTTCGTTGCTAAAACATTTAAATCTTTCATCAATTTTTAACCTTTAAAACTAAAAATTATATTATTATTGTAATATAATTTTATTAAAAAAATATAAAATTGAATATATAATTTATTATTTTGAAATAATATTTGCTTCATTATGTTCCTTATTTTTGCAAATCTATACACATTATTTTTTATAATTAAAAAATTATACTTTAATTATAAAATTATATTACAATAATAATATAATTTATTATTTTGAAATAATATTTGCTTCATTGCTTAATAATTCTTTTTTTTGATTTAATAAGAATTCAATTTTTTTATCGGTTATTAAGTTATTTTTCTCTAATTCTCTTAAAATTTTTAATTTCTTTTCTTTTTCTTTTTCATTTTTTGCAATTTTATCTATAATTGGTTTAATTTCTTCATTCCAAAATTTTTCAATATAAGAATTTTGATTTTTTACAAAATCATTAAGTTCTGTATAGGCTTCATTAAATCCACTTTTAGACATAGAGCTCCAAACTCCAGCATAAGAATTAGATACAAACAAAAATAAAAAAAATAAAATTATTTTTTTCATACTTTATCTTTTAGTAATAATATTTTTTGCTATATTAATTTTTTCTTTTGTTAATTCTTTTTCATTTGAAGAATTGAAAGCTTTTATAACATCATTAGCTTTAATTTCTTTTATTTTTGAATCATTTTCAATATTAGCAATATTTTCTATATTTGGATTTTCTTTTTTAAAATCTTTTATTTTATTCTCTAAAATTTGAGAAGTTAGATTTATAATTTTTTCATTTTCTAAATTCTTAGCTATTTTTTCAAAATTAACATTTTCTAAACCCTTTTCTTTTAAAACTTCTTTTTCTAAATTAGAATATTTATTTAATTCTTCTTTTAAGTGATTGGCTAAACTTTCTCTTGATAATTTTTCATTCTTCCAAAGTTCCGAAATTAAATTATCAGAATCTAAATTCATTTTTTTAATTTGCAACAAATCTGCTAAAAATGCAAAAAAGCCTTTTTCAACATAAGCGTCATTATCATTAATATCTATTCTATTTTGCTTTAAAATATAAGTTGCATTATCTGCTTTACTTTTATATTCTTTAAATCTAGATATTAAACCATTTGCAATTTTTTTCCCTTTTAAAATTGTTTCTTTATCTAAAATTTCTGGCTCTTTTGCATTAATTTCAATCATTGAATTTATCCTTATTTATTATTTTCTTGTGATTGTATTAAAAAAATAAATAAAAAAAATAAAAGTTTTCTTAAAGTGGGAAATTTTGTTCTAGTTTCAGAAATCTTTTATTTTTCAAATTTTGTTTTTTTGTAAAATTGCGGATGATATTCAAAAAACAATTAAAAAATAAAGGATTCAAATGAAGTATTTAAAAAGTTTTAATACTAAAAATACTAAACAGATTATGTTTTTAATGGCACTTTTCTTTGCTATTCATTTAAATGCAGCTGATGAATTTGCAGAAGCTGCTGAAGCTATTAGAAGTGCAAGTGAAGGTGGAAAAACTATTTTAGGTGCTATTATGTCTTGGGGTTTTTCTGTCGTTTTGCCTCTCGTTGCTATAATAGTTGGTGTAGTTTTGGGATATAAATTTCAATCCAAAAAAGCAGAACAGGATCAATCAACTTTTAAATTATTTGTAATTTTAGCTGGTTGTGCAATAGCTGGATTTTTTGTATATGCGGTTATAGTAATGCTAATTTCTCGTGCATTATATGGAGATTTTAACGAGCTAGCTAACAAAATATATGATTTCTTGAGAAGTGTTAAATGGTAAAAAAAATAGTTTTTATATCAATTGTATTGCTTGCTACAAATTCTTTTGCTAAATGCTATTATGTCCCTTGCAATCAAAATGTTCAAAATGGTAAAGAGCAAACAAAAAATGATTTAAAAACTGCTTTTAATAAAGTAAATAATGAGTTAAAAATAGTGAAAGAAAAATATCAAGATCTCTTAACATCTATTGAAAAAAATAATAAAGAGCTTGATGAAAAAATTGCTTTAACTCGTGAAAAAAATATTAAAAATAAAGAAATATTGTTTTTATTAAAACAAAATATTTCTTTACAATCCAACCAAATTTCAAAAGAAGGATTAGAATAATGGAAAAGCTTTTAAATATTAGAACTACAAAATTTCCTTACTTCTTTTGGAGTTTTAACAAATCACTAAAATGTAAAATTAATTTTAGTGATTTTATATATAAAAATTTAGAACTAAATAATCAATTTGCCTTTAAACCTTTTAATTTTTATCTTTTTTTAATTTTAAAATATGCACCTATATTTATTATTTTTTATTTTGTTTTTAATCAATATGATTTTTATTTTAATACCAGAAATATTATTGCCTATATACTATCTTTTATTTTACTTTTATCAATTAATTTTTTAGAAAATTTACTAAGAAAAGTATTAATTATTTTTTTATTTATAATTGGAATTTTAATATCTTTTTATATTAATGACTTTTTTTTAATGCCTTATACTTTTAAATATTTTATTTTATTTAGCATTTTTTTGCTTATTTACATTGATTTTAAATACAGAATTTTTTCAATTTATAATGAAGAAAATAAAATAATTTCTCATTTTATGATAATGAAAAATCAAATCAAGGATATTTAATGACAAATTTTAAAAAAATATGTTTTTTTACATTGCTTTTACAAAGTTTTGCATTTTCTAAGGATGAACTAGAACCAAAAAATTTTATTGCACCTACTCCAAACGAGTTACAAACTCAAAATAAGTCCGATGGATATGATGATTTAAAAGCCAATGAATTTTATTTAAATTTAAATCCTAAAGAAATTGATTCTATACAGAAAAAAGATCAAGAAATTAAAGAAGCTTTTGATAGATTTTCACAAAAAGAAATAAACTATAAACCTGTAATTAGACCTTTATCGAGCATGGATAGTATTAGTTTACACCCTTATTTTACTTTTACTCTTTTATTGCCACAAGGTAGTATAGTTAGCCATGTAGATTCTAGCTCTCCTATGGCAGTTTTAAAATATGAAAATAATGCAATTTTAATTCGCCCTAATGCAGATTTTAAAATAGCTAATTTAACTATTCTTTATAAATTAAAAGATGTTAATCACATTTTAAATATTTTAGCAACTTTTTATGAAAAAAATGAAGAAATGGATAAATTAAATCTTATTTATTCTTATTCCAATTTAGAAAAATTAGATGATTTAGAGGTTATTCAGGCTTATATTAAAGAATATAATTCTCTTCCAAAAAGAAAATATTCCTATATACAAATTAATGATATTTCTTATCGGATTGTAGAAGATGAAAAATATGGAAATATATTTATTCAAGGAAAAAAATATAGAGTAGATAATAACACTATATATAAATAGACAAGGAATATATATATGCAAAATGAAAGATTAAATTTTTTAGAAAATGAAATTATGGAGTTAAAAATGAAAAATGAAATTATGGAGTTAAAAATAAAAAAAACAAATGAAGAATATGAACAATTAAAAGCTTGCATTCTAGTAATTTGCAATCATGTTCAAAATTTAGAAGAAAAAAATAAAGGAATTTTAGAAAATTTTAAATTTTATAAAAACAAAACAATATTTGAAGAAATAAAAGAACATGGAATTATTAGAAATAATCAATTCAATTTTACATTAAATGAAGATTAAAATTTGAAAGGAAATAAAAATGAAAAAAATTAACATAGATAATATTAAAAATTACTATGAAAAAAATAAAACAAAATCAATAATAATTATTATTGGTATATTTTTCGTTTTATTATTTATTTTTTTAATAGTTACTAATCCAAATAAAAAAACCAATGAATTTGAAGCTAAAAGCATTGAAACACCTATTCAAGCACAAAATGTAGAAAAAAATTCAACTTATGAATTTAAAGAACCTGCTAAAGAAATTCAAAATCAAAACCCACCCAAACTAAATAACCCTTTTGTCCTTGAAGACAAAAAAGATTTAAATATTACAAATAAAAATGTTTCTAAAAAAGAAGAAATTCCTGACATCTCAGATATTTCTTTTGAAGCAATGAAACAAGAAGAAGCTATTAAAAAAATTAGCAAAACTCAAAAACCTAAAGATATGGTTGTTTATTTAAAAGAAATTCAAAAAGATATTACCTTATTAGACAAAACTTTTAAATATGATCTAAAAGAATATCAAATTGGAGATAAATTTTTAGACTGGTATTTAATTGAAGATATTAATAATAACTTCATTCGCTTTAGAGATGAAAATTTGGATTATAGCTATAATCTAAGATTTTTAGGAGATAAAAATGAATAATGAAGTTGCAACTGCAATGGTTTTAACAAATTTAGCTTTAGAATTAAACAATGCTATAAGAAAAGTTCAAAAGTTGCAAAAAGAAATAGATACTATTTATGATGTAATTAATGAACATAATCTCGGATTTGATTTTTTAGAAATTGCTAAAAAACAAAATTTTAACTCAATACTAAGTTACGATAAAACTTTATTATTAAACCAAACAAATATTAAAAGGACTTTATAATGAAAATATCAAATATAAAAAAATCTTTTCTAGCTTTTAGCTTTTTAATTTTATCTTCAACTTCTTACGCTTTTTATGAACCAAATGATAAGAATTTTAAAGATGGCTTTGAAGCTGGTTTAGAAGCTTTAAAATTTCAAGCTCAAATTGATGGTTTTTCTTATAAGAAAATTGAAATCAATAAACCTTATTTAATTGTTTATAATATTGAAAACATTCCATTAAATGAAGCACTATTTTTACAAGTAATTTCATCACGAGAAGGATATGAAAGTCATTTAACAAAAGAATTTATTACTTTTGGAGAATTTGAAAGAGAAATAGATGCTAGAGAAAAAATTAAATCTTTAATTTCAAAATTTAAACTTAATGCAAAAGATTTTAAAATTCAAAAAAATATAAAAGAAATTATTACTTATCCTTATCTTTATAAAAGATTTTATGAAAAATTACTTGATGAAGCTAAAGCATCAGGTGTTATTATTGAAACGAAAATTATTGAAAAAATTCCTATTAAACAAATTAAAAGTTCTAATAAGCCAAAAAGCATTCCTAAAAAATCATACGAAATTTTTACTCTTAATAATACCAAAGCTATGTCTTATTATAGCTTAGGAGGCAGTGAAAAAGATAGTAAAAATTATATAGAAAAAGGGTTTGTTAAAAGTGGAAAAGAATATGAAATTGAAAAAAATATTACAACAAATTCAGGTGAAAAATTTGTAAAAATTGTAGGTGAAAATATTTATTTTTCTATAAAAGATATTACTATTAAAAATAAAAAGGCTAAAAATGAAAAAAATAATTGTTGTAATATGTAATTTATTTTGTGCTTATTCTTTTATAGCTTGCAGTTCAAAGGTTCAAACAAATGATATTCCAAATGATAAAAAATACTTTTTACCAAGTGAAACATCAAACAAAGAAGTAAAAATTGATCCGCAAATTTTAGAAGACTTTAATTTAGCATTAAAGGATTTTTTTAATTATAAAGAAAAAAAGGAAAATGAACAAAATATTTATAAAACAGGCATGAGGTATTTTAATGATTAAAAAAAATTATATTTTATTGTTTTTATTGCCATTAAGTCTTTTTGCTTCAAAAGAATCACAAAGCATTATACAAAGTGCAAGCGAAGGAAGAAAAGTTATTACAGAAAAATCTTTAGACCCTATAAATATTAATAAAAATAGCAATAAAAAATATTATAGTGAAACTATATTAAATTGGAATCGTTATTTTCAAGCTCAAAATCCAAGAGGTGTAGAAATTATTGGCAAAACTGGAGAAAACATTTTAGTCGCAAATATTAAAGAAGAAAATCTAGTTAAAGATACCAATATAACTAACCCTGAAGAATTAGCCGTTGTTAAAGGCTATTGCTTTATAAAAGATGAAATTAATGTTGGAAAACAACCAGCAAGCCTTCGTCTTGATTGTCAAACAAATGTTGGCTCAATAGTAATGTTTGGAAATTTAATCAATTTGAATGAAAAAGCTTCTTTGGTAGTTGATCCAAAATATATAGAAAAAAACGGAGTAAGATTTGAAGTAAAAAGCTCTATTGTAACAAATGAAAAAAAGACTTCATACAATATAGCTACTTTTGTTAATGATAGAATGTTAGCAAAAGTTGGATATGGAGCTTTAAGTCTTGGAAGTGATGAAGTTAAAAATTCAACTAATGAATATTTAAGAGCTTTAGAAGAAAGCAAGAAAAAACAAAACATCAGTTATGTAAATATTTCTGATGGGCAAGGAAATGTTTATCCTCAAGCTATTCAAAATACAAATACTGAAAAACCAGATCCTTTGGACTATTTAATTAAAGGAGCTGTTAATGTAACTGCAAGTGCTGTTAAAGCTTTTGCTGACATAGCAAAAGAAGACTTACCTTATTTGTATCAAATTGTTCCAAAAACAAAAATATGGATTGATTTAAAAGTAAATAAAAAAGGAGAATATGTAAAATGAAATCAAATCATAAATTAAAAATTTGTCTATTTATTTTATTTGGAATTTCAAATAGCCTTTATGCTCAAAATACTAGCACAGAAGATTTTTTCTATCAAAGAGGCTATGAAAATGGTTTTAGCAGTGGTTATGAGCAAGGAGTTAAAGAAGCATTTTTAGCGGCTAAGGATATGTTGAAAAATTATCAAAACGAACTGAAAGCTTATGAAATCGGAAAATATCTTATAAAAAATCAAAATCTTACCTATCCGCAAGTTTGGCAAGAAATTGATGATAATGGTTTAGTGAAACTTAGAGTTTTACCTTCAAAAATTGAAAAAGAAATTAATATAGATGAACTTTTTGCTAAATACGCTTCTATTCCGCAAATAAAACCTAATATTAATCAAAATTTAGAATTAAATATAAATGAAAAAAATAGTGTTCAATTATCTTATAGAGATTCTAATATAAATAAAATGCCACAAAAAGTATCACAACTTGCAAATAAAAAAACTTTATCAGTTGAAAAAAACTCAAGAAATTTAGATATTTTGAAAAAAGCTAATGTTGTTTTTTCTGACGAAGGAACATCTTATCAAGTTTTATTTTTTACAAATACAGAAAAACAAAATTTTTGTGAAGAATTTCAAATTTGTAAATAAAGCGATATGAAATGAAAACAATTAAATTATTATTAAAAATATTTTTTGTTTTAAGTGTTTTTTTTATTGTTTTAATTGGTTGGGCTTATTTTGAATTAAAAGATAATTTTACAGCTTTTGAACAAATACAAAAAAATGTAATGGCTATGAATAATACAGAAATGGTAGAAAAATACAATACTACAGATAAAGAAAAAGTTATTCGCTATTTAATACTTGACTATTTAGAAAAAAATAAAAAATAAAGGAGATAAAATGAAAAAATATTTTTTAGTTTTTAGCTTATTAGCAATAATAAATCTTAATGCCGTTTCATTAGATGATGTAGTTGATAATGTTCTTGGAAAACTTGATAAAAAATTTGATAATATTTTTTCAAATTCTTTATCTCTCTCTGAAACTTGTTTTGATACAAAAATTGATTTTGATACAGATTTTGATATTTGTAAAATTGCTAGTGCAATTGATAAGTTAAAAATAGACTCTTGTTCTTTAATAGGCGGAGAAGGCGGAAAACAAATTGGTTTAAGTGGAGCTAATGCTTTTTGTAATGCAAAAGTTAAAAAATTTTCTGATTATGCTTCAAAACAAGTTAGTGATTTTGCAGAGTATGCGAGTTTAAATGCTGATGATGAAACTAAACAATTTTTGTCTAAACTACCTAATGGACAAGATATGAAAACTTATTTACGAACATGGGATATAAATTCAATAACAAATAAAAATTCTCCAGAAAATCAAGTTTTAGAATATTTAAAACAAGGAAATCAAGAAGTAGTAAATTTATTTATGGATTATGCAAAAAGTAATGGTGCTAAAACTGATCCATCTGAAATTAAAATTGAAGATTTGCAAGCTCCTGCAAATTTAGAAGAATATAAAAAAGGAATTAGTGAAAGCGTTAAAAATTATAAAAAAATATTAAAAGATACTAGTCCAAGTGATATAAGTTCTCTCGTTAGAAGTAAAATTCAAAATGGAAAAGACAATGAAAACAATGAAGATTTAGCTAAAAATCTAGTTCAACAAAACAAAAAACAATTCGACCTTGCAAAAAATATTGAAATAGGACAAGCTTTATCAGCTAGAAAATATGAAAAGATAGCTATTCCTACTCAAGAATATGTTAATGGTATCAGAAGAGATTTAAGACCAGAAATGATTGCCAAAATTAGAAAGCAACAAGCAATTGAAATTGAAACTATATCTCAAATTGAAGAAAAATGGCAAAAAAAATATGAAATCGCAAAGCTTTTAGCAGACAAAGAAGTAATTTTAGCACAAAAATTTGATGAACAAGGTGCAAAAGCTGAAATTGATAAAATCATTCAAGATGCAAATTCGGATAATTCAAATAAAGAAGAGTAAAATGACAATGGAAAACAATAAAGAAAAAAATAATCATTCAAAAAAAGAAATAAGAAAAGAAGAAAATCTTAATTTTAAATGCGAACAATTTTTTGGAAAAAATTGGAAGTATGTAGGTTTATTTATAGGTTTATCGTTACTTATAGTCGCTTATGAAGTTTCAAATATAAGCTCAAGAATGGAAAAACTTGAAAAAGTTGTCGAAGATAATAATGGAAAAGTAGTTCTAACAACTAGTGATGGGAGAGCCTTAAAGGTTACGAAAGAGCCTTTAAGAGCAGAATATTTAAAACAATATGCAATTTCAGTCTATGTAAATAACTTCATTGTTTCAAAATCTCAACTTACTAATAATTTTGAAAAAAATAGTTTTAAAAATTATGGTGAAGTTTTAAAAGGCGTTCCTACCCTTAGAAATATTTTTTATTATTATATTGATTCAAAAGCAGATGATGCAAAAAATATAAAAGTTAATAAAAAAGCTTTAGGCGATTTAATCGCTTATACACAATGGCTTATTTCAGCGGTTGCAGAAGATAAACTTCCAGAATATATTTCAATAAAAGATTATTCTTTGGATAAATATGAATACAATGGAAACAAATATAAGATTGAATTATCTATTAAAGTTATTGCACAAAGTTGGATTATAAGCCAAGGAGCTTATACTCAACAACAAGGAATATTTAAAATTGTTAGTGAAGGAAGTTTTGATTTAAGTAAATCTAATGATATTAATCCTTATGGTTTAAGAATAGAAAGTTTAAAAATTTATCCACTTATAAAATCAAATTCTTCAAATATTTAAAGGAGATAAAATGAATGATGAAATGACTTTAAAAAATAAAGAATTAAGCGACAAACTAGTTCATCTAGTTTTAACTTTACAAAAAGAAGTTAAGGAATTAAGAGAAGATACAGTGGTTAATGCACAGCATTTATCAATATTAAAAAGCAATTCAACGAAAACGATGAATACTTTAAATAATGAAATGATTAATCACATTAATGAAACTAGCGAGATCATCGAAGAAGTAATCGAACAAAGTGAAGAAAATTCTGGTAATAATTATACAAATTTTCTAAAATCTTTATTACAAGAAGATTTTGCTAAAAAACAACACGAAATAATTGAAGAATTAAGAAGAGAGTTGGGAGGCAAAACAAAACCAGTTTATTCTAATGTTAAACAAAATTCTATAATAGTCAATTTATCGTTTTTAATGTCTATGTTATCTTTTGGACTTTTATTGTTTATATGTTTTAAATTTAATATTTTTGCTCAACTTTTTTAGGATATATTGTGAAAAAAAAGCTAGAACAACTTAAAAATAGGACTCAAAAACTTAAGCAAGAAATAAGAGGTATTTATAATGTAAGTTTTAATAATAAAAATTCAACTCTTATAAATACAGATTTAGAACTCATAGAAAATGCTGTTATAGATTATATAATTCATTATATTAAGGGTTTTCATAATATAAAAAGAGATAAAGGCAAAGGTGCAAAACACATTAAATTTCATTTAGAAAAGGGAAGTGAAGGAGAAATTACCCTAGATGAACTTTTAAATTTAGGTAATTCTATAAGAGAATATTTAAAAGTATTCAAAGAGCCTTTTGATGATGGTAGAGGTGGAAAAGTATATGAGTGGCAAAATAATAATGGAGTGCGTTTTAGAATTGCAACAGATAAAATCAAAGGGGAGGGTCTCATCCCGCCACTATCCCCCTCTGATGAAGCAATTATAACCTTTTATTCTGATAGAAATCTTAATAAAGCAATGGAATTTAAAAATCCTAAGGTTAAAGAATATTATGAAAACAAAAATGAAAATAAAAATATTGTAAATCAAATTAAAAAGATAAAAAAATGAAAATAATAATTTTAATGTTTTTAACTTTTAGTTTATCTTTTTGCAATATTAATTCAAAAGAAATAGCAAACGCTTTAAAATATAATGCTTTAAAATACAATATTGATAAAAAAATACTTTATACTATAGCAAAGATTGAAAGTAATTTTAATACAAATGTTATAGCATTTGTAAGTGATAAAAAAGTTAATATCATAGGAAAAAATATTAAAATTAAAAATCTTAATTATAAAAATAAATATTTAATCCAAATTAATTCTGATATTAATACTTTAAAAAAAATAGCCATATTCTTTATACAAAAAGGTTATAAAATAGATGTTGGCTTAATGCAAATTAATTCTCAAAATTTTACCTTACAGGAATTAGACTATATTTTTAATCTTGATTACAATATCTCTAAAGCCGTTGATATTTTGTATCAATGCAAAAACAAATTTAAAAATGTAAAAAATACCATTGAATGCTATAACAAAGGGAATAAATTGGGAAAAAACTATGATTATTATAAAAGATTTTTAAGTCATTATCTTAAAGATTTTGGCTAAATATTATCTTAAATATAATAAAAAATTATATTTAAGATAATATTTATTAATAAGGAAATTTCATGAATATTACATTATTAGCTTTAAGTGGATTAGCATTAGCTGGAACTTATTTTGGATTTAAAAAGAAAGATCCAAATACAAATATAAGCTCTTGCTTTTTTGATAAATTAGCAACACCATTATATACTTTATTTAACGAATATCACAGTAATTCTTTATTGTTAATTGACTCTATTAAAGAAAATTCTATTTTATGCAATACTCCTTATTCCGAACTTTTCGGAATTGAAATCTCTTCTTATTCAACTTTACCAAATTATATAAATTCCAATGAAATTGATTCTTTAATTTCAAATTTGAAAGAAAATAACGATGCTTTTTTTTATTATGTTTTGCAAAAACAAGAAAAATTTCAAAAACAATATATTCTATCATACAACAAAACTTTAATAAAAATTCTAGCTTCATATTTTGGCGTTAATTTATTAAGTGGAGTTGAATTATGCAATATTATTTATAATCAATATTTGCAAAATAATTTTTATGAAGAAGATAAAAAACTTAAAACAGCATTAACTATACAAAAAAACACGGAGTTAAGCGAACCTGAATTTATGATTTTTAAAAGATTAGCAAAACAAGCTATAAGAAAAAATTATAATGATATTGAAATTTTTCAAGGTTTTAGACACTTAGACATAAATCAAGCTAGTATAGAAAAAATATTTAAATTAAATTTTGAAGGATCTATTTGGTTTTATTTTGATATTTCAACTTTGCAAATTGAAAAACATATTGATAAATTAATCAATTATTCTAAATTGCTAGGAGATAAAAAACCTTTTGTAGAATTAAAAAAATCTTATGAAAACAAAGAATATGATTTAGTTGTTGTTAACGCAATAGCTTATTTAAAAAAGTATGATAGTGAAATTATAGGCTCTTTAGGAAGTTATTTAAAAACTTCATTTATTTCCAAAGAATCGTATAAAAGTTCTCATCTTCAAAAAACACCTTTAAAATTTAGAGATAGTGAATTTGATTTTATTGTTAAAGATAGCTTTTTGCATAATTTTATAGCTTCTACTCACAAAAAACAAACTAATACGCCTGATATTTACGGAATTGATAAAAATGGAGCTTTTGTTAATTTTGCTTTTCAAGAAGAAAACTTCAACCCGCACTCTTGTATTATTGCTAAATCAGGTGCAGGAAAATCTGTGGCTAAACAAAAAATTATCTCTCAAATGATAGGTTTAAATTTTGAAAATGGAAAATGTTCCAATTTGGGAAAAAATGGAGTTAATGTAAGAATTAGAAGTTATGATATAGGCTTTTCTGATGAAAAATTAATTAGATTAATAAAGCTAAATCCTGATAATAATATAGCACATATCGCTTCAAATTTTTATGACTTTTCTTACAATCTAGTTGGCTTTATCGATTTTGAAAATAAAGAATTATTCGAAGCTGATTTAACATTTAATACAGATTTGGTTTCTATTATTCTAGAAACGCAAAATTCAGAACCATTAACAAGCAATGAAAGTGGAAATTTTAAATCAATTATAAGAAAAATATATCATACAAAACAATATCAAAGATATAGAGTTAGAGACTTAAAGGATAAAAATAAAGAAGTTTATGAAAAATTAATTAATTTAAATTATTTGGAATCTACTTTTTTGCAAGATATTAAAGAAAAAGAATTTAATTTTCTAAAAACTCCTTTACTAATAGATGTAATTAAATTTGCAAATAAAGAAGGACAAAATCAACAAATTAAAGAAAATGAGAGACAAGATTATTTAAATTTAGCTAGAAAATTAGATGGTATAGATAAATTAGAAATTTTTTCTGATTTTGATAAAATTGATATTAGCGATGTTGATTTTTTATCCATGGATTTAAATAATTTTAAAGAAAGTTCTTTATTTACTCCAATATTTTTATCTATATTCCAAAAAACTTATTTAAAAGATAGAGAGTATGCACTATTAAGAAAAAACCAAGGATTAGACTTTCCTAAAATTTTTTATGCTATAGAAGAAGCTAGAAATTATTTTAGAGTAAATTATTTTACAACTATGTTTGAAAAGATAGCTTTCGAATCTAGAAAATACGGCGTTCATTTATGTTTTATCGTTCAAGATGCTGATCATATTCCAAAAAGAATATTAAAAAATTTAGATACAAGAATTTTTATGCTATCTCCTTTGAAAAAATTAGAAGCAATTAATGAAGCTAAAGAAAATTTTGATATTCCAAAAAATGTAGAAATAGCATTAACAAATACAGAAGAACATGAAATGTGCTTTTGGTATTCAAAAGGAATTTTCCACATGAAATTTGATATTCCAGAAAATGAAATGAAAATTTTTACAACAAATCCTGATGATATTAAAAAAGAAAACGAACAGGAAGATAAGAAATGATAGTATCTATTTTTTTTATTATATTAGCTTTTATATTTTATAAAAAGTCAAAAACAGATATTTTAAATCAATTTATCTATGAAAATTTTTCTTATGTAATTGGTTTGGTTTCATTTATATGTTTTACATTTTTTATTGCTGATGATTCAAAACCTGAAAAAAGTTTATACTATTTAATTTTAATACCATTTTTAATTTTAATGCTTAAATATATTAAAAAAAGAATTAAAGTTAAAGGACTTGATATTATAGCAAACCAGCAGAGATATTTTGATGAGGTTGACTCTAAAATGATTGATGAATTTTATAAAAATAGAAGAATAATAAAAAGAGATAGAATTGAAGTATCAGTCAATGAAAATTCAAAAAAACTAATGAAAAACGGTTATATAGTTCCTGAATTTTTTATAAATTATAAAAATATGGAATTAACAAAAATTGAAAATTTAAATGAAATTGAGAATTATAAAATTCATAATATTATTTTCAAAAAAGCACAAAATTTTATTAAACAACAAGAAATTAATATTAATTATGAAAATAAATTAAAAGAAAATAATAATTGTTTGGAATTCTTTCTATTAGATTTATGGGAAAATTATACTTCAAGATTTAATATAGGAGTAGCAAATTTAGATATTTTAGCTAAAAATGAAAAAGAAATTGAATTTTTAGGAGCTGTTGATCTAGTTCATTTAAATTGTATCAAAAGAAAAGGTGCTGTAATTTATTATAAGTATTTAGAACATAAAAATAGAGTTAAGGAATATTTAAAAGGAGAGCATAATGATAATCCTACAAATGATAAAATTTTCGATGAAAGCTATGCTTTAGAAAATGATAGCGATAAGACAATATACAAAGGTTAAAAAATGATTATTAGATTTTTTATTATTTTATATATTCTAAGTCAAACACTTAACGCTTGTGTTTGCTCATCACAAATTAATTCTTCTTACAATGATTATAAAAATTATATTATCACAAGATTATCAAAACAAGAAGAAGTATTAAAAATATTACAAAAAAGTATCGAAACAAACAAAAACACAATAATAACTCAGATTAATATAATTGAAAAAAACAATAAAATTTTAAGTAATGATTTATTAGAAATAAATAGAAAAATATTTGAATTTAAAAAACAAAATGAAATGAGGTAAAAATGGAATATATTGACGCTCAAGTTCAGCATATAAAACCACAAAGAATGAATATATTGGAATATTTGAGAAAAAATAATGATTTTATTTTATTTTTAAATAGCTTAGTTTATTTAAATATAATATTTTTAATAATTATGTCTTTTTATAAAAATAATTCTAATATTCTTGTTTTTGTTATTATCGTTTCCATTTTAACAGCTTTTATTGCAGTAAATTTATCAATGTGCGAAGAAGAAAAAGATGAAAAAGAAGCTATTATACCAAATGAAAAAAATAAAGATTATCTTATTTCTTTAGGAACTGAAGTAAAAAAATTTTATGGCGATGCTGTTAAAAGCGGAAAAAAGAAAAATAATAAAATTCGTCCTTTATTAATTAATGCCGAAACAATGAAAAGACACTTTTTGGTTATGGCTACTATTGGTGCAGGAAAATCGGTTTTAATGAAAGGACTTATAGAACAATATGTGAAACTAGGTGGCGGATGTTTTATAATAGATGGAAAAGGAACGGTTGAATTTGCAAAAGAAATTTATGGACTTGTAGCAAGTTTAGGTAGAGAAGATGATTTTGTTCATTTAAATTTATTAGACATGGATAATACTCATACTATTAATCCGTTATTAAGTGGAGGAGCTTTAGCTATATACGAAATTTTAATAGCTTTACTAATTGGCGAAGAAAATGAATGGAAAGAAAAACAAAAAGAATTTATGAAAAATGTTTTAAAACTTATGGTTTACAAAAGAGATAATGAAAAAGATTTTATTTTTGATTTTTCAGCTTTAACAAATATGATGAGTTTAGCTAGTTTATTAAAATACGCTATAGAATATAAAGATTTAGCAAAAAACAATATAGGTTTAATGGATTATGTGAAATATGTTTCGACAACAATTGAAGTTGATATTAATGATTTTTTAAATGGTGATAAAAACGATAAAAACTGGATAGATGAAATGTATAAAAAAATTAATCCACAAAACTCAGGACAAGGAGTTTATGATGTAAGCGTTTGTGTTGGAGCATGGAGAAATGTTTTAACAAATTTAAGTTCTGATTATGGAAAAATTTTTAATGCTCCAAATCCTGATATTTCTTTATGGGAAGCAACTCAAAGAAACAAAATCATTTTTGTAACTTTACCAACTATGGACTCTGATACCACTCCTAAAGAACTTGGAAGATTGTTTTTAGGATTAATTAAAGGTGTTGCAGCTCAAAAAGCAAAATTTGCAAAAGAACCAAAAATTCCATTTGCATTTTTTGGTGATGAATTTGGCTCTTACGCTATAGAAGGTTTTGGAAGACTAGAATCTAAATCTCGTTCTCTAGGTATTTCAATTATGCCAATATTTCAATCATTAGCACAAATTGATGTTATAGCAAAAGCTGAATATGAAAAAAAAGAAATTATAGATGTAACAGGAGTGCATATTATTATGAAAACTCTTCATCCAGAAACCACAGAGTTTTATCAAAAAATGGTAGATAAGATTAAAGTTATGAAAAGAAAATTTACAAAAAGAAGAGAATTTGCTAAAGGGGAAGGAAGCATAGAAGATTCTTATGACTTTGAAGAAAAACCTGCTTTCGAACATAATGAAGTTGCAAACATGAATAACGGTGAGATGATGGTATTTGCGAATGGAAAATTACACAGAGCTATAGCCCAAGCGGAAAGCTCTTTACTTACTTTAGGAAAAAAAGTTACTTATGAAGGAATGAGCGACAAAAAAATTCCATTAACTCAATATATAAATAAAAGACAATTTATTAAAGAAGCTTATAGAATTTTAAAAGAACTAAAAGTTTAATTATGAAAATAAGAAATAGTAACTTTAGAATAATTTCCTACATTCTAAAGTTACTATGATATTCACAAATCTATATCATTTTTATTTTTTAATTCTTCATTTTCTTTTTCAAATTCTTTTATATATTTAACCACAGTTAGATAATTCAAATTAGTATCATCACATAAAGTTTTAATATCTATTTTTCCATTTGAATAATATTTTTCTTTAAATAATGAATTAAGAGCATTAAAAACAATTCTTTTATTTTTACTAGCTCTATTTTTATTAAAAATTTTTAATCTTTTAATTCTTTTATCTTCAAATTCTATTTTATTTTCTTTTTCAATTGAAATTAATTGAAAATCAATTTTAAAAATACTTTGTGCCTTGCATTTATAGCATGTCAAAATTATCTCATTATTACAATTTAAATCTATTAAAATATGATTAGTTTGTTTAGCTGCTTTTATTGATTTAAGTTTATTTTGAAATAAGCAATTTTGACAAGTCCATATAATCTTATACATTTATCTTTTTTTCAAAAACCTTTTTTAGTAAGCCAGTCATCTAAAGCTAAATTAATAACATAATTTTGGGACTCAACTCTGCTTCCTTTCTCGGAAATATATTTAATTAATCTCTTATATAAATTATATTCCATTATTATTAATTTACTCTTTTTTAATTTAGCTTCATAACTAGTTTCACCTCTAGCTTCTTCAATAAATTTTCTTTCTAATTTATCGTTTAAATCTTTTTCTTTCTTTTCTTTTTCAACAAAATCAATTTTTTTAAATGGATTTGTTTTTGACATTTTAATCTCCTTATAATTAATTTTTACAATATTCTAAAATTTCACTATAAAAAGTTTCTATTTCTTCTTTAGCTTTATTTTTTTCTTTTAATTCTATAACACTCAAACCATCATAAACTGCATTTCTATAACTTTCTCTTTCAAAAATTATAGTTTCTGCTATTTTAACATTATCAGGAATATCTTTCTCATTTAAATATTCTTTTAAATTTTTAATTTTTTCTTTCAAAAATGGATTTGGAGAAGCTCTATTAATAAAAATTAAAACTTTTAATTTATCGTTAATAACACTTGCTTCTTTAATGATCTCAAGCATTTTATTTAAAACAGCTAAATCATAACCACTCGCAATAGTTGGAATTAAAATTAAATCACTTACTACAAAAGCTTGACGCATTTCTTTACTATCACGCCCTCCAGTATCAATAATAATACTATCATATTTTTCTTTTAATTTAATAACCTCTTGACTTAAAGAACTACCTATTTTTGACATAGAACTAAAAGGCAACTCCAAGTCATTATTGACCCTATAATCAATAAATGTTTCAACACTTCTTTGTGGATCAGCATCAACTAACATTAAATCTATACCTTCAAAAGCCAATTTAAAAGCCAAATTAGTTGCAATAGTTGTTTTTCCACTTCCACCTTTTTCATTTGCAATAGAAATAATCATTTTGTTTTCTCCTTACTTTAAGTTTTATATTATATAGTATTATATAGTATTATATTATATTATATTATAAAATTTTTACTCCTTAACTTCTAATAAATCCGCATTTTCATGTATATTACCTATGATTTCGATATTTGCAATATCTTTCATAAAGCATTGAAGTTCTTTATTTTTCAATATTCTAAAACCAAGAAAATTATCAATTCCTACACAACCTATGCTTACTTTTTTAGGTAATTTTTTAATCATACCTTTATCCAGAAGCTCATGTTTAAATATATAAACATATTTAATAATATCCCCTTCATAAATCTTATTTCCGTTCTTATCAAAATAACCAGTCCATAGCTCGATTTCATAATCTATAGTAGGTTTTTCATAGGTTAATTGATTAAATACGCTAGTTATAAAACCTAACGACTCTATTATACTTCCTGCTTCATAGGTTTTAGAATTATTGTTCCATATCCTGAAATCAAAATTTTGTAGTTTCATTATCTCTCCATACCCTATAACAATACTAACTTTATAAGTTCGCTAATTTCCATTGTTTACCCTCTTCTAACAGTTCTGGATTTTCGTGAATATTGCCAACAACACTCATGTTTTTATCTGAAACAAGCATTTTTAACAAATTGATACCACCAGAATTTCTTTTTCTGTAAAGGTTTCCATTATAGTCTTTACCATAAAGGATTATTTCAGACATTTTATAAGTGTCATCTCTAGTAATATAAAAAATCTCTTCAGTCAGTTCATTCATGAGAATATCATTTTCATAGATTTTATTTCCATTTTTATCAAAATAGCCTGTAAATAATTCTATGGAAAACGCATTTTCATTATTAAAATATTCCTTATTTTTCCAATCATATGGGTTATCTACTGAAAATCCTACGTGGTCATAATTCTCTATGATACGATTACAGTTACTAGCATCGTTATGTTCGGTATTTTCAATATATAAACCGTGCGGTGTTTTAATATACTTCTTTTCAATATTATCCCAAATTCTAAAATCAAAATCTTTTAATTTCACTGTTTCTCCTTTGTATAATTATTTATTTATCCATAGAACTAAAAACCAAAATAACATAAATTGTCCCAAAAACTTTTGGCTTAATTGTTAATGTTCCATAATTCATTTTAATTCTCCGATTTATAATTTATGAAATTGCGTGAAATAAATACCAGTAGCTTTTAAATCTTTTTTTATTTGATTAGAAATAAGATGATAAACAACTTCAAAATCTGTTTTTTTCCAAAAATATCTACTATAATCTACTAAACAACTGCCTGTTATAATTTTATCCTCTTTATTTGCCTTATAACTACAAAAATAATAAACCTTGACTTTAAATAAATCTAATATTTTCATTTTAGCAACTCCGCGTTTTCGTGGATATTGCCGATGATTTCAACACAGTCCTTTATGTAACATATTCCTAAAAAGGTTACACAATACTCATGAGAAGCTTGAGAAGCTTGAGAAGCTTTCCTATTTATAACCTTAAATATCCCATTATGGTATTGGACAAAGCCCTTTTCTACTTTATTGTAGTCTAGTTGTATACGGAGTATGTCACCTTCATATATCTTTGTATCATTTTTGTCATGGAATCCTGTAAAGAGTTCCACCTCAACATCAGCACTATCACCATACTGATACAATGGGTAATCATGTCCACTACAATCATCTGCAACATCTAGAACTTTTTCATAGCTGTCTAAGCCCTTCTCATCCTTAACTATAGCAAGGTAAGTGTTCTTAGGTTGTAAATACTCCTCAATATTGTAACTCCAAATCCTAAAATCAAAATCTTTTAATTTCATTTTTTCTCCTTTTATTCCAAAGATAATTAGTATTATATTATATTATATTATATTATATTATATTATATTATATTATATTATATTATATTATATTATATTATATAATATTATATAATATTATATAGTATTATATATAAAAATAAACTTAAATAAAAAATTATAATTGAATTATAACAAAATG
>NZ_RYYJ01000015.1:0-29019 GCF_004379015.1 Campylobacter sp. US50a | reverse complement strand
CCCCCCCCCCAGTTTTATGCCCCCAATTAATAAAAGTAATTTTTGTAATTATTGGTTCATTTTTGAAGATTCCTTTTACACTTTGTCGAAACAAGCTTTATTTGACGAAGCAAAAAATAATTTGCCTGAAGAATTAAAGAAAATTTTTAATAATTTAAGAATTATTGAATTTCCTAATAAAAATGATATTCTAAATTTATTAAGAGAAAATAGCAATGAAAACATTATTGTTTTAACCAACCAAGAACCTTTTAAAGAATATGAAAATTTATTTATTACTAAAAAAATAAAAAACAAATTTGGTTTATTAAGTTCTCAGCACAAAGAAATGAATTTCAGCGAAGAAAAAATTTTAGAAATGGAACTTGGATTAAGCGTTATAAAATCTCCATTCACTCTCAAAGATATTGGTGGTGCGAAAGCTTTAAAAGAATATACAGATTTGTTAATTAAAGCTGAGAAGAATGGTTTTAAAGCAAAGGGCGTATTTTTAGTTGGAATTCCGGGCACAGGTAAAACATTTTTTCCAAAATGCTTTGCAGGAGAGTTGGGTAGAAAACTAATATTATTAAATCTTTCTCAAATTATGGAAAGCAATGAGCCTATTCAAAAGTTAAATAATATTTTTGAATTTTTGCATAAAAAACAAATTGATTCTAAAGATGAAAAATATGTAATTTTAATTGATGAAATAGAAAAAATGATTGGAAGCTCAAGTGTTAAAGAAAAGCAAATGTTAGGAAGATTGCTAACGATTTTAAATGATATTAATACGCCTGCTTGTGAATATAGTTTTAATGCTATATTTTTTGCAACAGCAAATGATTTAAATTCCATTCTAAAAAATAATCCTGAATTTTTAAGACGGGGAAGATGGGATGAATTATTTTTTATCAATTTGCCGACTCACGAAAATGCTGAAGAAATGTTTAAAATATATATCAAGAAGTTCAACTTAAAATTTGTATTAGAAGAAATAATGAATCTTGATTCTATTTTTGCAGAAATTGAAGCTATTTATCAAAAAGAAAATCCAATTTCTAATAGGTTTCCTTATACTCCTGCAGAAATTGAAAATTTTTGCAAAAGATTAGATTTTTGTAAAAAAGCAAAAGGAGATGAGTTTAACAAAAAAGATATTATAGAATGTATTCAACTAATAATTCCACTTGTGAAATCAGCAAAAGAAGGAATTGAAAAAATGGTTGCACAGTCGGAATTGTTTATAGAAATTTAAATTATTTGAAAGGAGTGGTTGGTCTATGTTTATAAAAGATTATTTTAATATTTATGAAAAATTCTCTAAATCATCTAATTTGTTAAGAAAATTTTCCATAATTAGTCAAAAACAAGCAATTTGTAAATATTTAAAACTCAATAAAAATTTCGTAATTAATAATATTAATTATTGTTTTTTTGAAAGTGAAGAAAATTATTTAATTAGCGTATTTACAAATGACAATTTAAACTATATTCATATTAATAGCAGGAAGACAAAAGAATATCCAAGAAGTTTTGAAAATCAGGAGAACTTTGAAGTGTTTTTATCTATTTTCGCAACCATAAGTGTTTTATTAAATTTAAATTATCAAATTAATAATTTAAATGATTCTAGATTATTGCTGAAACAAAAAGAAAAAATTGAAGATATAGCTTATTGTATTTATTATGATGAAAAATTTAATTTAAATCTTTCCAACTATATTAATGACAAATTAAGCTATATAAAAAATATTTATTACTTTGGCGAAGATTTTTTATTTTGCTTATTCAAAAATTTTTATTTAAAGAATATATTGAAAGAAGATCTTTTCAAAATTCTAAACATTGATGAAGAAGATTTTAAAAAATTATATTCCCATTTTAAATTAAAAATTAAAAAAAATATTAGTGATGAAAATGCTTTAAATCGATTAAAAGGTGAACTATGAATTTTCAACCAAGAATTATTAGAGATCAAAATGATGAAGAATGTTATATCATGAGTTTAAGTGATTTTTGCAAAAAAATTGGAATTTCAAATAAAACTTTTAGAATTAACAAAGAGAAATCTTATAAAAATATTGATTTTTATAAAGAAAAGGGTGAAAAAAAGACTCTAGTAAAAATCAAAGTAAAAGATTTGATTATCAAAAACGTTTATGTCGGAGGCTGAAAGCTTTAAAAAAATATTATATAATGTTTTGTAAAAAGGAGAAAAAATGCTTAATCTAAATATTAGTAAAGTAAATTTTGATGAATTAGACATAAAAAATATTACAAAAAGGGGAATTTTAGATACTTTAAAAAAATTCTGGAATGGAAATTTTGATGAGTATTTAGAATATTTGCAAAGTATAGGAATTAATTATTATGAAAAAATTGACAATATTTATAAATTAAAGCAAACTCTAAATAATGATATTGAAAAATTAAAAGAGAATGTTAAAGATGGAAAGAATGTAGGAAAATTTAATTATCAGGCTATAAGTCAATTTAAAAATTTACAAGAAGTTAGAGATAGTGAATATTATAAACTTAATATAGATCTTAGAGAAGTAAATGATAAAAACACAATAACAAAAATTAAAGATGTTTTTTTGAGTGTTGATAGTTGTTCTTTAGTTGATTTTAAAGAAATAAATGAAGAAAGAATATCTTTAATTTATCATAAAAAAGGAGCTTTAATATTTTTTGATAATTATATTATAGCAAATACAAGAGCTGAAAATATGAGCTTAATAGAAAATTATCAAGTTCCAAAAGATAATAATTTTATCGTTTCAAAGTTTTTGTTATTTTTAGCTACAAAATTAAAAACTGAAAATATTAATGAAAGTTTTTGTTATTCTTATAATAACGGAAAGCAGAGAATTAATAATATTAAAAGTATAGAAGAAATTATAGTTTGGGGAAGATTAAAACCTGAAGAAAAAAAACTTGAAAAAGATAAATTAAAACAACAAGATGAGAATAAAGAAATTGCTAAAGAACAAGCAAAAGTTGAAATTAAGCAAGAAATAAATAAAAATAGAGATTCTTTAGAAAAAGATTCTGTAGAAAGAATATTACAAAATTCTACTTCTAATGTAAAACTTTATAATATATCTTCTCTTTCAGAAAGTGATAAAAATCAAAAAGTTGAAAATGAAATAAAAAATGAGAAAGAAGAAATAGAAAATATTATTAAAAATAGTTTTGAAGTTTATCATTTAAAAGAACTTGAAAAAACAAAAGAAAGACTAAAAAGAGCAGAAAAAGAATCTTATGAAGCCTATAAAGATTTAAAAGATTATTTATATAACGGAACTTCCATTTTAGAAGCAATTAGAAATATTCAGCAAAAATATAGAAATGAAGATACTATTAATTTTGCAAGTTTGCTTTTTAGTAAAGATATTTTAAATTTGAAAAACAAAGAAAATGAAATAAATACATTAAAAGATGAAATTGAAAAAAGTATTAATTATGAAAATGAGCTAATGGATGAAATAACTAAACGAGAAGAAACTATCTCAAAGCTTAAAGGAACTCTTCAAAGTAAAATTAATGAAATTACAGCAATGAGAGATGATTTTGAAAAAGAAATAACAGAAATAAAATTAGTAGAAGAAAAATTAAAAGAAGTAGAAAAAATTTCAGAAGAGCAAGAAATTACAATTAAAGAGCTAGATAATGAAAATGATATTTTATCTAATGAAAATAAAAAATCAAAAGAAGAATTAATAAGATTAAAAAGCGAAAATGAATATTTAAATAAACAAATTGAAGAAAATAAAAATAGAAATTTAAACAATGAAAATCTGACAAAAGATTATTATAAACTACAAATTGATTTAGAAAAAGAAAAAATTCAAAATCAATATCTTTTACAATCTATAGCAGATTATAAAGAATCAGAAAAAGAATATAAAAGCAAAATTGAAGATTTAACTTCTAAATTAATAGCCAATAATGATAAAACTTCTGATCAAGAGAAAAAAGTAGAGTATACTCCAAGAAGTAAAGATATTTTAGGAAAGATTTAAATAATGATGAAAAAATCAAATTATAGGAAAAAATTATGAAAATATTATCAATTAGCTTAATTGTATTAGTTTTTATAAATAGCCTTTATGCATGTGGTGGTTGTGTAGATTCATATTTAGGTAGCGAAAAAGCAAATGAAGGAAAAATTCAATACGATAAAGGCGAAAATCAAATTGCAAATGCTATTGATAAACTAAATGAAATTATAAAAGAAGAAATTATAGCAAATGAAAAAAATGTTTTAAAGGAAAAAGAAATTTTAACAAAACTTAAAACTGAAAAAACATTAGAAGCTAAAAAAGAATCTTTTATTTTAATGAAAAATAATCAACTTCAAAATATAATTAATAATATTAAAGCTAAATACTAAGAGTATAAATGGAACTCACAATAGAACAAATTGAAATTATTGAATTATCTAAAAAAATGAATAAAAGCGAAATATTAATTATTAATGCTTGTGCGGGAAGTGGAAAAACATTCACTTTAAATGAAATAGCTTCAGCAAATCCAAATAAAAAATTTTTATATCTGGCTTTTAATAAAAATATTGTCGAGGATATGAAAAAAAAAGCAAAAAAAAATATAGATGTTAAAACTTTACATTCTTTAGCTTTTTCTTTTGCAAGAAAAAAAATAGGGAAAATGAATTTTATTAATTCTTATACTATATTTGATATTGAAAAATTTTTTCCAAATCAAACTTCTGAAGAACTTTTTTTAATTTTAAAAGATTTTAATGATTTTTTAATTAATGATGAAAAAGAATTTAAAAATAACTATATAAAAAAACTCTGGAATTTGGTTTTAACTAGAAAATTAGATTTTATACATAATTTCTATTTAAAATATTATTTTTTATATGAAGAAAGTAAAAATTTAGTTAAAAAATATGATTTTATTTTATTGGATGAAGCACAAGATACTAATTCTATTATGCTCGATATTGTTTTAAATAATAATTGCTCTAAAATATTAGTTGGGGATACTTTTCAAAATATTTATGGTTTTAATCAAACTATAAATGCAATTGAAACTGTTCAAGCAGATTATAAAAAAAATCTTTCAAAAAGTTTTAGAAGTAAGCAAGAAATTTTAAATTACGCAGATTATTTTTTATTAAAATATACCAAAAAAAATAAAGTTAAAATGACTTCCAATATTTCCAATAAAGAAAAAAATGAAATTAAAAACAAATCTTATATTATGAGAACAAATGCTGGAATTATTGAATTTTTAGACAAAATTAAATATGATAAAAATATTGAACAATATTGTCTATTGAAAAATCCTGATGACATTTTTCAATTAGTATTTGATATTTTAAATTTTAGATCTAATCGTTTTTCCTATATAAGCAAGAGAAATTCTTTTTTACTTAATTTTAATTCAATGCTTGAATTAAAAAACTATGCCAAAGAAGCTTTTGATAATAATTTAAATAAAGTTTTAATTTTAATTGATAAAAAATATGATTTTAAAGTCTTAAATGCATTAGCCATAAAACTTTATAATAAAAAAAATAAAGAAAATATTTTTTTTTATATCACAAATTCTCATATAAGCAAGGGATTAGAGTGGGATAGTGTAGAACTTTATAATGATTTTCCAAATTTAAATAAATTACAAAATGAAATTAAAAAAGAAAAAAATTTGGAAAAAAAACAAGAAATGGAATTCTTTTTAGAACAAGAAGTAAATTTATTTTATGTAGCTATCACAAGAGCAAAATTTCAATTGCTTGACAAATCGGAAAATAAAATTAATGATACAGCCAGCTAGAAAAAATAATTCAAAAAGCTTTTTAAGAGAAGCTGAAATTGCTATATTTGCAATAAAAGATGATAAAGCTAGAAATTATTTTTTAAAAAAACTAAAAGAAGTTTTTGAAAAAAGAAAAAATCCAAATTGCACTTTAACAGGAGAAAAAGCTTTAAAAACTGAAATATTAGCTTATTTAAATCAATTAGATGAAATTAAAACAGCTAACATATGGTGTAGGGATGTATCTATAGATAGACAAGATATTAACAATCTTTTAATGAACATACAAACAGAACTTCTTAATAATAATATTCAAGGAATAGTTGAACTTCATTTACAAGATAGAGAAATTAATTCTCCACATATCCAATTTATAGGAACTGAAGCAGAAAAAGCCGAATACATAATTGCAACAATTTTAGTTAATCTAAAATACGAAACAAGCATAGAAAATGCTATTGGAAAAAAAAGTGATTTTAAACCATATTATGAAATTAATGATAAGTTTAGGACACAAAATTTAGATGATGAGCTAGAATATAGAGAGAATATAAAAAAAAGAAAAGAAGAACAAAAATTTGAACTAGATAAATTAGATGATTTGATTATGAAATTTGAAGAAGAAATGCAAAAAAATAAATCTCTATTAGAAAAATCAAAAAATGTAAAAAATAATTTTTGGAATAAATTAGAAAAATTAAAAGAATATAAAAATAAAATTAGAAATAAAAATTATAATATCAAAAGAATTAGAAGAAAAATCAGAAGAAGATAGATGTATTTCGTTTGGCATTCAGCCCAACCGCTAAAGCAGTTGGGATTTCTGCCTAAATGAGTTTAAAATAAATTTCATAATAATTGAATAATAAATTATTATTTTGAAGTAAAAGAAAATTATGTTTTTTAAGTTCTAATAGAGAATTTACATCTAAAGCAATTATTTTTTTGTTGGTAAAGTTTTGTTTAGTATTAATTGTATCAAGTTCATTAATATAAGAAGTCATTTTATTAATAGAATCAGTAGCATTAGCCAAAAGTGCTATACATGCAAAATTAATAATTATAAAATATTTAAAAATCAATTTTTATTCCTTAATTTTTTAATTAATTTATCCCAGAAAATAAGCAAAAATATCTTTTTAAATGGATTGTCATCTTTCTTAATATTAAAAAAGAATCTATATAAAAATAAACACCCTATAGAATAAATTAAAATGAAACTTTCAAATCCATCAGAAAAGATATAAGAATAAATAAGAGATATAAAAAAGAAATAAATGTTATTTTTGCAAGCAAAAAAATAAAAAATATTTCTTTTTAATAAATATTGCTCTTTAAATACATCTTTTTTATAACTCATTTTTTAATTCCTTGTTTAAAAAAATTATTTGTTTCTTCAGTTTCAATTTCAGATTTAGAAAACTTTTCATTTAAAGCAATAAATAATTTATTAATCTGTTCTCCATTATCTTTAATTTCAGGTATTTTGTTATATAAATTATAAATTTCATTTTTTGATTTTTCAATTTGCTCTTTAGTAATATTAAATTCATCTTTTTCTAAAAATTCTTTTAAAATAGAAAGTTTTGAAAGATATAAAAAGTATAAAGTTTCATCAGAACAATTGATATTTTCAATTTCTATTGAAAATATATTTTCGATAGAAATGTTTTGTTTATCATCTAATTTTTTTTCTTCAATTATATCGTTTAAGCCTTTCAATATATATGAATGAAAATTATTTAATTTTTGAGCATATTGTGCATCAGAAAATTTATCCAATAAATTATTGTCTCTACCAAAATTAATAAATTGATTAAAAATACTATTTAATTTATTAAAAGTCTTATAATCTAATCTGGCATTTAAACATATTTTGATTTTATTTCTAATTTCCGAAGATTTTTCGTAAATTCTTTTTGCATGAATAGTTATATCTTTAAAAACTATTTTTTCTATTTCATTTTCTGTCATACTTTATTGTCTCCTATTATTATAATTTTTATTGATTTCTTGATTCTCAACTTTTTCATCTTGTGTTTCTTGTGCTTCTTGTTTTCTTTCTTCAGCTATTTTATCCATTTCTGCTTGTGCTTTAGCGATTTTTTCATATAAATCATTATTTTCTTCTTCTAATTTTTCTTCTATTTGCTCTTCTTTTTTCTCATCGTCAATATCTTTATTAGTATTTTCTTTTTCAATTTCATCTTTTAAATCTTCATTTTCTATTTGTAAATTTTCTAAATTTCCATTTTGCTCTTCTTTGTTTTCTACTTCTTCTTTATTTTCAACATTTTCTTCTAATTTTTCACCTTTTTCACCTAAAATTAATAAAGTTTTATTTGAATTTTCAGCCATTTCTTCTTTTAATTCTTGTAATTTTTCTTTTTTTTCAATCATTAAATCATCAAGTTCTTTTTGCAAAATAGCATTTTTTTTCTTTACAGACTCTATCATTTCTTTAATTTCTGCTGTGCTAAATGTTAATAATTCTGTTTGAAATTTCAACATAAAGCCTACATTATTTAAAGTTTCTTTTCTTTTGAAAGGATAATAAATCTGTTCATCATCTTTAATAAAATCAATCATCTTTTGAACATCACTTCGTTCAGTTTCAGTTTCTTTTGGATATTTTTGTTCATTTAAAATAGAAATATCTTCTTTAATATCATTTACTTTGGTTGCTAAAGTTTCATTTTCTTCTAATACTTCACAGAGTTCATCTATTATTTTTTTATGTTCTAAATTCTCTAAATCTTCAAAATTCTCTAAATCTTTTAAATAAGATTTAGTAAAATTATTATAATAATTTTCCAAGTTCACAAATCCTTCTTGCTGAAATTCTAATAATAAAGCTCCTGTTTGAGTTAAAAAGAATTGTTTATAATTTTCATCTTCTTGAATATTTTTATCTATATACTTTTTCATTTCTTCTGAAAAATTATCAATATCATTAATATCAATTTTATTTTCTTTTTTAAAAGTATCTTTTAATAAAGTTAATTGCTCAACATATTCTCTATATTTTTCATCATTTTTAAGATTTGCATGATTTTTTAGAGTTTCAATAATTTCTTCCATATTTTTCTCCTTATTTTGTAATATTTTATTTATTGTATACAATTTCTTTTTTTACTGCTTAAAAGATTTCTGAAAGTAGAACAAAATTTCCCACTTTAAGAAATAATTAAAAATTTTTATACTTTTGATTGCAAAATATCTTTTGCTCTAATAAAATTATTTATATTTTTTTGATTATTAATCAATATATCAATTTTTTCTTCATCTGTTGAATTATCATCTATTTCATTTATTTTAATTTCTTCAGTTTCAATCTCAATAATATTATTTTTTTCTTCATTTTTAATTTCGATTTTTTTTTCTATATCATCTTTACGCAAATTAGAAGCTACAAATTTACCTTTTTCGTTTAATAGTTTTGAATAATCTGGTAATAAATTTTTAATTTCAGGACTATTCATATTTATTTTAATTCCATTTTTTCTTAATTTATTTCTAATAGTAAAAATTTCATTGATATTTCTTAAATCTTTTTTAAGTGTATCTAAAAGTATTTTTCTATCATAAGTATCTAATTTATTTTCACTTAAAAATTTTTCTTTTAAAAAAATTTCTTCGTCTGTATTTTTTAATCTTTCATTTAAATTATTAAGAAAAGTATTTGATTTTTCAATTGTGTTTGTTAATCTTATTAAAATATTGTCTATCTCTGGATAAGAATAAAAAATTGAACCATTATCAGCCTTAAAAAACAAATTATTTGGAATATACTCTTTGTCATATTTATTAATTAAAACGCCTTGAACACAGAATTGCTTTGTAAGTTCTCCAATAAAAGTTCTAAAAACTAATTTTAAATCATTTGCTTTAAGAATTTCAACTTCAGCTTCATTTTTAAAATTAATAAAAATATCTTTTATTTTTTCATTAATTTTATTTTTTAAAGATTTATGACTTTCTTCATCTTCTTTATTTTTTGGTTTTTTAGTAGTTTTTATACCAAAGCATTCTAAATTATAATTTTCCTTTTTAAAGTCTTTATTATGTATAAACTCATTTAAAAATTCTATATCATTAAGTAATAATTCTTTTTTTTCTTTTAAAGAAGTCAAAAGTCTTTCATTTTGAAGAATATTTTTTTTGTATTGTTCGAAGTATCTTTCTTCTGTTTTTAACATAGTTGAAATTTTATGTTTTTCTAAAATAAAAGGATTACCAGTAGCAATAGCTTTCATTTCTGAAACATTAGCGATTTCTGCATCAATACTTTCAAAATTTCTTTTTCCGTCTAAAAGATTAATTTTTTTAAGTTGTGCTAAAGGTAAAAGCTTTTGTTCATTGATTTGAAACATTCTTGAATCGTAAGTTTGTTCAGTTGCATATCTATAATGTGAAATTTCAAAATTATCTTTATCTTTTTCAAAAAATAAATTTCCTTGTCTTACAACTCTTCCTGCTCTTTGTTGTAAATCACTAGGTTTCCATGGACAATCTAACTCATGTAAAGCAATAACTCTTTTTTGAACATTAGTTCCTGCTCCCATTTTTGCTGTAGAACCTATTAAAATTCTAATTTCTCCAGCATTAACTTTATTAAATAATTCTTGTTTTTGAATATCTGAATTTGCATCTCCAATAAAAGCAATTTCATTTTGTGAAATACCGCTTTTAACTAATTTTTTTAAAATTTCTGCATAAAGATCAAATTTATCTCCAACTTCTTCCATTAACTCTTCAATAGTATATCGTTTAATTATTTTTTCTTTTCCTTTTTCATTAATTTCTACTTTGGCGTAAAATTCTTCTTCAGTTTCTTCATCTGTTAATAAAACTAATTTTAAATCAGCTATAACTTCTTCAATATTGTTATATCTTGCTTCATTTTCAGCATTTATATTTATTTTTTGAGAATGAAATTTTGAAACACCCATATCGCAAAATATTAATTGAGTAGAAGAAGGATAAGTCTGATCATTATAATGAAACATAACTTTCTCAATTAATTTATTAATTTTAGAATCTTCATAATCACTTGCACTATTATCAATCAATCTAAAATCTAATGCCGCTTTTTTAGCATCAGAAGTGCATTTAAGCATATTGTTATTTCTTGGATCTTCTTTTAGATTATCCATTCTATCAATTATACTTCCTTTGTTATAAAATCCTTTTTCATTTTCAATTCCTATATAACTTTCTATATCATAACTTCTTGGAGAAATAACATTTATAGGGCGTCCATTTTTAATTTTTGGAACTAATCTTCCTGTTTGTTTTTCTATATCTTCATTTGTTACAATATCAACATTTTCTCTATAAGCAGACATTAGTTCTGGAACATTAATAAATTGAGATAATCTTGAGGTTAATTTGTAATTAACTCCGCTACTATCAAGTTCTTCATTAAAAGTAATTTTTGTAAAAGTTTTTTGCCAATCATCAAAATGAGAAACTCCCAATTCTTCTAATATTTTTGGTTGTAAAAACTTTTGCATAATATAAAATTCTGCAATAGAATTGCTTACTGGAGTTCCTGTCAAAAAATACAATTTATAATTATTTTGATGACAATAACTTGTAGCACAAAGCATTTTCATAGCTTTAAAAGAATCATTTAATGGAAGTCCTTTAACACTATCCTGATTTGTATCAATATATAAGTTTTTAAAATTATGAGCTTCATCAACAACTAAAGCATCTATTCCTAATTCTTCAAAAGCAATTTCTTCATCGTATTTTTTTCCAATAGCTCTTTTTTCGAGTTTAGCTTCTAAATATTTAATTTTTTTATCTATAGTTTTTCTTAAATTTTTTAAATCTTTTTCACTTGAAACCTTTATTGTTTTTGTTAAATAGTTTTTTAAATTTTCAGCATATTCATATAAAATATTTGTTTGAAAACTTTCCATAACGTTAATATTTTCAAAAGTAGAATGCTTCATAATGATTGCATCGTAATTACCATATTTAATTTTATATAAAAATTCTTTTCTATCTTTTTTATCTTTAATTTTATCCCCTACTAATATATTTGCATTTGGATAAGCAAATAAAAATTCTTTTTCCCATTGAGTAGCTAAATGATTGGGAACTAAGAAAAGAGCTTTTTTAACTATTCCCATTCTAACTTGTTCCATAATCAAAGTAATCCCTGCTAAAGTTTTTCCTGCACCAACTTCGTGTTCTAAAAGCATGCTATTTTTTAAAATACCTTTAAAAACAGCATTTTTCTGATGTTCTCTTAAAGTTATATTCTTATTTAAATACGGTGTTTCTAAATATTTTGAAAAACTAAAATTAGTTTTATTGTAAACATTTAAAACTTCATTATATTTTTTTTCTATTTTTTCTCTTACATTTTTATTATTAAAACAATAAGATTCAAAATAATCTTTAACAGCTTCTGCGTTCTCTAAAGCAATTTTTGTTGGAATGTTTTCATTAACTTTAACTTTTAATTGTGGATTATCATCTTTTTGTTCATAATGAAAAACTTCTAATGATTTTCCATTAATTATTTTTTCTATTAATGTTTTTAAATCAAAAAATAACTCACTTTTTTCATTATAAACCATCAAATTAATACCATTATCGTTTAAATCAGTATTTTTAATTTCTTCTTCAACCAAAATATTTTCATCTCTATATTCATCATAATTTTCTTTTAAAATTTTAAAATTCTCAAATACATACAAACTATTCACAAAATTAATATCTATAATAATTTTATCAGGAGAGTGAAAGAAAGTGTTTTTAATAAAATCTTTATAAATCTCAATATCTATATAACTTGCACCAAAATTAAGCTCTATATCTTCAAATTTAATATATTCTGGAAAATATTTTTTTAATTCTAATGCAACTTCTTCAAGTGGTAATGAAAAATTGTTAAAACTAATGTTTTTTTCAATCATTTCTTTAATTTCGTTATATTTAGCTTTAACATTTCCTGTTAAAAATTCATCTGCTAAGATATAATCACTTTTATGTTTATCTCTATCAGAGTTCAAAACATGAAAAATAAGTCTTTTTTCTAATAAATCAACTAAAATTTTTTCCAAATCTTTGTCTTTTGAATAATTTTTTAAAGTATTTAAATCTATATAACCTTTTTCTGTTAAAGTTTTTTGCAAAGCTTCTTCATTGCTTTGTGCCAATTTTCTTTCATAAGGAATATAAATCCTTTCTTTTAAAAAATCAGCTTCTAAATAAGTATTTTTATTATTTAATGTTACTTTCTTTTCTGTAGAGAAAATAGAAAAAGAATTTATTTTATCAAGTTCAATTATATCTTTTAATCTATGTTTTAAAATCAATCCATTTTTATCTTTTTTACTATTTCCTAAAGAGTTCAAAAATTTAGAATCACTTAAATTTAAAATATTTCTTCTTATAAATCTTAAATTTTCTTTTTCCCTTTTTAATACTTCATTATCAATAAGATGATTTCTTTCATTTGCTAAATTTTCTTTTATTAAATCTCTATACTTAATAATTTCACTAGCAATTTTTTTTTCTTCGTGGTTTAAATAGCTTTTATATACAAATTTACTTTTATTTTCTTTAATGATATTTTCTTCATTAATTAAATATTTTTTTTCTAAAGGTAATTCATCTTCAAAATAAGCTTCTTCACAAGAATCTATGTCTTTTTTAATATAAATTTTATCATTCATTAAAAACATACTACCAATGTTAAGTTTTTTTATATTTTGAAATTCTTTTAAACTTAAACTATCATAATCAATAAAAGTATATTTTTTTTCAAAAGGCGGATTATCTTTAAAAATGAAAGAGTGTATTCTTTCCATACGATTTATTATTTCATCATTATAATTATAATCTGGTGCTTTTACTTCCATTGAAAATCTACCAAACTGATTAGAACCTAAAATAGGATTTCCAATTATTTGCTCTGGATTTTGAATAAAATAATTATTAATTTCTACATAATCTTCATCACTTAATTTAAACAGATTTACATCCATAAAAATATTATTTGATTCTGTTTCCATTTCAAAAGATTCTTTATTATTTTTTTTATTAAAAATTCTTTGGTAAAAAAATATATCAGTTGAAACATCAGCATGAGAATTTTTAAAAACATCATTTGGCATTCTAAAAGCTGAAATAAAATTTCCTAAATCATTTAAAATTTTTCTATGCTTATTCCCATTGGAATCTAAAAAATAACTTGAAATAATAAAAGATAAAATTCCATTATCTTTTAAAAGCTCACTTGATTTAACAGCAAAATAATTATGGATTGATAGATTATTTCCTAAACTACCCATATCTTTAATTTTTAATTGTTCATAAGGTGGATTACCAACAACAACATCATATTCTTTTTTATTAAAATCAACTTTTTCAAAAGAATTATTATAAATTCTTACATTTGGATGTAAAAATTTAGCAATAGTTGCTGAAATTAAGTCTTTTTCTACAGCATCAAATTCATAATTTTGCGGAGCACAAGAAAAGAATTTTCCAATACCACAACTTGGTTCTAAAGCCTTAATTTTATTATTTTTACTTACACCTAAAGAATCTAATCCTTTATAAATATTTTTTATAATAAAATCAGGAGTAAAATAAGCATTATAAGAAGAGTCTTTTAAATCTTTATATAAATCATCATCAATTAATTCTTTTAATTCTAATTTATATTCTTCATATTTTTCATTATAAAATAAATCTCTTAATCCTCCAAAGGCAGTATATCTAGCAAGAATTTTCTTTTCTTCTTCGTTTGCAAAAAGCCTATTTTCATTAAATATTTTTTGAGTAAGTTTAATAGCTTCAATATTTGCTTCAATTCTTTCTTTTACACTTAAATTTACAGGATATTCCCCTTTATAATTTTCCTTATCAAATCTTTTTAAAAATTGATGTGTTTTAAAAGATTTAAATTTAAATTCGCTTGTTCTTGATACTGATTGAGGTTCTCCTTGATCTGTTGTATTGTCATATTCTTTAAATTTATTACTTGTATTAATTTCTGATTGCTCATCGGTATTGTTATGCTCTCTATTAATTTCAAGCGATTTATTTTCTTCTGCATTAATGCTATTTGATATTCCATTGTTATTATCAATAACAATCTCATCGCTTGCTCCAAAATCAAATTGTTGTTCTCTTGGTTTTTCTTTACTAGTGAATTTAAAATTTTCACTATGTAAATTATTGGATGTGTTTTCACTATTTTGTCCCAATAACTCAACTTCTGACTGACTAGAGTTAAAATTATTAATATTCTCATCATTTGAAAGCTCTTTGGAAATATCATCCTTAATTGATCTATCGTTTGTGATATTTTCTTCGCTTCTTCGCTTAAAATTAACATGTTCTTGTTCTTGTATTCTCTCATTAACACCCACAATTCCTCGTTGTAAGTATAAATTTTCCTCTCGATTAAATTGATTACTTGATAACTCAGTTCTTGTTTCAAGTTCATGCAAAGTTCTTCTATTTTCTCCTGATTGTTCTTTAAAATCTCTAAAATCATCTCCTCTTTTTCTGTTAATTCCGTTATTATGCTGTTCTCGAAGTTGAATTGTTGAGTTATTAAACACTCTTGCAAATATTCCATTTTCTTTTCTATCGCTATCATTTCTTTTTTCAAAATTTTCATCATCGATTTTATCAATATATTTTCTAAAACTATCAAAAATTCTGTTTGAAAATTTTCTAATATATGATTTTGTAATGTCGGAATATAATATATCATCAATTCTTGTAATAATGGATTGGTTTCGATTAATTCCATCTTTATATTCAGTTCTTGAAAATTCATCAAAAATGAATCTATCTCCATTTTGTCCAAAACTTCTTTGGCTTGTATTTCTAGTTGCTTTACTTTCTCTATCTCTTTGGAATTCAATTGTTTCAAATTGAGTAAATCCATTTTTATTCTGAAATTGTCCAATTCCTCCTGATATTTCTCCTGAATTTTTGATATCTCTATTTGATATATTTTCTTGTTGCTTAAATCTATCCTCTTGAATTTGTTCTTCAACTCTATTAATTTCATTGGTTTTATGTTCCGAAAATTCATTAAAAGTTTGTCTATTTTCTTGCTCATTTTTGTCAATATTTCTTGTTGTATCGTATTGAGTATCATCAGTTGTTCTTGTTCCCCATCGTTCGCTTCTTCTAATATTTTCATCGCTTGTGTAAAAGTTATTATATTTTCTTTCATCATCATTTCTGGTAAATTCATCATCTCTTGTAAGGTTATATTCATTTTTTAAATCCTTTAATTTAATTTTTTTAAAATAATCTTCTAGCTTAACTTCATAATCTTTACTATAAATTAATATATCATCATTTTTATAAATTATATTTAATTCTATATTATTGTTTATTAAAATTTTATTCAATTCTTCATCATTACTATGATTAAAACTAAAATTACTTGCATTTGTAGTTATAAGTGGATTTTCATTAAGTATTTCATTTGCAATAAAATTTTTAATTTCATATTTTCTTTCTTTTTTTTGAGAATTTTTTTGAATATTTATTAAAAAACCATTAAAAATATTTTCTTCAATTTTTATTATTGTTCCAAAAGATGAATTTATATTATTGTTATTTTCGTGATATAAAAAAAGAATATTGATTTTATTTTCTTCCATATTATTTTCCGTAGACAAATTAATCCTAGTTTTTAAATAAAACTAGGAGATTTAATTAATTCTTATTGTTTTTGAGTTCTTAGGTTTTTAACTTCATCAGAACTAAATAACTCATTTTGATTTTCTGTTTTTTCTTGCATTCTACTTTCTGCTTCAGCCTGTGCTTTATCAACAGCATTAATTTTACTTTGAATATGATTTTGATGTTCTAAAGCTTTTTCTTGCGTTCCTTCTTCTAAAATTTTTCCTTCCTTGTCTGTCTTATTGTAATAACTAAAATCATTGTTTTCTATATAATTAGAAACTTCTTGATTTCTGGCTTCATAATAATCTTTCCAAGCTTTACATTCTTCACTATTTGCTAAAGCTTTTTCAGGATTATTATTTAAAAAAGTTGTAAAAGCTTTTTTTAATTTCTCAATGGATTTTTCTAAGTAATTCATTTTTGCATTAACTAAAGATAAGCCACTGTTTTGATAAACTTCGCCCGTTTCAAGATCAATTTGTTCTTTAAAATATTGATCACGATTAAGTTTAGAATCTACCATTAATTCATTTTTCTCTTTATTAATCCAACTTTGGAATTGACTTGAAATAATAGTATCTTTAGGAATTACTTCTTTGATCATTTTATCGAAAGCATCTGCAATTACTATAGAAAATTTATATTTAGAATTCAAATTATAAGGATTCCAAGGTACAAATATTTCTTTTCCTATTTCATTTGTGTATTTAGACATATTAATCTGATCCGTTTTTTCTTGTGCTTTAAGCATAGCTTGCCCTAAATCTGAACTAATTAGCTTATTATAAGCTTCATCACCTAAATTTTGGAATTTCATTTTTTCTCCTTTTAATTAAAATAGTGGCGAAATAATAAAATAAAAAAAAATTTTTTTCTTAAAAGTTTTCTTAAAGTGGGAAATTTTGTTCTAGTTTCAGAAATCTTTTATTTTTCAAATTTTGTTTTTTTGTAAAATACTTCAAAAATTGGCAAAGGAAATAAAATGAAAACAAGAACAAATCGATATTTGTTCATACTATTATCAATAGTCTTTATTTTTTTACTTAATTTAAAACTTTATGCTAGTGATAATAATTATAAAAAAACTTTAACTTTATCTAAAAATGAAAAAATTGAAAAAATAATTCAATTTTATAAAGAAAGATTAAAAGATATTCCAAATTTAGAAATTAAATTTGTAGAAGAAAAAAATAATTTTCCTTTTGAAGCTTATGTTTTTGAATTCAAAACAAACAAAGAACAAACAAAAGAAGTTATTTTTATAAAAGATAATTTTTTCTTTAATGAGTATGTAGATTTCAACACTTTAGAATTTTCAAAAGATAAAGTCCAAGAAGAACTATCAAAAGATAAATATTCTAATATCATCAAAGAACTCATGAATGATAAAAAATATATTATAACCTTAGGAAATGGAAATAAAGAAGTTTATGTTTTTTCAGATCCAGAATGTCCTTTTTGTCAAAAACACTTAAAAAATATTGATGAAAAATATTTAAAAGAACACACTATTCATTTTATTTTTATAAGCGTTCATGATAATTTTAAAATCTTAACTGCACTCTATAACGATTTGGACAAAGCTAAAACAAAACAAGAAAAACTAGCAATTATTAAAAAATTCTATTTTGGAGACAATGATTATAAAGATTTTAATTTTAAAAATAATGAAAAATATAAAGAAGAAGAAATTAAAAAAATATTTGATAAATATCTTAAATTAGGAGTTAATTACACTCCATTTATAATTAATTGGAAGCTATAATGGAACTGAATGCTATTCCAACTCAACTTATAACAACTGCTTTTGTTTTTGGCTTAGCGGCTCTAGCTTTCTCAACAGCTCCTTTTTTATTCACTCTATCTAATGGAATTTTAAAAGCAAGAAATGGAAACACTTCATCAAGTTCAATAATATCTGTTTTTTGTATCGCTTTTATATTACACACAGCTTCTTGTATATTTTTTATCTTAGGTATAAAATTATTAGATATTTTAAATAATATATATGAAAGCAATTATTATACAAATAAAATATTTCCAATTTTTTGGGCAAGAGGCGAAAATGAAGTATTTCAATTAGCAGGAGCAAGTGGCAGTTTAGAAGAAAAAGGTGCTTACTTACAATTATTCGCATTACAAACTATAGTTGATTGGATAATAATTATTATTCCAATTCTTATTTTTATAACTGCCTCTACTTATGGAGCTATTCAAGCTAGAAAAGATACTATGCACACAGATTATTTAAGTTTTTTTATTTGGATGGGAATATCGAACATTATTGCTTTCTTTCTTTTTTTTATATGGGCTAAAATTGCTAGTTTAGCCCTATTTATACCTAACGGAGCTGATTTAATAAGCAAAATGTTTGAAATGTATAAAAATTTACCTATATAGGAGTAACTATGAGATTTTTTTCTTTCAATACAAAAAATAATGGATTTTTAGCAACAGCAATAAAAAAAGAATATGAGAATTTCGAAATTGAAAAAATATATCAAATGTTTAATAAAAATAAAAATGATTTTATAAAAATTAATTTTGATAAACAATTTGATGATATTTATACTTTTACAAACAAAGAAGATTTAATTGATTTTTTTAAAACAGAAAATATTGATGAAGCGTTTTTTAAGATAAAAGATTTTATTTATTATTGGGATAATGAAAATCAAGAAGTTTATAATTTAGAAGATATCGTTGCAAAAAGAAATATTAAAAAAATTAATGAAGAACATTTTTATTTAATAAATGATGAAAAAATAAACAATAAACTTGAAAAATGGTTTAATTCCACTGATATGATAAGTCTTTCTAAAACAACTCAAATAATATTTGATGAGTGTAAAGCAGATTTACATCATAATATTTATGAAGTTTTTCCTTATTCTATTTTAATGATAGGTGATAAACTTGCTTATTTAAGTAAAAATTTAAGTAATCAAACAAACATACAAATACTTAATGAAAATTTACTTCCAAAAGATTTAAAAGATGAATTAAATTTTATAAATTTTAATCAAAAAAAACCTGAAGAAATACTTGCAAATTTAAATAATTATCTAGAAGCAGAAAAAGATCAAATTACAAATTCTAAAAATAGAAAATTACTTAAAAACTTTTATGAAATAAAAAATAATAAACTTGATAAGCTTATAGAAAGTATTGATTTAGCTACAAATGAAATGAAACAAACTAGCTTATTTGATGAAGAAGAAATAAAGCCAACTTATAAACCAAATTCAAATTATCAAAATCGTGAAGATTTAATTGCAAAAAAAAGGAATAAAAGATGAAGCTATTTATTGCAGAAAAACCTGAACTTGGAAGAGCAATTGCAGAAGGCATTGATGGAAAAGCTGAAAATTATAAAACTCATATTGTTAAAAATAATAATATTATAACTTGGGCATTTGGACATATTATGAAATTAGCAGAACCAGAAATTTATGATGAAAAATATAAAAAATGGAATATTCAAGCTTTGCCACTTGATATAAAATTTCCTTTCAAAAGAATTCCCATTACAAGTTCTGAATCTCAATTAAAATTAATTATAAAATTGATAAATGATAATAAAGTAAAAGAAATTATACATTGTGGCGATGCTGATGAGGAAGGACAAATTTTAATTGACGAAATTCTTTACTACTCAGGAACTAAAAAACCAATCTTAAGATGTTTAATCAACGACATAACACCAAAAGCTATAAAAAAATCAATTAACGAAATGAAGCCAAATTCAGAATTTAATGGACTAAGTGAAAGCGGTTTTGCTAGAAGTGAAGCTGATTGGATAGTTGGGCTTAATCTTACAAGACTTTATAGCATTTTAAACAATAATAAATTAATTAGCGTTGGAAGAGTTCAAACTCCAATTTTGGCTTTAATAGTAAATAGAGATTTAGAAAATAAAAATCATATTAGTAAGCCTTATTTTGTAATTAATGGTGAATTTGATATCAATAATGAAATAATAAAAATTCCATTAAAAGTGGAAGAAAAAATTGAAGATGAAGAAATTGCTAAAAAAATAAAAACAGAAACAGAAAATCAAAATGTTAATTTAAAATTAAAAATTAATCAAAAATTAGAATATCCACCACTTCCATACAATTTATTAAATCTTCAAGCAGAAGCAAGTAAACTTTATGGTTTTTCGGCTAAAAAAACCTTAGATATTACGCAAAATCTTAGAGAAAAGCATAAAGCTATAAGTTATAATAGAAGCGATTGTGAATACTTACCAGAAAATATTTATAATGAAGCTCCACAAATTATAGAATTGATTAAAAATAATTTTAATGATGATATAGGACAAAATAATGTAAATTTAAACATTAAATCAAAAGCATTTGATGATACTAAACTTTCAGCACATTATGGAATTATTCCTACTCAAAGTAAAATTGATATTAATAAACTTTCAAAAGATGAAAAATTAATTTATACTCTAATTACTCAAAGATTTTTAATGCAATTTTATGAACCATGTAAATACGATAGCTACAATTTAGAAATAAATATAAAAGATTATGTTTTTTCAACAACATTAAGAGTAGATACAGAACTTGGTTTTAAAGAATATTTCAATAAAAATGAAAAAGAAGAAATTGGCTTTTTGAAAAATATTAAGGATAACGATATTGCAAAATGCCAAAATATTGAGATTAAAGCAGAAAAAACTAAGCCAAAACCATTTTACACTATGACTACTTTATTAAAAGATTTAAATCAAGTTTCTAAGTATGTTAAAGATGAAAAAATTAAAAAACTTTTAATAGAAAAAGATAAAGATAAAAAAGGCGAAAATGGCGGAATAGGAACTCCAGCAACAAGAAGTAATCACATAGAAACTTTAATAAACAGAGGTTATATTGTAGTTTCAAAGGATAAAAAGCAAGTTGTTAATGCTACAGAACTTGGAATTAATTTAATCCAAAATTTAGATCCTATATTGACAAATCCAGACATGACAGCTTTATGGTTTGAAGCTCAAAAAGAAATACAAGAAGGAAAACTAAAAAGAAGCGATTTTTTAAATTCAATTAATGATTTTATTTTAAAAATAATTGATAATGAAAAGAGTTTAAACAAAAAAATTGTTTCTAATGAAGAAAAAGAAAAAATAACTTGTCCTAAATGTCAAAAAGGTTTTTTAAGAGAAATAAATGGAAAATTTGGAAAATTCTTTTCTTGTTCTGAATATTCTAATGGCTGTGATTTTAAGGCAAAATCTGTTAATGGAAAACCTGAATTAGAAAATAAAAGCACTAATTTAAATACATCTTTTAAATGTCCTCAATGTAATCAAGGAAACTTAATAAAAAGAGAAAGTAAAAATGAAAAAAACAAATTTTGGTATGGTTGTTCTGAATGGAAAAATGGTTGTAAATTTATGTGTCCTGAATTAAATGGCGAACCTAATTTAAATGCTAAAAATAATTTTCAAAACAATTATAAGCAAAAGGTTAAATACAAATGAAAAAAATAATTTTATTTTTATTGCTGTTTAATTTCTTATTTGCAGAAGGAACAAATAATGGGCAAGGAGTTGTTTCTGAAACTACTAAAGAAGAAATGCAAAAAATATTTTCTAATAGAAATGATGACATAGAAACTAATGATAGATGTAGTTGGGAGTGTAGAAAGGTTAATAGCGGATATGGAACTCAAATCATAGGATTTGATTTTAAAAATGGGACAACTTTTTGTAGAGTTTATAAAAATGAAAATTTTGATTTAGATTTAAAATTTAATGCTTCAAAAACTAATTTATCTTGTGCTAAACAAGTGTATACAGGACTTGATACTGAATTAAAAAATTATGAAAATATAGATAGAAAAATTAATTTAGAAAGTATAATTAAATGGACGCCAAGCGATACTAAAATTAATTTTGCAAAATATTTAGTTGCTTTAGCAACTTTAAATCCAAATATTATCGATAGAGAAAAAACTTATAATTTAGGAGAATTAACCTTAAAAGATGGTATAGATAATTTTAGCATTAAAACTATACAAAAAAATCAAAGTTTTATGGATTTTTTGATAGCTCCAAATTCTGTTTTAAATCAAAATAAAGGATTTTCTACTTCAAGTATAAGTTTGCAAGAAACTTCAGCTGTAGATGGTTTTAATAAAAATAATATGGCGTATTTTTCAAATCTATTTTTAGCCAATGAAAAAATTTATCAACATTTACAAATTCTAATTCTTGTTTTAGTTGGTGGATTTTTTCTTACTTCAATTAGTGCAGAAAAAATTCAAGCTTACTTAGAAAATAGGGGCGAAAATGAAGGAAAGCAAAAATTTTTACATAAATTTTATATTCCAATGATTATGATAGGAACATTTTTTATGCCTATACCCGAAGGAAATGGTTTAGCTCACTCAACAATTATGCAAAACGTCATTAGATATTTTGCATTAAAATCAACAGATATTGCAGATATGGCTAGTGCAATTGGTGGAAAAACCTATATGGATAAAATTTATAAAAGTATAGGTGGAGTAAATATTCAAGGTATTAAAGCCTTATTAGAAAAAAAGAAAGAAAATGAGTTTCTTATAAGTCAAGGAGATGAAATTTATAAAAAAACTTGTTCTTTAAGATATAAAAACCAACTATCTGCCATTAGAGAAAGCTATATCACTTCTTTAACAGATGAAGATAAAGAAAAAATAAAACGATTTTTAGCTGAAGATAGTAATGATATGGCAGGAAAAAATGGCGATATTTCCTTGGAAGCTTGTATAGCTTTAGAAGCTGATATTTTAAAAGCAAGAAATGAAATAACTAAAATAAATTCTCAAATGGAAAAAATTGATAAATTAAGAGATAACACTCAAAAAATCAATGAAATGAAAAATCTTGATGCTTATTTTGCAGTAAGAGAAATGCAACTTGGATGGATAAATTCTTTATTTACGCCAAGTAGTGCAATTTTAGCAGAAGTAACTATGTTTAAAGAAGAGCAAGGTGATGAAGATGAACAAAAAGAAAGGATGATTAAAGCAACTAAAAAAAATATTCAAAACACTAAAGAAAATATAAATAAAGGAGATATTGAAATTAGTAAAGATGATATTACAGATAGCTCTTTAGGATGGATAGCAGGTAAATTAGTATGGATGATGTTACCAGGAGCTTCAACTATAAAAGATTTTGTAATGGAAAATACTGGAAAATTCATGGCTGTAATTCAAGCAGCAGCAGCTTCTACTGTGCCAATCATAGGAACAGTAGGTGGAGCTATAGTTGGATACATAACAGGAACAGTTGCCTCAACAATTACAGGATATGCTATAGCTATAATGTTAATAGAATGGACTTTTCAAAAAATACCATTATTGGTTTGCACTACAGCTTCTATTATAATATTTGTATCTTATTTAGTTTCTTTGATAAAATATTTTTATATTTCACCATTCGTTGTAGCTTTCTCCTTAGCAACTAAAAGAATGGATAAAATTATTGAATTCTTAATTAATGGTATGGCTATATTTTTAAAACCCGTATTAATTATTCTCTTTATATATTTATCATTATTTATAAATGTTTTAGTAGACGAATTTTTCTTATTTGTTTCTGTAGAACAATTTACAGGAATTAAAACTAGCGTATATAATTTTCACACTAACTTTATTATAGGTGCAATCACAGGCTTATTAACTATATTTGCAAAAATTGCTTCAGCGGTAATTATGTGGAATTTAATTATTAAAGGGCCTTCATGGGCTTTATCATTGGTAGGTATTGATGGAAAACAAAGTGAAATGATTTCTCAAGGTATGGAAAACACTTTAAACAAGAGAGCAAATATTGTTTAAAGAAATCTCAACTAAACCAAATATATACAAAGGAATAAAATGAAAAAAAAATATATAGAACTTGAAAGAAAAGAAGGACAAATCAATGACATTCCATATGTTATTTTGAAAGTTGAATATCCTAATCTAAAAGAATTAAAAGATAAGGATTTATTAATGCAAAATGACAAAGGACAATGGCTTTGTGGCTATATTGGCTTAAAACACGAACAAGAAGTAGATTTTAATAAGTTGGAAAATGAAGTTTGTATAGCTCCTATTTATTTAAAAAAATTTGACACTGATTTATTTGAAAAAGACGAGAATATTACTAAAATCATATTTTTTGATCAAAATCATTCTTGGAATAAAAGTAGGATAAATACTCAGTTAGATGAAGATTTATGCTTAAAAGATATTGAAAAAGTAGTAAATCACATTATTAATTTTAACAAAAATAATATAAAAGAAGAAAATTCCAATAAAGAATATAAATTTCAAAGGAGAAGAAAATGACACAAATAGATTATTATAATTTTTTAGATGAAGCAGATTGCTTAATGAAAAAATACAAAGAAGAACAAAAGGAGCTTACAGAAGAAGTATTTTTAAATTTTTTAAAAGAAATGGTAGAAAAATACAATCTTAATAAAAGAAAATATGATTTTTTTGTGCTTCATAATAATTTTCTCTTTGTAACAAAAAACAAGCAATGTTACACAATAATCAGCTTTGAAAAAGACAAAGATAGAAAAATAGATTTTTCAGGATATAGCCTTGAAACAAAAGAACAAGGACAAAAATATTTTGAAGAAAATTTTAAAGAATATGAGAAAGTTGATTTTTTATGGTATAGCAATGGAGTTATTAAAATGAATTTTCAAACAATGTCCAATTTAGCTATATACGAAATTTTAATAGCTTTACTAATTGGCGAAGAAAATGAATGGAAAGAAAAACAAAAAGAATTTATGAAAAATGTTTTAAAACTTATGGTTTATAAAAGAGATAATGAAAAAGATTTTATTTTTGACTTATCTACTTTAACCAATGTTATAAGCTTACAATCTCTTTTAAAATTAGCAATAGACTATAAAGACAAAGCAAAAGAAAATGTTGGAATAATGGATTTTGTTAAATATATAAGCTCCGCTATAGAAGTTGATATTAATGACTTCTTAAAGGGAAACAAGAATGATGAAAATTGGATTAAAGAAATGTATAAAAAAACACAAGGAAAAGGACAAGGAGTTTATGATGTAAGTGTTTGTATTGTAGCATGGAGAAATGTTTTAACAAATTTAAGTTCTGATTATAGGAAGCAGAAAAAATCATCTTGATATTATGATTACCAATCCAAACGCAACAAAAAAAAGATATAGAAAAGGATAAAAAGAAAATGGTAGAAGAGAAAGAAAGTAAGGGGAGCAATCCTATACAATTAAGAATTAGCGATAAGACGAAAGAATACCTTCAAGAGAGAGCTGACAGCTTAGGTTTTCCTCTAAATACATATATTTATCATCTTATTATGAAAGATATGGAAACTTTTAATCAAAAGTGATTAAAAGTATTTTCGAAATTTTAAAAAAACTTTTAATAAGGAGAAACAATGGTAGAAGAGAAAGAACAGGCACAAAGAGTTATGCTAACTATGAGTGCTAAACTCAAAGAAACACTAGATAAAAAAGCTGAAGAGTTAGGCATTAACACAACTCAATACATCATTAATCTTATTATAAATGATATAAAGGAAAAATAAAGATGTTAAATTAACGCTCGGATTTTAAATCTTTTTGTTGTCAGTTTTATTTTTCTCAAAAATGAGAAAATTTAAAAAAAACTTTAAATAAGGAGAAACAATGGTAGAAGAAAAAGAAAACAGGGGAAGTAATATCGTGCAAATAAGGCTTAGTGATAAGCAAAAAGATGAGTTGCAAAAAAAGGCTGATGAAGTGGGTTTGCCGCTTACTCAATATATAATATTTTTAATTACAAAGGATTTAAAAGCTCTTTAAATATGGACTTTGCTATAAGAGTTAATGACAAAGCCCATAAAAACATTTTAATTATCAGAAATATCACAAAATTTCCTTCGCAAATTGCACTCAACGCTAAGTATACTATAATGATCATTATAATTTATAATCATTATATCAGCATATTGATATCTACCATTTTCAATTTCTTTTTTAGATTCTTTTTGTGAATTTAAGAGAAAATTATAATCTCTTTCTTTAAGTGTTTTAATATTTTTTATTTCGCTTAAATCAATTAAAGAATACTTTCCACTTGTTTTATACTCTTCATCAATTTTTTTAAGTGCAAATTCATATCCTTCTTTACTTCCTTGCTCTGAATTATAAGTATATTCTTTAAGTTTAGGTTCTCCACAACCTATAAAAATTAAAGATAATCCAAAAATAATTAAATACAAACTTTTTTCTTTTTTCATTTTATTTTCCTTTTTAAAACAATTTTATTTTAAATAATAATATATTAAAACTTATAATAATCTTTCTGAATATATAATATTATATAATATTATATAATATAAGTTTTGATTTTTAAAGATAGCATTGATAAAATTATTTTTTCATTTTAGCTCCTTCTTATTTTATCTTTTAAATTTTCTTGATATTCATTTTTTTCATTTTTTAGAGCGAAATGTTTTCTTTTTTCTAGTTCATTTTTAACTTCTTTTATTACTATTGTGTCAAATTTTTCAAAGTTTTTATAATAACAAGCTTCTTCCAAAGCTTGAAAGTATTCTTCTTTTGAAGAATACTTAATATTGATAGGTGGATAATTATTTTTAACAAGCTCATAATTCATTAAAAGCCTTGACATTCTTCCATTACCATCAATAAATGGGTGTATTCTAACAAAGTCAATATGTATTCTTGAAGCTCTAATAATAGGGTGTAAATTTTGTGCTTCATTCTCATACCAATTTAAAAAGTTTTTCATTTCAAAATCAATACTCAAATAATCAGGTGGAATATGTTTTGCACCGCTAATCACTACATTAGCCTTTCTATATACTCCAGCATTCTTTATATCAATTGTTTGTAAAATAATTTGATGTAAAGATTTAATATCAAATTCATTTAAAATTGTATTAGCATTTGCAAGTTCTAACATAAAATCAATAGCATGTGAATGGTTTATGGTTTCTAAGTGTTCTTTTACACTTTTTCCTGCAATAGTCATACCTTCAAGCACTGCTTTTGTTTCAAATAAGGTAAGTGTATTTCCTTCGATTGCATTAGAATCATTTGTATATCTTAATTTAAAATCTTCTTCTAGTGATTTTTTAGTTTCAAAAGCTAGTTTGTGTTCTTTCAAAAAATCTTTTAGAATATCAATTTCTTTTAGATAATCTTTTAAATTCATTTTCTTTTCCTATTTTTATAATCATAGAATATTTTTTTTATTTTATCAATTTTTCTATTAATGTAAACAACCCTATACAAATAAGAGGACTGATCGTAATTGTTGAAAATGAAATAATAAAAAGTGAGTAAAAATCACTATCAATGACCGCACTTAGCATTAAAGCAACGAAACAAGAACCTATACAAAAAAATAACACATAAGACAGATATTTCTCCGCATAAGACAGAAATTCCCTAACTTTTCTTTTGTCATTCATTTTTTCTCCTTTTATTCCAAAGATAATTAATATTATATAGTATTATATTATATTATATTATATTATATTATAAAATTTTTACTCCTTAACCTTCAACTTCTTCTTTTTCAACTTCTGATATTTTTTTAATTTACCTAATAAGTTCATTTTGGTTCCTTCTTATAATAAGCGTTTAAAAAGTGACATGGTAAATAATTTTTAAAACTTTCTTTATCCATATAAATTGCTATAGTACTATTAATCTCTTTTCTAGTTTTATTATAAAAACTTTTTTCTTGTGAAAATCCTTTAAATTTTGAAATTCGACCATATCTTACTATACGACCTCCTAATTTTTCATTAGTTATTTCATAACTTATTTCATTAATAAATAAATCGCAATCGCTTATAGTATATTCAAGACGCATAATAACTAGAAAAGTTTCTTTATTTTTATTATAAGTAAAACTAAAGTGTTTTTCGTTAAATCCTATTTTTTTGGCAAAAGCTCTATTCCAAATATCGCTTAAAACTTCTTTCATTGTTTTTTCATACATTTTCACTCCTTTTTATATTTTCAGTCAATGATTTTTTCATACTCTAAAATATATTTTTTTGCATAATCCACCCCCACTTATTCTTTTATAAAATCTTTAACATTAATTTTTAAGTTGGATAATCTTTTAAAAGTGTCTTCAACACTCACAAAAGCAAACTTAATACTATTTACAATATGATATTTTAAAATTTCGTAGCTCTCTTGAAAAAACTCATACTTAAGAAAATAAACTTCAATTTGATTGTTTTCTTGATTATAATTTAGTGCAATCTCGCCTAAATCAAAAAATCTAGCAATATTATCTTTATCATCTTTACATTCTAAAAAAGCGTAAGCGTCTTTATTATAAATATTTTTTCTCTCGCCCTTTAGAACACTTTCTAAATCAAAAAACTTGTTTTTAATTACTTCGATTTTCACTATTTCTCCTTTTATTCCAAAGATAATTAGTATTATATTATATTATATTATATTATATTATATTATATAATATTATATAGTATTATATATAAAAATAAACTTAAATAAAAAATTATAATTGAATTATAACAAAATG
>NZ_RYYJ01000014.1:0-29068 GCF_004379015.1 Campylobacter sp. US50a | reverse complement strand
TATTTCCATTTAAGGGCGTCTGTTTGATAGTTTTGATTTTTGCCAATTCCATAAGGAACGCGACTATCGGATTGCATTTCAACTGCCCATTTTGCGTTAGAACAATCTCTTTGTTGAGTTTCATTCATTTTCTCCATTTTTTTACACTCTGCTACTCTAGCCTTAGCTTCATCAATGTGTTTTTCATAGTATTCACTTGTTTTTGCTTCATCACCACAACCTATTAAAAAAGCTAAAGCACCTAAGCTTATTAATCCACCAAAAATAAAATGTTTCATTGTTATCTCCTTTTATAAAATTTTGAAACATAGTATTTTAACATTATTCTATTTCCATTTAAGGGCGTCTGTTTGATAGTTTTGATTTTTGCCAATTCCATAAGGAACGCGACTATCGGATTGCATTTGTTTTTCTAATTTAGTTTGCTCTAAAACATCTTTATTATTTTGCGACGCTAAATAATTTGTAAGCATATTATTTTGATTCATTAAAGTAACTCTTAATTTTCTTACTTCATCAATTTGATAAGTGATAAGATCATTAGTGGCTTGTATTGCTTGTAAATTTCCTTTAGAACCTTCTGAACGCTCTTTAAGTTTTGAAATAATAGTGTCTTCATTTTGTAAGTCTTGATATTGAAGCTCGAGCTGTTGTAATGTTCCTTTAAATGTATTTTGATTTGTTTGTGCAATTTGTTTATATCTATCAGAATAAAGTTCGTATCTTTCCTTTTCATTTGTGGCGTTTGTAAGATCATCGCTATAACCTGTGAAATCTTTATAAGTATCTTCGAATTTTTTAGAAACATTGCCTATATCATAAGAAAGACCATTAACTTGATTCATCACATTATTAACTTGATAAAGAATTGTGCCTAGATTTTCCCAATCATATTTACCCAAGTTTTGTAAGTTTTGTTGTTGCATTTTTACCATGAGAAGTTGTTGTTGCAATTGCTGGTAAAGTTGCTCGTATTGTTGAAGTTGCATTGCATAATCTTTTACTTGATTAGCAATAGCACTAAGATCAATTACAGGAATACCACCTGCAAAGGCATTATTAGTTCCTATAATTAAAGTTGCAATTATTGTTGAAGTGGCTTTTTTTACGCCAAATAAAGATTTTTTCATTTGTAATTTTGAAATAAGTTAGTATAATTGCAGTTAAGGCTGATTAACCAAAGGGTTCCAGCCTTTGGTCAATCAAAACTTGCCTTAGAAAGAAGGTGAGAAACCTTGATTAACAAAATTCTAGTAGTTATTATACTACTATGTATAATAATAGTCAAGGCTTATTAGCTTTGACTTCTCCCTTTCTTTAAGGGGGTTACTAGAAACCCTTTGGCTTTTATACTAACTTTATTTATCTCCTTTCTTTTAATTTTTAATGTTTATTTTGATTGATTAAACAATTTCTATGTTGGTTTTTTTCATTTTGTATATTTTTGAAGTTTAAGTAGGTTTTAGTTAGAATACCCATTAAGGGTTAGCCGTAGGTCTGACCCCCTATGGCTAAATTTTACCCGTGAAAGTGGGTGATTTTATGTCCATAATTGACCGCATAATCCTTGTTATTATACTATTATGTATAATAATAGTCAAGGCTTTTTAGCCTTGCCCCACTTGTTGGGGTTATGCGGTAACCTACCTCTTAAACTTCTACTTCTCCTTTCTTTTAATTTTTAATGTTTATTTTGTATCGCCAAAAATTAAAATTTCATATTAATCCTTTTACTCTAAAATTAATTTTTTGTTCGATATGAGATTTATTGTCTTTATATATTTCTTTAATTTCATATGCGATTAGCTCTTCAAATTCACAATTACGATTTTGTTCAGTTTGCATAATCGCTTTAATAATATTTTCTCTATATGGTGTATTAGGAATCTTATATTTATTATAATTTTCTAATTTTGGTGTGTATTGATTTTTAATAATTCTTTCCATTTCATTAAAGGCATTAATGAATGCAATTTTAAATTTATCCGCTTTTCTACCTGTTAGCCCCATAGCTATAAATGAGAAACCATCTTTGGTAAGTTGATATGCCGGTCTCATTTCTCCTTTAGCATCTTTATATTTAACGGGCGAAAAATTCCGCCCGTTAAAATTTTGAATTTCTTTATTTCTTATTTTGCTTCTGATTATTTCTAAAATATCTTTATGTTGCTTCCCAAAAACCTTAGCCACATCTAAACTTGTGCAAAAAACTTGTTCATCTTTGTTTTCAAAAACAACTTCTTGATTGTTTATGTTGATTATGCTTGTATTGCTCATATCTACTCCTTTTAATAAGTCCAGCATTCTTTAGTGAATGGGATTTTTTGGTAATATTCATAACAATTTCTATCCCCGCAAGTTCTAGAAATCATATATTTTTGATTATCTGGAAGGCTTTGATAAGCTTGTTGAGTTATAAGTTGTAATTTTGCACTTAGTTTCCATTCTAAAGAATTATAAAATTCGCCTGTGCATGTGTATTTAGGCATTTTATAGTCGGTATATTGATGATTTATTAGTGCGTAGCAAAAGCTAGGCATATTTGGATTAATCCTATAACTCATAATACCGAAAGTAGAATAACTTCTTTGTGTTTCTACTTGTGTGTTTAAATAATTTGGTGTGCATTGTCTAGGATCTGAACTTGGCAATACATCATCAACTAAATTTTTTAATACCAAATCTTCTACATTTGTATCATTTTGTATAGGGCAAAGGTTTAAAAAAGCTTTTCTTGCATCAATTGTTTTCCAGGGTTTTTTAAAGTGTATTGCAAAATATCTAGCTAACGAAGGACCGCATTCAGCAGGACGAGTTCCGCTACTTAAGCACAAAATCGCTTCACATGCCAATTTTGTATCCCCAGTTAAAACATCATCAGCAAAAGCGTTACTACCAATAAATAAAAGTAAAGACGCAATTAAAGAAAGTTTTTTGAGTTTTTGAGTACAATTTTTTGGGGTTAGCCATAGGGCTGCAACCCTGTGGCTAAATTTAACCTCAGAAAAGAGGTGATTAAATTGAGTTACACAAATCTCATAGTTATAATTATACTCCTTTGTATAATTATAGTCAAGGCTTTTTAGCCTTGCCCCATTTTTATGGGGGTGAGATTTCCCTATGGCTTTATTAACACCAAAAATAAAATTTTTCATATTAATCCTTTCGCTCTAAAATTAATTTTTTGTTCGATATGAGATTTATTGTCTTTATATATTTCTTTAATTTCATATGCGATTAGCTCTTCAAATTCACAATTACGATTTTGTTCAGTTTGCATAATCGCTTTAATAATATTTTCCCTATAAGGTGTGTTAGGAATCTTATATTTATTATAATTTTCTAATTTTGGTGTGTTGTTAGACGCGTAATAACCTTGCTTTCTAATGCTTGGTAAGACTTCCTTAATAACCCATTGTCTAAAAGGCTTTGCTTTTGGCTTATCACTTCTCATTAAGACAAAGTAAAGTTCAGGTTCATTTATTACAATAAATTTTTGTATTCCACCAAGAGTTTTAAAGGGGTGCCACTCAAAAACGCCCCCTTTATCGAACTCCTTATTTATAGAGTCTCTAACGCTATTTGTTTTTTTAATATTTAATATTTTGCATATATCATTTAGGCAAAACAAAGGCTCATTATTTTTATCTCTAATTGTTCTTACTTGTCCCAATTCTTCATTTTCAAATAAAATAACTTTGCTCATGCTATCTCCTTGTAGAATGTGTTAGGAATCTTATATTTATTATAATTTTCTAATTTTGGTGTGTATTGATTTTTAATAATTCTTTCCATTTCATTAAAGGCATTAATGAATGCAATTTTAAATTTATCCGCTTTTCTACCTGTTAGCCCCATAGCTATAAATGAGAAACCATCTTTTGTAAGTTGATAGTATGGGTATTTTTTTCCTCTACCTCTAAAACCCTCTATTTTTCGGTATTGAAATGATTCCGTAAAATTGCGGATACATTGCAAATCCCCTATTTCTCGTAAGTCGTTTAAAATATTTCTAATAGCTTTTAAAACATCATCATGTCTTTTCCCAAAAACCTTAGCCACATCTAAACTAGTGCAAAAAACTTGTTCATCTTTGTTTTCAAAAACAACTTCTTGATTATTTATATTCATAACAGTTAGGTTACTCATGCTTCCTCCTTTTTTGAATTATCAAATCTTTTGTAGTTTATTTCTTTTTCTTCTAACCATTTATAAGCCCAATTCTCTTTATATTGTTCATAAAGTTGATTTACTCTTTTAACGCTTACTTTATCGCTAATACCTGTAAAGGCTAAATTAGTTTTTCCAAGTGCTAGATTAAAAAGCCTAGTTCCAAGTGGAGAAGTGTAATAATATTCTCTTTTTTGAATAGCATTAGTAATAATTCCTATTTGAACATCATTAAGTCCAAATATTTTATAAAAATCATAAGGGGCTAAAACATTTTCACTTCCTTTTTTATAAGCTTCGGGGTTTGGTAAAAATATTTTAGTAGGGCAATATTCTTGTAAAATATCTAAAATTCCACTTTTTGCACTATCACTTAAACTTTGTGTAGCCATTACAAGAGCTACATTTGCTTTTCTTAAAACTTTAAGCCAACTAATTATTTTATCTTTGAATGCTGGGTGATTTAATGCAATCCATGCTTCATCAATAATCAATAATGTAGGGCTTCCATCTAATCCCTTTTCAATACGATTAAAAATATAAAGTAAAGTAGGAACTATGTATTGATCACCTAAGCTCATTAAATCTTCTATTTCAAAAGTTGTAACATTACTAAGACTTAATTTATCTTGTTCTGAATCAAATAAAAAACCACCTGTTCCAGAAATTGTGTAATAACTTAAAGCATCTCTTAAATCATTGTCTTGCAATGCTGATACAAATTCAGTTAAAGAAGTAGAATTTGTATTAGTATGAGAAATTAAAGCTTCATGTATTAATTTTTTGTGTTTTGGTGTAATATTGACATTTTGTAATTTTAAACAAGTTTCAATCCAAAATTCAGCCCATGCAATCTCAGATTCTGTTTTGATATTTGCTAAAGGAGCAAACGCCAAAGATGAGTTTTCTCCTGCAATATTATAATGAATTCCACCTGTTGCGAGTGTAGGAGCTAGTAAGCTTTGTCCTTTGTCAAATGCGTAAATTTTAGCATTTGGATATTTTTGCCAAGCAAGGAAAATATTTGCCAAAAGAGTTGATTTACCACTCCCAGGAGGACCAAAAATTAAAGTATGCCCTAAATCACTAACATGTAAATTTAACCTAAAAGGCGTATTGCCAGAAGTTACAACTTGCATCAGCGGAGGAGAATTTGGAGGAAATCTTTCGCTTGGATTATATTTTTCTCCTGCCCAAACAGACGCCAAAGGAATTAAATGTGTTAAGTTAAGGGTATTTAATATAGGACGGCGTAAATTTGGATAAACAAATCCAGGTAAAGTTCCCAAATAAGCTTCTACAGAATTAATTGTTTCAGTTCTTGATAAGAAACCTAAACCTTCTAAAACTCTTCTTATATCTTTTAATTTATATTCTAAATTTTCATTATCTCTATCGAAAACTACAATATTAGCAGTGTAATAACCATACCCTATCATACCGCTTTTTGATTCTGATAATGCAGAATCTAGTTCTTGCACCATAAGCACAGCATGATCATCTTGTTTTCTTGTAGGGCGATCTAATAATTGATCTAACCAACCTCTTGTTTTTTGTTGCCATTTTTTACGATATTTATTAAGTGATTTTTCAGCTTCATAATGATCTAAAAAAATAAATCTAGTATTAAATCTATAGTCAAAATTAAGTTCTGTAAGTGCATTTAAAATATTTGGATAACTTTCACTTGGAAAACCTTCAATAGCAATAATTCCTATGTATTGATTATCAATTCTTGGATACATTCCTGTTTCAAAATGTTTTCCGCCCAACAAACAATCCAAAAACATAGGGGCATTTGGTAATATTATTTTTTGTCTTTCACCACAAATACAAAAATTAATATATTCAAGCATATCATCTAAAATATATTCATTATTATATTCATCAGTAACTACCCTTGGTAGCATTCTTTCTATTTTAATATAATTGCTCAAACTATCTTCTAGTTTTTGAAGAGTAGTTTTAAAATATTCCAATATTTTATCGCTTTGATTTTTATTAACATTTTCATCAATTATCATTAAATTAGTGATTTTACTTATATTTTTATGTGGAGGTAAATAAGTAAAAATCATTGTAAAAAGATTTTCAAAATGTTCTACATTTTCAAAATAATGCTTTCTTTCATTTTCAAGAATTTGTGCAATATTGCTTTTATAAAAAGTTTCGCCATCAATATAATTTTCTGTTTTAATTCTTGAGCAATCAATATGAACCGCCCAGCCATTACCTAAAGTATTTAATATTGCATTAATTCTAGCACTTAAAGTATTTCTTTCACTTATAGTCATAGAACTAATATCTCCAGCACGATAATAAAATCCTGCTGTTAAACTCCCGTCCTTGTTAAGTAAAATACCTTCATCTATAAAACTTGCATAGTTTAGAATATCGGGAAATGCTTTTGCTTTACTTCTGAATTCTTTAAGTGCTAACATTTTAATCCTTTGAAAATGGTGTGCTTTGCGGATAGTAAAATTTTTTATACTTATTTTGGCGTATAAAAATTTGACGCATAAGAGGATCGCTTTTTGCCATTAATCTTAAAAGAAGACTGCAGATAAAAAACAATACAACTCCAACGATAGTAGTGACTATTGTCGCTCCTGTAAAAATTAGAGATGCAGAAATAAGACCTGTCATCATAATTAGTTCTCTATCTGCACCAAGCATTAAATTTGGTTTGTTTAATGCGCTATAAATATCTACTCTATGTAACTCTTCCATTAAATTAATGCTCCGCTCGTTGTGAATAGTGACATAAAGCTATTAGCTCCTACAACTAAAGCGATTATAATTACAATATAGATTAAAGTTTTCAAAAACCCGCTAAGCTCTCCTCCCCAAATTAAACCAGCACCCGCACCAATTAACGCCAAAAGCGAAATAACAAAAGCTACTGGACCGCTTATGCTTTGCTTAATTGTTTGCAATGGACTTTCCCAAGGCAAACCAGCACCTGTAGTTGAAGCTAGTGCATAACCTAGACCTAGTATTAAAAATAATAGTATAAATTTTTTCATTTAAACTCCTTGTGTAATATATTTGTCGTTTTCATAATCAATTACTTTTATGATTTCTTTTATTTTTCTGCCCTCCTTAGTTTTTGAGATAAAAACAATTAAATTCACAGCTTCAGCAATTAATTTGCTCATCTTTGCACTTGATGCTTCAGAGATTAATTGTTCCATCCTTATGAGTCCCCCATTCGCAGAATTAGCGTGGATTGTAGCTATTCCTCCAGGGTGTCCTGTATTCCAAGCTTTTAGCAAGTCTAAAGCTTCTTTGCCTCTTGTTTCGCCCACTATAATTCTATCGGGGCGAAGTCGCATTGTGGCTTTCAAAAGCCTAAGCATATCTACTTTATCCGTAGCCCTTAAAATTACTTTGTTTTCACTCGCACATTGAAGTTCTGCTGTGTCTTCAATGATTACTATTCTGTGATCGGGAGTGATTTTAGAAATGCCGTCAATAATAGCATTTGAAAAAGTGGTTTTACCACTACCAGTTCCACCAACAATTAAAATATTTTGGCGTTCGATAATGGCATTAATCAAAACTTCTTTTTGTTTTGGTGTAAGAATATTAGAATCGACATAATCATCAAGAGTAAATATTTTAACGGCTTTCTTTCTGATTGTAAAGGTTGGTTTTGCAACAATAGGAGGCAATAGAGCTTCAAATCTTGAACCATCAAGTGGCAATTCACACTCTAGGATAGGATTTTCTGCATTTGTGGTTGTATCAAGAAGTGTAGAAACTGCGGTAATGATAGATTTTGCTTTAGCTTCTGAAAATTCGCCAAGACATATCATATCTTGACCTAGCTTTTCAAGCCAAAGTTTGCCGTCTGAATTTAGCATAAGTTCTATTGTTTCTTTATCTTCTAAATGAGTTAAAATATCGCCAAATTCTCTTTTTATTTTTTCATTGATCCTTGCTTGAAACTCAAGATTACTCATTGAAGAGTCCTTTTGATTCAATTACAAGAGTTAAAAATTTGTCAGGATTTTTTTTGTATGGATTGTGGAGTTGTAAAAGTTTAAAAATTAAGAAAAGTTTAAGATTATTCTGCTCTCTCTCTCTCTCTCTCTCTCTCTCTCTCTAGCTATTAAGTAAAAATTAAGTTTATTTTTTCTCAAAAAATTCTCCAAAAATTAAAAACTAATACCGTTATTATATAATTTTTAATTTAATTGTCAAGGTTTTTTTCTAATAAAATGATACATTTTTAACAATTGAATGTTTATTTTTTTCATTTTCTTGAGACAAAATATAGATTTTTTGCTTTTGTCTCATTTTTTGGTAAAAAAATATACATTTTTTATAAAAAATTTTCTATTTTTTTCATTTTCTTGAGACAAAATATAGATTTTTCGCTTTTGTCTCAAAATATGATACATTTTTAACAATTGAATGTTTATTTTCTTTCATTTTCTTGAGACAAAATATAGTTTAGATATCAATCTCGCCATATCTTTTTATAGGTATTTTCAAATTTGGAAAATTTTTATCCATAGTATAAATAGCACAGCAACCTTCTTTTTCAGCACAAAAATATTGCAAATAGTCTTCAAAGTCTCCTCGATATTTATCATAATAATCACAAGCCATATTAATGACACTTGCACCAAAAGATGCAATATTAAAATCTTTTTCTAATGAAATATCTTTTAAAAAATGAGTGAAATTATTTAAATTTTCTTTTTTAATAAGATAAGCAATAGTAGAAATCATATCTTCAGAGAAAACTATTTGAATGTTATTTGTAATTAAAAAATATATCAATTGCTTAGCTTCATTATGATAAGTTCTTTCAGCATTGAAGTAATCTAGGAAAATATTTGTATCTAAATAAACTTTTTTCATTTTTATATTCTACCTTCTTCCAAATCTTTATCTAATTTTTCTCTTTTTAATTCTTTGGCAGATTTTGTAGGATCAAATCCACCAGTAAGTATCCCAGCATATTTTTCTACAAATAGTCTAGCTTCTCGTTCTTTTTGATTTTCATCGAATAAAGAAGGTTGTGTATGATTAGCAATGAGGGTTTGATTATCTACTTCCGCTTCTTTTTTAGATATAATAATTTGATTCTCTATGGTATTAGGATAAGCAATTTGTTTAATATCTTCGATATAATAATTTTCAGGATTTTCTTTAACTTCGTCTAGTCCTTCATATTCACTTTCTACTTCTACTTTTTGTATCATTTCCAATTTTTCAAAATCAAATTCTTTTATTGTTGTTTGTCTTAGTTTCTTTAGATCTTTAAAAGAACCCTTCCCGATAATTTGAGGGTTCATAATATATGAATTTGGACTTATAATATCATACTCTTCTTGTTGTTCTTTTGTGATTTTAAAAATTACATTTTTATCTTCAAGTTCTTTTATTGCACGATAAACACTAGATTTTCCTAGAATTTTTTTATTTGTAAAATAAGATACAAAATCACTATTGTAATGAAAAATATTTTGATAATTTAAATTTTTAAACATCATTAATACTACTCTTAGGGCAGAATTAGAAAGATTATCAGTAAGATAATTAATATTTTCTACAAAAAGCTTAATAAAATCATCTTTGGTTTTTTCTTTTTGGAGAAAAGAGCTTACAATGGTAGTAACTTCCCCTGTAATATTATCAACCTTCTCTTCAACTTTGCTATATAATCTAGTTACTGGCTTGTTTTCCAAATCTACTATTTCTTTCATACTTAACCTTTTTTTGTTCTAAATCAAAGTATTATATCATTTTTTCCCAAAAAATGAAACATATTTAAGCAAAAAAAGCAATTTTTTCCCAATTTATTTGGAAACATGATTTTTTCTAAAAATAATTTTCCCACCACGAGCAGTTTTTTTCCCACTGGTGGGAAAATTTGTCCCACTGGTGGGAAAATTAAAAACCTTATCAAAGCACTATTATACCTATATTTGAAAGCATTTTTTTTAAGTCTTTTCCTTCTTAATCTACTCTTGAAAACAAAAAATTTTTTACAGCAAATTTCGCTAACGCTCATTTGCAAATTTGAAGAGACTAAGCGTCTCTTACTCTTCTTACAACAATAGGGCGGGGTCAAGTTCGTTTGTCGCTCTAGGCGACTGCACACCCCGCACCCTATATTTACGCAAATTATAGCACCTTAACAGGTGCAATTTGCTATATACACCAAAAAGAAGTTATGATTTGAAAAGTAGAGTTTTCAAACTAAGGTTTAATTGCTTTGATTATCGATAATATAAGCTTTTTACAAATAAAAATATTTCTTTTTAAGTTTAGAGTGTTTTTCTTTAAAACTTAAAGTAATGGTAAAATAGGTTTCTAATCATTTAAGTTTTTAGTTTTCTTAAACATTTTTATTTTTGGCGTTAAGCTTTGTTTTTTATAATTGTTAAGATTTTTAAAGGAACTTAAATGGAAAAGAGTAAAAAAGAAAGAATTGAAAAATTAAGTGAAAAAACTAAAAATCTAAATTTAGATAATGAATTATATATTTTTGTTAATAATATCAAGTGGGGTAAAAAAGCAAATATACTTATCAATTGTGTTGATCTTGGGACAAATATAGAGTTTTATTTTAGTGTTTTCTTTAGTAATAAATATTTTAGTAGGAGCGGAGATTTTAATTTTCGAGAATATATGGAGAATTCTTTTGAAAATAATAGAATTTTAGCTGTTAAATTTAAAAGAAGTAAGACTGGCTATTTGAATTGTTTTAATGCTAGAATTGCAGAAGTTTCAGATTTATAATAAATCATCTTCTTTGATATCTTTTCCAAATTTAGCGTCAAATACTTTTTTTGATTTTGTATCAATTTTTACTTTGATAGGCTCTTTATTTTCCAAAGCTAAAGATTGATTATTTTCCTGTGTTATTTCTTTTTTCTCTATTTTATTTTTAAAAACTTCATTGAAGTATTTATTAAATTGTGAATAAACCATTGATATATTTTTATCTTGCTTTGCTTTTTCATAAAGTATTTTAGAAACTACATAGCCTTTATTATATTCTTGTTTTAAGTATTCTAAATTAGCGAAGAATTCTATTTTTGCAAAACCTCTTTTCATTATGCAACCTTTTTAAATAATATATTATAAGATATTTTAGTATATTTTAGCAAATTATAGTGTATTTTAGTAAAATGATTAAAATGTTTGTAAAAATAGCTTATATTTTGTTATAATTGCTTGGAGTAATAAGACAGGATATGCTTTTGCTATACAAAAGCAAAGTTTTATCGCTAAAGCTCTAAAATAGGACGCCAAAATGAAAAAAACAAAACAGGTAAATATTAGACTGACTTTAGAAGAATATAATCTTTTAACAGAAAAAGCACAAAATCACGGCTTAACACTTTCAAGATATTTGCGTGATTTATCGATGAATTATCCTATTACTTGCATAGTAGATCAAAAAGTCGCACATAATGTTTTAAATATTGCGGGGGATATAGGAAGATTGGGCGGACTTTTTAAGCATTGGCTAGTTAGAAATGAAGATAATAAAGCCAATTTTTCAAATAAAAGATCTTATGAAGATATTGATGAGATTGTGGATCAAATTTTAGATTTGCAAATACTTTTAAAAGAACAAGCCAAAAGGATAATGCAAAATGATAGTCAGAAAAATACCAGCAAGGAAACAAAATAAATCAAGTTTTAAAAGATTGTCGGATTATATTTTAGATAAAGACAATAATAATGCAAAAGTATTAGTTGATTATATGCTTGATAAAAATAATGAAATGGATAAAGTGGAAGGTTACCATTTTACAAATTGTTCTTTTGATAATGATGAGGATAATATTAACGAGATTATCAACACTCAAAAGCTTAATACCACAACAAAGCAGGATAAGACCTTGCATTTAGTAGTTTCTTTTCAAGAAGACGAAAAGCCTACTTTGGAAATTTTACAAGCGATTGAAGAGGAAATCGCAAAGTCTTTAGGAATGAGCGATCATCAAAGATTAAGTGTAATTCATTCTAATACAAATAATCTTCACATACATATCGCAATTAATAAAGTTAATCCACGCACTCTAAAAGTTGTTAATCCTTACAATGATGTTAAAATTTTACAAGAAACAGCGATGAAACTTGAAAAGCAGTATAATTTAAAGTTGGATAATCATATTTCACAAAAAGACAAGCAAAGCAATAAATATAATATCCATACTATGAATTGCAATTTTGAAACCTGGGTAAAAGAAAAGCTTTCTAAACAAGTAGATCTTATGTTAAAAGATGAAAAGACCACTTTTAAAGACATTAAACAACTTTTAGCTAAATATGATCTTGAATTTAGAGAAAGAAGAAAAGGTTTTGTTATTGCTTCTAAGAGTGAAAAATTGTTTTGCAAAGCAAGTAGTATCCATAGGGAATTATCTAAACAAGCTTTAGAGAAAAGATTTAAAGAATTAGATTTAAAACAAGAAAAAGAGAATACACAAAACATTGAAGAAGAAAAACGGGAAATAAAAGAGCGATACCAACGACCAAATAAAGAAACTTCTAAAGCATTGTGGGAAAAGTATTTAAGAATTGAAAATGAGAAAAAAGCAGAGCTTGACAAAGAACTTAGAATGTTAAAGCTTAGGCGAAATGAATTTAAAACCTCAATACCATCAATGAAATTTAATAAAAACACTTTTGCACATGTTAAAAACCAAAGAATGATTTTTAAAAACAAACAAAAAGAGCTTTATCAAAAATATAAAAGAGTGTCTTATAGAGATTTTTTAATTAATGAATCCTTATCAGGAAACGAAGAGGCTACAAGGGCTTTACGAAGATCTAAAACGAAAATTAATGAAAATGAAAACACTTTATCATCAACCCAGGAAAAACCTAAAATCTTTGAAAATGTAGATTATATAACAAAAGAAGGTTATGCTGTATATAAAAGCGGTTTTAATAAAGCCATAGATAAAGGAGAAATGTTAAAAGTATCCCTTATTCAAAACGGCAAAGATGATAAAGAATTTCTTTTAAATTCTTTACTTATGGCGATTGATAGATTTGGAAATCATCTTAATATTACAGGAGATGAGAATTTTAAAAGAAATATTTTAGAAGTCGCAAATGATTATAATTTAAATGTGAGTTTTACAGATCCGCAAATGCAAAAGATACAAGAAAGCAATAATGATAAACGCCAAGAAATGAAGTCTAGAAAGATTTTAAAAAATATTGTTGAGTTAAAAATCAAACTTATTAAAGATGAACCAGGCATAAAAGAAAATATTAAAGAAAAAGAATTAAAAGCTTTAAAAGCTATTCTTAAAAAAGTCTCGAATACTACACTTTCGGTATTTGAAGCAGAATTGAAAAAAATAGGTTTTAGTTCCGATGAAATCAATTCTATGGATATACAAAGCATTGATACTCAAATTGAAGGTTTTGTTGTAAATTCTATCAATAAAGAAGGGCTTATTGCAATGAATGAAGAAATAAAACAAGCTTTAATCGATGATAAAGAGATAAAAAAGTTTGAAAAATTCGAGCATTTATTTTTAAATACTAATAAAATAACAGATATTGCCAAGGGATTTTATACAAATAGAAAAATTGATGCTGATGAGTATGTAAAAAGATTTTCAATGCAAGAAAGCAAAATTAGTAAAGTGGCAAATGTTATTTCTATGTTAAGCGATAAGAATATTGAGATAATGGAAAAGTATGCAAAAAAACTTGAAAAAGATTTAAAATATCAATACTTGAAAAAAGCAGAAGTTATTAAAAGTAATGATATTAATTTGAATAATTTTTAATATCACAATAATAATATTGTGATATTATTATAATATTAATTTAATATATATTTTGAGTATGCGAGAAACATAAAATATTCTGCAACTAAAAATGCTAAATTGTAGATAAAAATAAACCTAAAATCAAAACTTTGAAAACCTGTTTTGATCACTGCGATATGAGACTTTGCTATAAATATAATCATTGTATGAATTGCAATAAAAATGAATATTTTGCTAATTATATCTAAAAACATTTTTTTACTCCTTTCTAAAAATTTTAAATCTTACATAAGAATTTAAGCTCAAACCTATTGAATTAGCCTCTTGATTTAAGGTTTGATACTCTTCTTCTGTAAAATTTACTACAAGCTTTTTATTTCTTTTTGCATTGCTAGTTTTTGCATTTCCTGTTTCTCCTCGAGCTGAATTAACAAAGTCATTTTCATTTTTTGGTGTTTCTGAACTCAGTTTTTTAAATCCCATTATTATACTCCTAGTTTTTCATTTGTTATTTTTAAAAGTTCTTGGTAAAAGTTTTCAAAGTCATTTAAAGCTTTGTCGTTTTTATCGCAAAATTCTTTCATGCTTTTACCTTCTATTACTGCTTTGCGATAAGCTTGTCTTTCATAGATTACGCTTTCAAGCATTATTACTCTATCTAAGCCTTTTTCTTTTTTGGTTTCGTTAATGTATTCTTTTAAATTTTCTAATTCTTTTGCTAAAAAAGGATTGGGTGAAACCCTATTGACTAAAACCAAAGCTAATAAATTAGGATTAATATCAATCACTTCATTATAAATTTCTAGCATATGATCTAGAACATTAACATCGTATTGACTTGGAATTGTAGGAATAATAATTATATTTGATGAAAGTATAGCTTTTCGCATTTCTTTACTATCCCTACCGCCTGTATCAACTATAATGCTATCAAAAGCATTTTTCATTCTTTTAATTTCATCGCCTAAACTAACACCTGTTTTTGAAACATTTGAAAATAAAGGTTCTAAGTTTGATTGACTTCTCATGTCTGAAAAAACTTCAGTTGATTTTTGCGGATCTGCGTCGATAAGTAAAACATTATCGCCATCTTCAGCCAATCTTGCGGAAAGATTTACTGCTAATGTAGTTTTACCACTACCGCCTTTTTCATTTACTACGGATATAATCATAATTAAACCTTGCTTTTAATTTATATTTAAATAATATCATAATAAGATTAATATAATATTAAAAAGATAATAAAATAATATTATATTGTTATCCCTATGATTAAACCAACAAGAAGAAAAATAATTTGACCAGCAATAGCGATAATCCAAAAATTAATATTTGTATTTTTCTTTTCTTTAGTGTCTTCTGTTTTTTCTTGCGATGGTTTAATTGTGTTTTGATTTGTTTGTGCTTGTATTAAAATATCTTTTAAAGCTTCTTGATTGCTTTTACTATATTCTCTTATCTCATTAAATATATTAAATTTATAGCTTTCTAAATCTGTTTTGTGTTTTGTGAAAAGCAGATCTATTTTTTTTAAAAAATCATCAAAGATGATTTCATTTGCACTAACGACTGCTAATATAGGATCGTTTTCATCTAAGATTATATGGTGTTTTTTTGCAATTTCTTCAATAAGTTCTTTTTTATTCATTATTTTAACCTCGATCTCATGTATTTTAAGCTTTACTGACACTTAATCTGATAAGATCTTATACTCTCATCTTCTACTTCATGATTTGGCACTTGGTAACATTCTTTAAAATTATCACCTTTTAAAATCTTAGTGTAAGAGCTTGGAATGGCAATTTGATTTCTTATTCTTTGTGGATTGTTATCATAATTAACTAAATTTAAAACTTCTAAACTTCCAAGCTTTAAAGCTACTTGTCTTTCTCTTTTTTCAATTTTATTCCAAACTCTTTGATTGATTTGTGGATTTTGAGGAGTGATATTACTCATTAAAAAAGTGCTTTTTTGGGCTTGAGCGGTTTTTCTCATGGAAGCATTAGAAAGAGTGTGTCCCCTGTCGTAACCGCTGTTTTTATAATCACTCCATGTAGTGCGGTATTTTTTAGGTATATTTGTATCATCTTCAAAGCGTGGGCGTTTTTTGATTTGTTCGCCTTTTAAATTTTCCGCTTCTAATTTATAAGCTACAGCTTTAGTGCCTTTATAATTATAATCATAACAATTTAGATAATAAAACTTATCTAAAACTTGTGAGCAGTTTTGTTTAGTAAAATACTTAGCAAAATCTTCACTTGGTTTGTATTGATTATAATCAGCAAAAGCTAGAGTTGCTAGCAACGGTAAAATCATAAGTTTTTTCATTGTTTCTCCTTATTTATTATTTTTATCAATTTTTCTATTAATGTAACCAACCCGATACAAATAAGAGGACTGATCGTAGTTGCTAAAAATAAAATAATAAAAAGTGAGTAAAAATCACTATCAATGACCGCACTTAGCATTGAAGCAACGAAAAAAGAACCTATACAAACAAATAATACAAAAGACATATATTTCTCCGCATAAGACAGAAATTCCCTAACTTTTCTTTTGTCATTCATAATTTTCTCCTTTTATTCTAATTTATAATTATAATATAATTATATCATAATAATATTATAATAATCTTAAATTAATATTATTATAATATTAAAATAATATTATTGACTTAACTTTTTTTACTTCATTTTGGAATATATTTATCACTCCAAAGTATCTACTATCATAACTTTTTATATTTTCACCCATAACAAAAAGTTCATTTTCTTTTAACTTGCATTTAAAAGGTTTAAATTCTAGTGGATTACCTTCGCTATCAAATGAAAAAATTTTAGAATCAGGCATAAGTGTTTTATTAATAAACACACCTTGTCTATTAACTTCTACAAAATCTCCATTTATTGCAACAATCTTTTTTAATAAAATTTCTTTCTTTTGTGGTATTTTTAAAAGCACAATATCGTTTTTGTTAAAAATGGAAGAGCTAATTTCTTTATATAAGCCCAAAGGCATTGATCTTGTATGGTTAAAATGAAAGCCACCAAAATAAAAAATAAGATATGAGAGGATTAGAAGAAATACAAAGGAAAAGGCAAATATTGCAATAGTTTTTCTCATAGCATTATAATGATATTCCTTTATTTTGCTCCAAATCTAAATTTTGTCTAAAGCTTTTTAGATTGGTTTTAATTATGGCTTCAAGTTTTCCTAATTTCAATTGTGAAGCTTCTACAGATGCCATTATCATTTTATCTTTTGGTATTAAATTTAAATCAAGTTTATAACCTGCATTTTTAGCCAACTCATTTAAAAATATTCTTTGAGTTCTGCCGTTACCTTCTCTAAAGGGGTGCAAAGCATTTAGGTTTCTAGCAAATTCGGCTAAGTTCTTTGCGAAATCGTTAAGATCTTTTGAATTTTTTAAGTAATTGTCTTCTTTAAGCCAAGTAAAAATTTGTTGAGCGGTTGCATTTAAATCTTTTCCAGGAATAAAATTAGTAATTGTTCCATTTGGTGCATATTTTCCAAAATTTCCATGCAAGCCTACTTCCATTCTATCTTTTCCAGCCCAGTGAAATACATCTTGAAAAATATGTTTATGTATATTTTTCAAGTGCTGATAATCAAAATTACCTCTGATAGGATTGAGCGTAAGTTCTCTTTCTCTTAAACCAGTATAAAATCTCGATTCTTTATCAAATAATTTTTCATCTTTTATACCGAGTTTATTATCTGTAATTAATCTTTTAAAAAGTTCTTCATTGCTTTCTTTCATATTCTACAAATCCTTTTTCTTTATATTCAGCAATGATTTCATCAGCACTTAACTTTAAAGCACTTTGTTTTATCATAGCGATAATATCTAATTCATTCATGTAAATACTCTCTATAGCATGATTACTTATAACAGATTTTATACCTTCATAATCTTCCTTATTTACATCATCTTTATATTTTTTAAGTATCGCAAGGCTTTCTTCTAAGCTATGCACTTCGGGATATTGTTTTTGCATTTTTACTCCTTTATAATAATTAATATAATTATATCATAATAATATTAATATTAAATTAAATAAATATTATAATAATATCATAAAGATATTATTATAATATATTACCTATTTGATTAAATGCTTTATCTTTGAAAATTTTAAGCCTTTGTTTCGACATTAAAGAAAAGTTTTTATCTTGCATAGCTTCACCAAAAGTTAAATTCTTGGAAGTGAGTTCTAACAAATCTTTGCCGAAAGTATCTTTACTTAAAGCATTAAGATAAATAATAGCTTTGATTTTTTCTTTGATAGCTTGATATTCTTTAGTTTCTTCAAACTCGAAATCATCTTTGATAATTGATCCGTGATATTCATTAACCCACACCACAAAAGAGCAATTAAAAGCTTGTGTGAGTTGTGTTAATCCCAAAATAGTATCATCTCTTGCTTGTCCGCCTACGATAGGGACATGCATAAAAACTTCTAAACTATTGCTTGTTAAAAAGTCTAAAACTTCATTTTCTTTAAGATAATCGATTAAAGGTATAAAAGTAGTTGCACCGCTATCAATAATATAGTTTTTAGCCTTTTTTTCAAAAGCTAATTCTACAATTTTATCAAAGGCACGGACATCAAATTTTCCTTCATCATCAATAAGTTGTAAGAATTTAGCTTTTAAAGCTTTTACATTGAGTAAAGTTGTATTGTTAGGATCTGTATCAATAGCGACGATACTTTCTCCTTTATCTAAAAAATATTGACATAGCAAAGAGCTTATAAAACTTTTACCTATACCACCTTTGCCATTTAAAACAAAATGTATTTTTGCCATTTTTATTCCTTTTGTATCATAAAATATCGCTGATTTGTTTATCCAGCATTACTTTTGACCTTGCAGAGAATGCGGGATCTTTAAAGTATAAAATTTGTTTTCCATAAATAGGTGCTTGACCTGCTATAAAAATTAACATATCACCAGGAGCGATTATCTTATCATCTTTATCTTTTTTAGCTGAAGGCAATCGCATACACTCATCAGCTGTAATTAAAGGGCGTTGCACTTCTTGTATAGTTTCACTAACATTGCCAAGCATTACTGCAGTTCTTTTTCCAGAACTTGTAAGAGATTTTTTAATAATAGTTGTAATTCCGCCCATTTCAGATAAGAGTTTTGCAGTTTCGATTTTATTTGGTGTAAAGGCTATTCTTATGTGACAGTTTGAAATAATTGTTTCTTTTTCACCATAAATAGAATAAAGTTGTTGAATATCTTGAATAGATCCGTAAAACTTCATTCCATATCCTGCCATATAAGCAAGATTTTCTTCAAGCACTCCTAATTTTCCAAACATAGTTAGCTCATCAGCTAACACTAACATTTTATGTTTGTATCTTTTGACATTTTCCCCATTTTTGAAACTTAAAGAATCATCAGTTAAAGTTCTAAAGATTTGATTAATGAGTAAATTAAAAAAAGGACGCAGTCTATCTTTTTGTCCTGGTGGAATGATCAAATAAAGACTAACAGGGTTATCATGATTCATTAAATCTTTGATTTTAAAATCGCTTTTTGCTGTATTCTTTGCTAAGATAGGATCAATATAAAGATTTAAAGTTTCCGAAGCTGTTCCTATTACACCGCTTAATTCTTGAGTGGCTTTATTTTTCATTGATCTTGATATGCTTTGTATAATTTCTTGGGTGTTTTTATCCATCGTGGAAATATCGCATTCAACCATTTCTTCTAATAGCTCATCGATACTTTGATTTGGATCATTGATGAATTTATAAATATCAGTTAGATTTGGGGTATTTTCACCTCGATATTTTTTTAAATGCAAAGCATAAAGTATAATTGAAACTAAGAAATTTGCTGCTTCACTTTTAAAATAAGATGTGCTACCTTGAGTAGGATTAGTAGGGGGAGTTTCGCCTTTGAAAATGAGATTAATTGCAATATTTTGAGTGTCTTTAATCTCGTGCATTGTTTCTAATCTTATTTCTTCTAAAATATTAAATTTTACGGCACTATCATCTAAACAAGTAGGATCTAATTTTAATACTTTATTTTTGGCGTATTTTTGTCTCCAACCCGCAGTTAAAGCCCATAACTCACCTTTTATATCAAAAATAAGTGCAGATTCTTCCCAAGATAAAAGTGTAGGTAAAAGTAAGCTTACACCTTTACCACTTCTTGTAGGTGCAAAAAGCATTACATGTTCAGGACCATCGTGTCTTAAATAATGAAGTGTTTTTTTGTGCTCAAAACCACCGATATACACACCTTTATCTTTATCAAATACGCCACTTTCTTTGACTTCTTCTAAAGTAGCCCAATGTGCCGATCCATGAAGATTTTCTATTGCTTTTGCTTTACGCAAAAAGGCAAGTTTCACCAAAATAAAAACAATAAAACAAAATGCAACACCTGCAAACATTAACATAAAAAATTTTTTGAAAAAATCAGGATAAAAAGAATAATAAGCATAACTCCAAGAAATCCACTTAAAAGGATTATAAAATCCATAAAGTGAAGTTTCACCTAAGCTAGGGGAGTAATTAAACGATTTTGCTAAATATTGCGTTGCAATTTGGCTAATAATAGTAAATGTTAGGAAAATTCCAATAAGCCCTAACATATAAACTAAAGCTTGATTAGTTTGTTTTTTCATAAAGAAATCCCTATATCTTTTTTAGTTGAAATTTCTTTATTAATGCCTTTATTTTTATCAAGTGCTTTGGTGGTAGCTTTTTCAGCCATTAGTTGCTTTGCAATTTGTTCTTTTAATTGTTTTTTAATTTCTTCTAATCCCCTGCTTTTCATTAAATCATTAAAATCACTTAAGCCTTTTTGTGCTTCTTCATTTGTAAAATTTGGCAATACGACTTTTACTTCGGGGTATTTTTCTTGTATGCCTAAAGCTGTTTCCTTGCCTACATTCTTATTGCCGTTTAATTCTTTTTTTATATCATTATCCCCTGCAATAATAATATTCATTTTAGGATATTTTTCTTTTATACTTGTTACGATAATTTCTAAATTCCCAGCATCTACTCCCATTATAGTAGGGGATTTTGTAGCTTCATAAACACTAGCACTTGTTGCAAATCCTTCGCAAATATAAACTTCATTGACATTATCTAAATTTTTTGCACCAAGTAAGAAAAAATTGCCTTGCTTTTTTGCAGGGTATTCTATGCCTTGCTCTTTTTCTTCTGCTGTGCGTGTAGCTCCTATCATTTTATCACCATTAGCGAAAATCCTTTGTGTAGCCCAATATTTGCCTTCAATATCTCTTAAAGGAATTAATAAATTACCGTTTTTATCTTGCTTAAGATAGAAATTTTTATCAAATCCTTTTTCTTTTAAATAAGGGTGTTCTGAATTAGCCCACCTTGCGTTATTATATTCTTCTTCAAGTTTTAAAGCTGTTTTTTCATAAGCTTGTGCAAGTTCTTTTTCTCTTGCTTCTTTCATTGCTTTATTATGTTCTATTGCATTTTTAAAGTTTATTTCTTGATTTTTAGTATTTTCAAAAGAATTAGCACTTTTCCAATTTTCTTTAATACCAGTTTTATAATTTTGCACAAATCCCGCAGGGTGTCCATTTAAAAATCCTACATAAGCTCCGCTTTTTTCTCTTCCTTTATCTCCTATAACACTAACTCGATGAAGTTTGCCGTCCATTATAGGTTGTCCTTCAATGTTGAGTTCATATTTTTCTAAAAAAGCTTTAAATTCATCATGCGTATTGCTATAGTTTGGTGTTAATGATGATTGATTTAACCATTGATTGAAATTTTTTAGATCTGTTCCCTTAGGAGCATACCACATTTTAGCTTCCTTATCCCATTTTGCACCTGCTTTTTTAGCACTTTCTTTCTCTTCAAATGGAACATATAGGTAAGTTTTTTTAGTTACCAAGTTTAACTCCTTATCTTGTGTAAGCTCTTGTTTCTGTGTATTTGAGTTTTCAAGCTCTATTTTTTGTTTTTGCTCCAAAGAAAGACTTTCAATAAAATTAACAATCTTTGTAGCGTCGGAGGTAGCTTTAAAAATTTCATTCGGTTTATCTTCTAAAATTTGCACCCAACTATCAATATATGATAAATGTTGTCCTGGATCATAATCTAAACCAATTTTACCATTAAATAGAAAACTTGCAATTTCGGCTCTTAATTCTTCTTTGGCATATTCTTTAGAACCAAAAGGATTGTTTAAATCTCTATCTAATCTACTTGAATGACCGCTCCAATGTCCTAATTCATGTAAAGCAGTTGCGTAATAAGCACTTTCATTTAAAAAATTTTCTTTTGGTGGTAGTGTAATAGTATCATTTGTAGCATTATAAAAAGCTCTATTTCCTTGATGATGAATAATCGCTTTTGAATCGTCTAAAATTTTTTGTGCCTCTTTAATTATTTGAAAATTATCAATTTCTTGTTTTGGTTCTAGTTTTGGCATATTTTCGATTTGTTCAGCGTTAAAAACATAAGCGAAAAATACTTTAGGATTTTCTAATTTTATTTCGATTTGTTCTACTTCTCCTTTTTCATTTGTGATAACATTGCCTTCTTCATCTAATTTATCAACTATTTCGCTAAATTGCCAATATTGAATTAAAGTAGATTTTTCACCCTTTTTAACTTGTGCATTAATACTTTGTGCTTGTTTATAAGTAAGCCATCTAGGATCACTATAATTTTGTAGCATTAGATTAATACTATTTATGCCATTATAAGGCTTATTTGTAATAGGATTATAAGGCATGTTATTAGCTAAATCGATACCTTTCCAAGGTTTAATCCATGGTGCAGTTCCATTTTTTAAACTTTCTATAATTTTATCAGCTGTTTCTTGGATAAAGTCTTTGTTTTTCATAGAGTTATCCTTGATCTTCTATGCCTTCTTTGGCATCTTCTTCACTTAAAGCATTTTCTTCAAATGCACCTAATTCTTCAGCAGTTAGCGGATCAATTTCATAGCTGAAATTTGGTATTGTTTCTAATTCTTTAAAATCCTTCATAATTTTCTCCTTCTTCAATATTAGGTATTGTTTGTTTTTCTTTTTTTGGTGTTCTAAAATCTATCTCTTTTGCTTTTATTCGGTGTTTTGAGTAAATTTTTCCTTCATGCTCCCAAGTGTCTTGAGTTAGTTCTCCAACCACATCAACTGAAATGCCTTTTTTTAAATATGGGTGCATGGCATTAGCAAAAGAACCAAAAAGAGATACTTCGATATAAGTTGAATTCTCTATCTCTTTATATTTTCTATTATTTGCTAAAGTAAAAGTGCATATTATGCTACCTTGATTACTGTGTCTTAATTCAGCGTCAGCTGTTAATCTTCCGCCTATTGTAATATTATTAATCATTATCTTGTTCCTCATCTTCTAAGTTATCAAATAAGCTTGGCTCATTATCATCAAATTGTGTAGGTTTATTCTCTTCCAAATTTTCATTTTCCATTTTTACTCCTTTTTTTGTGTTTGCAAATTGAAAAGATTATAAGCAATCTTAATTCTTGTATCTGATTTTCTTGCTTTTTCTTCTAAGTTATCTATCATTTTTGCCGTTGAATCGTATTTAGCTACATAGCCATTAGAAAATCCTTTTTTTAAATCTCCAGTATTATAAATACTTAATGCCTGATTTATACGCTCCTCCTTTGCTAAATTTTCATTTGTCATTTCATACGCCAAATAAAAAATATCACTACCCGCTTTAATATTTTTACATGGATCTAAAAGATCATCAATGCTATAATTTTTAAATGTAGGAGTTTTAAGATTATTTGAATTAAATTGCATTAAGCCAATATCAACGCTATAACCTTTGTTGATAAAGCTTTGCGTTAGTGTTTTTGCTTCATCTTTTGTTTTTGGAATGAAAGATCCTATTTTATTAATATTAATTGCAAATTGTTGATTATTGCTTTCTATTTGAATAATTTTTTGTATGATTTGTGTTTCTACATTTGGATTTTTACATTGTTCAATTAAAGCAATATCAATCATTTATCTAAGCTCCAAAGGTTCTAAAATAATATCTTTAGTTACAAAGATATTAAATTTATATCCAGGACGAATTTTTAAAGTAGGGCTAACATTCATATTTTTTCTTATCATCTCACTTGCAACTTGTCCCATTTGTTGAATTGCTTGGGAAATAGCCTTATCCGAAGCGGTTTCTTTTTCTCCGTTTGTGCTAGAATTATCAGATAATGCAATTCCTGCAGTTATTGAAGAAAGCAAAAATGCAGAACCAAAAATTCTAAAATAATGATTATCTACTTCATCTTCAAATCCTGTATATCCATCTTGTGAAGTTCCTTGCATACTATCGATATTTAATGTATCTCCATTTGGAAAAATAAGCTTATTCCAAGCTACTAAAAGCCTTGATTGTCCATAAATGATATTGCTTGAATAAGCTCCTACAACTTTAGTGCCTTGTGGGATTAAAAGATATTTACCTGTTGAAGTATCATAAACATTTTGTGTTACTTGTGCCAATATTTGACCTGGTAAATCGGAATTAACTCCTGTGATTAAAACAGCGGGAATGTTCCACCCTGCTTTAATTTCATAAGGACTTAATGGTTTTTGTTTCGAGTGTTTTAAATACCCATTGTCATTTTTTTGTGATAAAAATTGCTGACCTTGTGCATCTTTATTTGCATTGGTATCTAATCCACCTAATCCTGCACTTGTATTGACTTGATCATTTGGAATATTAGGGTAATCGGTTTGAGAAGGGGTAAAATGATTACCTATTGTTGGTTTTTCTTGAATTTCACTTTTAATCCCTAAAGAAGTTTGGCTGATTAAAGCTTTAAGTTGCATATCTTTTTTTAATCTTAATTCTCTTTCATCTATTTCATTGTTTTGCATAAGAATAGGTGTTTGTATAGGTTGAGGCTTGATTTCTTGCTGAACTTGTTGAGTGATAGGGATAGTATTATTAACAGGCTGTAAGGTTGAGTTTTGTTCTTTTATTTGTTTAGTTTGTGATAATTCATCAACATAAGAAGCAATATTTTCAATTTTACTTGTGCTTTGTGTTTCTTCTTTTGGTGCAGTTTGTGTAGCTTGCTTTTCTAAATTTTGTTTTCTTGATAAAGCTACATAAAATACGCTAAATAATACGATTACAGCAATAGTAAATAATATTATAATAGGGACTTTAGAAAGTCTTTTATTATTTTTTGGTAAAAATTTATTTGGTGAAGTATTAATTTCGAGCATAATTCAACCTTTAATTTTGCGGAGTAAAATTAAAACTTGTCATATTTATTTTTACAAGCTTGTTTTCAATGATTTTATAAATCACATTGATTTTACTTTCATTGATATTAAATATTGCAATTACATTTTCATTGTCAATTTGCGAAACCTGATAGCTTAGAAAGGTTAAATTTTTTCTCGAATGATCGTTGCTAATTGCATAACCTTTATTTCTTAATGTATTTACAAAATAATCCGAAAATGCTTTATTGTCATTTATGTCACTGAAATAAAATGTAGTTTTGTTAGGCAAATAATACGAAATGATAAATTGCGAAAAATCATCAGCGATTTTGTCGTAATTTATTTTTGTTTCTTTAACCGAAAAGCTAGAAGTAAAATATTCTGAATTGACTTTTGCACATGAAGTTATAAATAAAGCGATTAACGCCAAAAATAAAATTCTCATTTATTATCCTTTTTATTTTTATTTTGAAGTGATAAATCGTAAAGCACGTTATTGACTATATCTTGATTAGCCTTGTTAGAATGCTTTGTGATTGTAATTTTTTCTTGTTTTGAGCCTACATTTGAAAGTAAAATTGCTTTATTAAAAAGTCTATCTACAATAAATGTATCATATTTTAAGCGATAATTTACAATTTGTTTTTCATTACTAGAATCTAAAACCATAAGTGCGGGTGCTTCATAGAATTTTAAATTTTTTGGCATTTGAATATAAGTTTTTATGCCGTCATTGTAAATTCTTAAAGGTTTAAAAGGTGCATTACCTTCAATACTATAACCAAAGTCTAAATTTTCAATATTGCTTGGAATTTCATCATCTTTTGTTTTATAGAAATTTTTAGCTTCAGATTTTGCTTTCATTTGGTTTTTATAATCTTCTAGTGTATGAATGATTTGATTTGTATAATTGAATGAAACTGCAGGCATAAATTTCTTAGCTTCAGATATTAAATTTAAGCGATAAACTCGTTTATTTGTCATTATGTTCATGGTTGTTTGTAGGTTTTTATCCGTAGGTTTAACGATAATATGAGAAACTAAATAAGGTTCTTCCCCGCTAATACTTAAAGATATAGCCCATCTTATACTATCGCCTATTTGAACATCTTTAATCACTTCTCCAGGTTCTAAAGAAATATCAGTAAGTCTTAAAGGTGCAGTTACAATGCTTGGCATAGCTTCGCCATAAAGAAAAATTACTTCTCCATTATTTCCTTGTATAGTAGTGGTTTTTGAATTTATCCATTTTTGAGCTATTGCTAAATCTTTTTTTTCTTTTGGTGTGAGATTTGCAAAATCTCTTTCATTTAGATTGTTAGCATATGCACTACTACCAATAAATAAAAGTAAAGACGCAATTAAAGAAAGTTTTTTGAGTTTTTGAATATAATTTTTTGGGGTGTTTGCCACAAGGTCATCACCCTTGTGGCGAAAATCTAAGCCCCTAAAGGAGCTAAGATGAATGCCATAAAATTCATCATAGTTGTAATTATACTCCTTTGTATAATTATAGTCAAGGCTTTTTAGCCTTGCCCCACTTGTTGGGGTGTGGTGGATTTCCCTTGTGGCTGTATTTGTATTAAAAATAAACTTTTTCATATTTAACTCCTTATAAAATTTTTGCAAAATTAAGATCTGTAATAAAAATCCCTAAAGGATTTTTTAAAATTTGTTCTTCAGTTGTAGGAACGATTTGTTTGATTTGGAATAATCCTCTATAAGTTTCCTTAGAAAGAATATCTTCATTTAAATTTGTAGTTGTTTCTTCCCATTCAACTTGCCAAGTATCAATATTTTGAGGGACAATATTTTTAATTTTAACTCGCACATTTTCTTTAGTTGCTCGTTCAAAAGGATTATTTTTACGATATTCTTCATTTAAAAAATTAAATGCTTTAGATTTTGGTTCTACATATGTGTAAGCATCAAATATAAATTTTCTTTGAGTTTGTGGATTCCCCCAAACAGAACGCCAAGAATAAATGAAAGTATTTAGACTATACTTTATGACATTTGGATTCTTTAAATCAATATTTTGAACCATGCCTACTTTAGCTGTATTTCCTAGTTTATCAACTTCTACAATATAAGGTATAAGTTTGTTTTGAGAGCCGATATAGCCTATAAAGAGAACACATACAAAGCACATAGCTAAGCTGATCATCGCTACAATTTGCCAGTTTTTAGCACGAGTGATATAATCGCCGTATCTTTCTAGCCATTCGGTTTTTGCATTAAGATAAGGATTGCTTGAAGTGTCAAACTCATTCTTTTCTATCTTTTGCTTTTGCCTAAAAATATTCATTATTTTTTTACTCCTTTTTATGATATAATTAATTTATCCATTTGGTAGATGGACTAAAAGTTTCACAACCTGTTTATTTGGTTTAAGCTCGGTTCTCTTATGAGAAATCGAGCTTTTTTTTTGGCTATTTGGTTGGGTGTGTGGGTGGAAACCAAATAAGTAGGAGTCCATAATGGAATTTTTTAATCTTTTCATTGCGGTAATTGCAGTAGTAATTACACTTTTTAGAGAAGAAATAAGAAAAATCTTTTTTAAGTTTAAAAAGTAAATTATCGCCGTTTGTGAAACGCTAATGCAAGGACTTACCACCCTTGCATTGGTTTTATTATTGCATAGCATTAGGATTTACTCCTGATTGATAACTTTCTTCTTTTGGTGTTCCAGATGATATACCACCTTCACTTGCTTTTCCTTGTATATCTTTAAGTTTTTCTTGTAAGCGATTAGCCATTTGATGAGGCATTCTGCCTTTTGTAAGATTATCTCTTAAATGCTCTCCTCCAGAAGTTGCTAAATGTTTTGCTACGCCTTTAACTAGATCCATTCCACCTTTACCACCTTCTGCTAAATGCAACTCTTTAGCTGCGTTCATGGCACGAGTAACACCGACAGCTCCTACAGCTGCACCCGTAGCAGCCCCTGCTGCCATGGTGGCAACAGCCCTAAAACCTGCAGCAGCCCCTGCACTTTCTCCAATACTACCATTAAATACAGCTTCTATAATACCAGGAATCATTTTTGTAATCATGCAGAAGATGAGAGAGGTAACAAGAACAGCTAATGTAATTTCATATGATATTTCTTGATCCATTTCATTATATGTTTTTTCTATTATTGTAATACATAATCCCATCAAACCTTGTATCATAAAAAGTTCTATTCCAACTTTAATGGCTGTTGTTATAGGATTTAAGCCTATTTGTTTAAAATGGTTTAAACCACCTAACGCCAAAGCAAAATATATAATTACATTCATTAAGAAAAATTTGAGATATACGATAAGCAAATCAATCGCCATAAGCACAAAAGCTATTAAAATAATAATTCCAGAAATAACTTTAAAAAAACTTTCTCCAGGGCTTGTTACACTCATAGATTTTAAAATTATCATAACAATTTTAAAAGCATTTTGAATAATATTACTTGGATAAATATCAAGTCCATTATTTACATTTGTAGCCAATTGCGAAAAGCTATTAAAAATGATTTGAAGCCAGTAATCTACATTAAATAAGAATATGAATATTCCAATATAGATGATTTTTTTAATAAGGGTAGCTAAAAACTCCCCAAATTCAAAACCGCTTAAAGCTTTTAAACCAAAAGTCCAAACCAAATCAATAACGACTAAAGTAAAAAATACCCATAAACAAGCGGTTTTAATAAGAGGAGTCCATGATAAAAGCCCGTTGCGTAATATATTTAGGACACCTTCTGCAGTTTCAGCTCCAAAAGCTAAATTTGGAATTAAAAAACAAAAAATTAAAATTAATCTTAATTTATTTCCATTTAAGGGCGTCTGTTTGATAGTTTTGATTTTTGCCAATTCCATAAGGAACGCGACTATCGGATTGCAT
>NZ_RYYJ01000013.1:0-33687 GCF_004379015.1 Campylobacter sp. US50a | reverse complement strand
TATAACTTGTTTCAGTGGTTATACCTTTAACAGCTTGCATGATTTCATTCATCACATCGCCATAACCCCAAGTATAATATAAAGATATGTAAAAAAGTAAAGTGAGAGAAATTTTAATCAAAGTATTATTTTATAGTATTTTGATGAGATTTTTTTAGAAATCAAAGTGAGCTTTTATCTTTACATTTTTTTACATTGTGCTTTACACATTTTTACATTCTTTTTACAAATACTTTACAAAGTTTTTTAAACACCTTTAAAAATTAAAGAGTAGTCTTTTTAAAATATCCTACAACGCGTCCGAGTATTTCAAAGTTTTCGCCTTCTAAATTAATGGGCTCATACGCTTTGTTATCGCTAAGGAGTTTTAGCTTGGGGCGTTTTTGAAGGCGTTTTACATAAAGCTCATCTTCAATGCGTGTTACACAAATTTCGCCTTCTGCCACTTCTCCTTGCTGGATTAAAAGATAGCAGTTTTCAGGAAGTGTTGGTGTCATAGAATCGCCTTGTCCTAAAATCACAGAGAGATTTATAAAAGAGTATAAGCCAAAACATTCACGCAAAAAACTCTTAGAAAGTCCCAAAGCTTGAGTGCTTTCTTCATCGTTATAAGCGCCACTTCCAGCACTTGCTCTTACATTTTCAAAAAAAGGAATGTTTATCATATCATCGTTTAAGGTTTGAGTAAAATTTTCTAAAATTACATTGCTTGTCGGACAATTTTTTACGTTTGTCGGACATATTTTGTTAGATATTGTCGGACTATTGTCGGACATATTTTCACTAATAAATGAAGCTGGAGATAGATTAAAAGCTGAAGCAATTTTTTTTAAATTGCCATAGGTAAAATTATCAACTGATCCAGCTTCGTACTTTTTAATTGTGCTTATTGATACGCCAGATTTCTCAGATAAATCAGTTTGCGTCCAACCAAAGTACTCCCTATATTCTTTCATTCTTAAAGAAAGTTCCATATTTTACTCCAAATACTTGACAAGTTCAATAAATTATACTATAATTACATAACTTTTTTGGTAATGGTAACACAAAAAAGCAAAAATAAAATTAAAAGGCGTAAAATGAATTTTAAGCAAGCAAGCAATCTTTTAAATGGTGTAAAACATTTATTTGAGAGTGAAAATTTTAATGGTAAAGATGAACTTATTAAGCTTTCTCATGAGAAGCTAGAGGGATTTTTGGCAAATCAAAAAAGTAAAGAAATTGCTGAAAATGTTAGTAAATGTTTCCTAAAACACGATACTGGGAAAAAACTTATAAGAGTGCTTTAAAATCTCATACTTTTAAAGGATATAAAGGTCGTCAAATTAAAGAAAGAGTTGAATTATAATCAAAAGGATTTTAGATGAAAAATAAACTTGTAAAAACTATGAGTGCTAAAGGTGTAAAGCTTATGACTTGGGCTAAGGCTAAGGGCTTAAATCATAAAGATATAACTATACTTTATGATTTGTCTCATGGTAGGATTAAGGGTATAAGGGGTAGAGCTAAAGAATTAAAAGAAATGCTAGAAAAAGATGGGTTTAAGGTGGCTTGAATGTGGGTAAGTAGTAAAGAATTTGCAGAAAAATATAATTTAAATAGAGATACTATAATAAAATCCGCTAATAGAGCTCATAAAAAAGGTAAAAAATTTTGCCTTTTAAAGTTCAATATATTATACTTTAAATACTCCAAAGGTGTTGGTGGTCATGCAGGTAAAACCCTTCAAATCTGGTCTAAACCTTTAAGCAAGGAAGAAGCACAGCTAGTAGAGCAAGGTTTTAACATAGAAGATATAAGCAATACTACTACTATAACTCCTAAAACAACACAAGAAGCTTTAAGCAAAGCATTAAATGATGATGTTTTGCTTAAAAATTCTAAAGCCTTGCAAGTGCAAAACACTAACAAAACCAAACTTAGCGAAAATCAAATACAAATAAACAAAGATAACTTAAGCCTCTTTGCAAAAGCCAGTTCTAAAAAGCAAAATTTAGCCTTACAAAAAGCTGCTGTGATTAAAGAATGGCTCCATGCTAAAGGCAAGATAAGCACAAATGATTTTATAAATTACATTAACGCTAAAAAAATCTATGAGTTTAAACTCACACAAAACAAGCTCTTTTCTTGGCAAAAAGAATACTTAGCAAACGGGCTTGATGCTTTAATAGATAAAAGAGAAAATAAAAAAGATGATGCCATTAGCACTCTTGGTATAAAAGAGCTTTTTATAAATACCTTACTTGCTCAAAAAGGAAGACTTAATGCTTCTAATATCCACAGAGTGCTAAATTATGAATTAGCAAAAAATGGCAAGTTAGATTTAAAAGATTTTCTAGGCAAAAAAGATGAATTTATAAGCTATGAATGTGTTTTAAGAAGTATGAAAAAATACTTAAAAGAAAACAAACTCATAAAAAATATCATCTTGTATGGCGAAGATGGAGCTATAAGCAGACATCTGCCAGCACTTGGTGTGAGTAATTGGAAAGTAAATACCATCAATGAAATCGTAGAAATTGATGCAAGTCCACTTGATGCTATTTGTAAAGTAGATTTTATCAATGAAACTTATGGCTTAAAAGGTGATGAGTGCTCTTGGCATAAACGCTACACTATAATATCATTAATCGATACTTATAGCGGTGTGGCTAGCTTTTATCTAGGCTTTAGTGAAGATAGTTTAAGCATAGCAAGAGCCATCGCAAAATACATCAGCACTTATGGCGTTCCAAAATGCATACACTCAGATAATGGCAAGGCATTTTTAAGTAAAAATGTCAAAGCTCTTTTAGAGAGATTAAACATTGATTATAAAGCGATGCCAGCTTACAGTGGCTGGAGTAAGCCTTATGTAGAAAATAAATTCAAAGACTTACAAAACTCACTCACAGCCAATCTCGTCGGATATATAGGAGCTAACATCAAAGAAAGACAAGCTATTGAGTTTTTTTATTCTAAAAAAGAAAGAAGACTTAAAAAAGGCTATAAGACAAATCAAAGAAGACTTAAAACACTTGAGTATATGAGAGAGTGTATTGATGATTATAGTGCGTATTTTATGAATAACAAATGGCTTGACCGACTAGGTGCCACTCCAAAAGAAAGTTTTGAAGCAAAGATTAGCGATGCTATTGCTATAGATGAGCTTAGCCTTAGTATGTATTTAGGCGGTGAATTAAAGCTTAGAAAGGTGCTAAATAAAGGACTTAGTCTTAATGGAACTCTTTTTTATAATCCAAAATTATACACCCATGAAGAAGTGTTTGTGTGTGAAAATCTTAATAACCAAAACGAAATCTTTTGCTTTGATAAACAAAAAGAACTTATTTGTGTAGCAAACAACTTAGATTTAGAACTTGGGGTAAGCATTGAAGAAGCTAAAGTTGCTAGAAAACTTGTAAATAGAGCCATAAAAGCAAATAAAGACAAAATCGATAAGCAAAGAATGATTTTAGAAAAGAATATGGAAAAGTATTTAGCTCTTGGCAAGGAAAAACTAGAAAAAGTTAAAGCTCCAAAAACAAAAGCTAGTAACAATGCTAAAAAAGAACTTGAATTTTCAAAAGCCCTTGTTAGCAATGGTGATTTTGAACATTTGAGTACAAAAGTTATAAAAGATACCAAATGCAAAATTCCAAAATGGGAAAATGCTGCCAAAAAGGCAGGGTATTAAAAGTCTTTAAAAGCTTTTAAAGTCTATTTAAACACGCTTTGAAAGTTTTTAAAAGCTTTTAAAAAAGCTTAAAAACAAAAGGATTTATATGCAAGAACTAAGCAAAGAATTAGAATGCTTTTTAGAGCAAAGCGGTATGAAGCCAAGTGCATTGGCAAGAGCGATTGGTGCGAGTGCTTCTTTAATCTCACAGATTAAAAGTGCAAGCTATAAAGGTGATGTGGCTTTATGGAGTAAAAAGATAAGAGATTTTATCGCTAATCACAAAGATAAGCAAAATGAAAAACCTAAAAAAGAACAACTTTTTAGAAGCCGTGATTTTTCTATGGCTACTTTTGTAATGAGCGAAGCTGTAAATGAAAAAGAAATCGCACTTATTTTTGGAGAAGCAGGAACAGGAAAAACCACTATTATAAACGAGTTTATTAAAACCAGACCACAAAGTATTTTAATAGAGGCAACTTGTCATACAAGTGTGGGTGTAATGCTTGATGAGCTTTTAAATGCTCTTAAAATCGAAGCAAATAGTAACAATGCTTCAAAACTAAAAGCAATTGCAAGATTTTTAAAGACCAATGAAAAGATTTTAATCGTAGATGAAGCCGAATATCTACCACTAAAGGCTTTGGAGGATTTAAGACGCATTGCGGATTTTGCTAGAGTGCCTCTTATTTTAGTAGGAACTGAGATTTTATACAAAAACCTAATGGGTAAAAACAAAGAGCTTAAACAACTTTACTCAAGGATTTGTGGTAAATGGATGATGAGAGGACTTAGCAAGGAAGAAAGTGATGAGTTTTTTGGCAAGGGCTATTTTAAATTTAGCAATGGTAATTTTAGAAGCTCTGCAAAGCTTTTAAAAAAGGCCTTAAGACTTGCAGAACTTGAAGAGTGCGAAATAAATGATGAGTTATTAACTAGTGCAAGCGAGATGGTTATATTATGAGTTTTGAAGAGATAGCTAAAGAACTTAATCTTAGCGTGACACGCGTTCATCAAATCTATACTGAAGCTCTTAGAAAATTAAAGAGTCCTAAAAATAAAGACAAGTGGATGGCTATCTTTGAAACGATTGACTTAATCAAAAAAGAAAAAGTAAAGAAAGAAAACTTAATACAAGGAGAGAAAAAATGATACCAATGATTAAAGGTGAGAAAGCTGATTATAGTGCTTCGCTTTTTGAGATAAAGGGTGTAAGCATTATTTATAAAGAAAGTGGAGTGTTTGTAGATGTTTTAAAAGGAATTTATCCTGATTATATTGCAAAAAAAATCATTCGTTTTCATTTGGGTAAAAAGCTTAACAAAAGTGCTTAAATTAAAGCACTTTGATTAAGTTTTTTAAAACTTAAATTTATTTAGAAAGGGAAAAATGCAGTTAAGTTATTATTGTTTTAAAGATAGAAAAAAAAGAAAAATGCCTTTAGATACACCATTAAATACTAAAAATTTTAAACTTAAAGATAAGCTTGGTTTAAACATAAAAGAACAAATAGAAATTTGTAATAAATATGGGATTACCCACAAGCTTTATGTGAAAAGAAAAGAAAAAGGTTGGAGCTTAAAAGAAATTTTAGAAACTCCAAAAGGAGACAAGCGTTTTAAATATATTATTATCGATGATATCAGAAGAAACAAACAAGCAGTTAGCCTAAACAGTCATAGTAAATTTGGTAGAAATGTTTTACATTTAGGAAATATGAGCAAAAAAGCTAACTTGCATTTTAAATATTCAAAACTTGATCATCTAGCCTTGCAAAATAATTTATACCAAGATAAAAATGGAGTAATTAAGGCGTATTAGAAAATTTAACAAATCTACTAAGGTGGATTTGATTAAGTTTTTTAAAACTTAAATTTATTAGAAAGGAAAATTCATGGCAATAGTTTATATCGCTTCTCCTTACAAAGCTTTAGCTGTAAGAGAAAGTCAAAGAAAAGCACAAGCTATTAGTGTAGCCCAGCAAGAATGCTTAAAAATTATGCGTGAATGTGAAGGCTTTACACCTGTTTCACCCATACTACAATTTAGCTATTTGGATGAAAACAAACACAGAGACAAAGCTTTACAAATGGGATTAGAGCTTTTAAAAGCAAGTGATTATATTTATATGAGCAATCATAAAGATGCTAAGTATTCTAAGGGAATGCAAGAAGAATTAGCATTAGCTAAAAAGCTTGGCATTAAAGAGCTAGTTTTGGAGTTGCCTCTTTGACTTCGCAATGTGGCAAAGCCACCTTTTGCGATAAAGAGCTACACTCCCTTAACCCACCTGAAGGCTCCGCGACACTGCGTGAAAAAAAAGGCTTAAGGATAATCAAGAAAAGAACTAAACACGCAGTGCTTTTAAGATATGGCGTAATTCTTTGGGATTATCAAATTAATAAATTTAATTTAAAAGGAGAATAGATGCAAATAAATAATTTAGAAGATGTTAACTTAGCACTTAAAAAAGTGGCAGAACTTAGCGTAAAAATAGAAAAGATTAATGGCGAGGTGACTTTAGCTTGTAATGAGATTAAAGAAGCTCGTGCAGGAGAGATTAAGGTTTTAAGTGATGAACTTAAATATATAGAGCAGTGCATTACAACCTTTTGTGAAAATAATAAACACGAGTTTGCAGAAAAAAGAAGCAAAGAATTTACCTTTGGCAAGATTGGCTATCGCTTAAGTAAAAGTGTATCTTTACCACGTGTGAAAGAAAAACTAGAAAACTTAATCAAAGCTTTAAAAAGCTATGGACTTAATGATTGCATTACTTATAAAGAAGAACTTAATAAAGATGCTATTGCAGAGCTTGAAGATAGCACCTTAGTAAAGCTAGGACTTAAAAGAGTTGTAAAAGATAATTTTAGAATAGAGCCAAAGATTGAAAGCTTGGAGATTGAAAAATGAGAGAGCTTTCCTTAGCGACTTTTAAACTTTTAAATAGTGTTTTTAAAACAAAAACAGCTCATTTTAATGGCTTTTTAGAACTTGATTTTAAAAATAAGCCTAAGCTAAAAAAGCAAAGCTTTAAAAGAAAAAAGAAAATGACTTCAAAGCAAAAAATTAGACTTAAAAGAATTTAACAAGTCCGCTAAGGCGGATTTGATTAAGTTTTTAAAACTTAATTTAAAACAAAAGGATAAAAAATGTATGTCAATGTAAGCATAGATGCGAGTGATTTAGAAGATATAGATGCTCATGATTTGGCTGAACTTTTTGAAGATTTAAGCACAAAAGAGCAAGAGGAATTCTTTGGAATTATCCATAAGGATATCAAGCCATTAGAAAGAATAAGAGCTATTCTTTCTAATTTGTCTAATGATGAAGCACTTAAACTTTTAAAAGAACTTAATAATGAGTTTAAAAGCGATGAGGAATGGCAAAAAACTATAAAAAGTATAAATGGAGGTAACAAATGAAACTACAAGATTTTGATTTTAGGATTTGGAGTGAATTAGAGAATGGCTATGTGGGATATCCAGCTTTAGCTAAGTTAAACTCCGTTTTACCCGCCAAAGTTCACTATGTAGATAAGCTTGTTCCTTGTATTAAATTTGATGAAAGAGATGATAATAAAGAAATGGAACTTTGGACTGGTTTATATGATAAACATGGAAAGAAGATTTATGAAAATGATATTTTAAAATTTAGTTTTAGTTTTTATGATGGAACCCGAACCCAAGAAGTAATAGCTTATGCTAATGCTATTACTTACAATGGGTTGTTTTTCACTTCTAAACATAATGGTTTCTTTCCAAGAATTGATGATTATTCATATGAACAATTAGAAGAAAATTTCACTTTTAGTATGGAAATCATTGGAAATATCCATGAAAATCCTGAACTTTTGAAATGTTAAAAAATATTAAAAATTTTAACATAAAAATGAAATATGTTAAAAAAGCCAAAAAATTTAACAAAGTCCATTGATTTAATGGGCTTGATTAAGTTTTAGCAAGGAAAGAAAAGATGAGTAAAAGAAATGGTGCTTTAAGGGTTTTTAAAACGCTTTTAAAAGATGTTTTAAATGATGAAAATGGTTTTTATAAACACAAAAATGGCAAATTAAATGTTGCTAAATTAGCTAGAGTTAGTGGGCTTAGCAGAAATTTTCTAAAAAGAGAACTTTATATAAGAGGTTTGCTATGAGTCCTAAACAAGCAATGCTTAGAAAACAACTTCTAGCTAAAATACACATGCACAAAGAGTATTTATATTATAAAGAAAATAATGCTTGGCAAGATTTTTTAGCTTTAAGATTTGAGGTTTTAAGCTCAAAAGATTTAAGCATAGATGAACTTAAAATCTTGCTTGATATTTTTGATGGTAAAATTAAAGATGATATAAACTTCGTACCTGATTTTAAAGGTAGATTAATGCTTAAGAAAGCTAGTTCTAATAAACAATTTTTTTATTTAAAAGCTTTATTAAAACAAACAAAAATGCCTATTTTTAGTTTTTACAAACTTTGTAAAAAAACTTTAAAAAAAGATATATACTCTCTTGAAACTCTTAGCAAAAAAGACTGCACTATAATGCTTGTAGTTTTAGAAAAGATTGCCAAGACTAAATAAAATAATTAAAAATAGATATAATCCTTTAAAAGCTTTTTTAAAGGATTTATTTTGATCTGCCCTAGATGTGCAAATGAAAAAACTAAAGTCTTAAAAACTATAAAATCAGACACCAATGAAAGATTTAGAAGATGTCTTAAGTGCGGATACACTTTTATGTCTATTGAACTTATCAAAGTAGATAATTGGGCAAAATACTATATAAAAGAAACTCAAAAAGGACTTTTTGATGAAGCGCTTTGAATTAAAGGGTCTTGAGAATTTTTTAAAAAAATGTGAAAATCTAGAAAACGAACAAAAGCAGATTATTTTAAAAGAAATAATTGCTGAAACACTTTATAAAGAAAGCAAAGAAAATCTAGAAAACGAACAAGACTCTAATGCTAAAAAATGGGCACCTTTAAAGCAAAGTACATTAAATTCAAGAAAAGCACAAAAGATCATGCATACTAAAAAGCTTTTTGCAACAGGCTCTATGCAAAGCTCTTTACATAGTGGAGTGGAAAATGATAGAGCTTTTGTAGCACTTAATGCCACCTATAAAGGCTTTGCGTATGCCAGAGTGCATCAATTTGGCTCTAAAAATGTAATAGCAAGACCTTTTTTACCTATCGATGAAAATTTAAATATAAACAAAAGAGTAGCCAGAGCAATGGAAGAAGAAACTAAGGATATGCTTTGGACTTTGTTTAAGCAGACTTTAAAATAAACTTCAATAGACTATGACATTTTATTAAAGGAGTATAAATGCCTAGTTTAGAAGAAATACAAAGTCAAATTTCTGATTTTTCAAATGCTAAAAATATTTTCTCAAGAAAAGAAATTAAAGCTTTACCAGATATTTTATGGGAGAATGAGAAGGTAAAAAAAGCAGCACAAGGCACTTATAATCTTGCTACAGGACTGCTAGTAGCTACTGATAAAAGATTGATTTTTATTGACAAGGGAATATTTAGCTTAAAGGTGGAAACTTTTCTTTATGATAAAATTTCATCTATTGAATATAGTACAGGTTTGATGTTTGGCGAGATAGTTATTTATGCTTCGGGTAATAAGGCTAAAATTAAAAATATGGAAAAAAACGAAACCAAAGAAATGGCTGAATTTGTTAGAGAGTGTACTCAAAATACTGATGCAAATAATCATATATCTACCACTAATAGTGATTTAACCGTAGAATTAGAGAGAATATCAAATCTTAAAGATAAAGGTATTATTACTGAAGAAGAATTTAAAACAATGAAAGAAAAAATTATAGCTAAAATGTAAAACTTGCAAAGTTACTTAAAATCTTATATAATCATTTTAGCAAATAAGTTGTTATGCTCTTATAGTATCATCACGATGTGGCAGTGGGTCATTGGCTATAAGAGTTTAGCCACCTTCTTTTTTGCAAATTTATTATTTTTTATAAACAATTTTTCCTTGACTTAATACTTCTTTAAAATACTTGTCGTTCTCGCTTAAAAACATAGTTTTATTATTGATTTGATTGCCTTTTTGATTTAATACCATTACAAGAGCTTTTACTCCATTATCATAAAAGTATTTAATATAAGTTTTTTTGGTAAAGCCTTTGTAGTAAGGGTCAGTATCCATACTTAATCTAATCTCATCAGGATCTTTTACAAGCTTTGGCAGATAGTCGATATAAAAGTGGCGATTATTCTTTTTTATCTTAGAAATTTGTTTTTTCTTATCATAGAAAAAATCATCATCTAAGCTTATTACATCTCCTATTTTATCAACAAGCAAATCTCCTTTTTTTACATTAAAAGCTTCATAAACCTTATCTATTAATTCTTTATCACTTAAATTTTCATAATTTTGTATTTTTGGTAAATTTTCTAAGCTCTCATCTAAGCTTATTCTCGTTTCTTTTGGCATCTGTGAATTCTCTCTTTTATCATAAGCAAAGTTTTTAGAAGCAATGCTTTTTGGATTTTCTAAAATTTTATATTTAGCTCTTGCTTCTTTTTCGCTTACTGCTATGACTTTACATTTACAATTATAATCATTAGGCGGAAAGGATGTTTTCCAAAATGGATCATCTCTGTGTATAGCACAATTGTGCATTTTTTTATGCTCACTTCTTGAATCTTCTAAAAGTGCACATTTATATACCCAGTAAGTTTTATAAGAATAAGTGCTAAGTTGTTTTGCTCTTGCTTTTGCGTAAGCACTTTGCATATTGGTATGATAAATTGTTTTTAAGCGATTTGCATTGATATTTATAGTGCGTTTTTCTCCTGTTTTTGGGTTTGTTATTTCTTTTTTACCATACCAACCTTTACTTGTTAAAAGCTCTTTTAAATTGTTTTTAAACTCATTAAAATTTCTTCCTTCTTTCATAGCTTTTTTTAATTCTTCGTGCAAATCATTTAATACATCTGTTTTCATAATGCCTGCTGCACTAAAAGCGCGATCGTGTGCTTGTTTTTTAATTTCGTGATATTTAAAGCTTATTTTTAAGCCTTTATTTTCTAAATAGCTATAAGCTTCATCTACGCTTTTGTTAAAAATATTACTCATTCTTTACCTTTTTTAACCTTCTTTAACGGCGGAAGTGAATTCCGCCTAAGAAGCAACTAAAGGCTACCCGACCCTTTTGCTAACGCAAAAGCCCCGTTTTGCCTTGACCTACCTATTCACTCATTGCCAGCATCCAAAAGAGCTTGCATGGAAGCAAGAGCGATTTTTTTATCCAGACTTTCTTTTAATTTTTCAAAACTGATATTTGGGTATGCTTTAAAAATTCTTTCTTCTAATTCTTCATAGCTTTGACATTCTTCCCAAAAGGCTTTGATTTTTTCATAAATTTCATCACTTATCTCATCTTCTGCACTTGAGTTTAATTCTATTTTATCCTTGCTAAGACGATTATTTTTTTCTAACATTAAAGAGTTAAATGCGTAATTTTCAGTGCTTACTTCTTTTTTCTTTAAACCTTCAATTCTAAAAGTTTTTGCTAAAAACTCAGCAGGTATCTCATAACCCATACTAGAAATAGTGCTATAAACTCCTGCTAAGTATTGCTCATCGACTTCTTTGTTTGTATCAAAAACAAACTCAAACTCAGCTGGCTTTGCAAAATTAAGTTTTAAAATCTGCTCTAATAATTTTTGTATGCTTTTGCTTAAAAAAAGTGTATCCATTTCACCCACATTAAGACGCACTTCTTCGTGTACATTACCTAAGGCTTGAGTACCATTTTGCACTGCATTTCCTGCTAAAACTTGTCCGCTGATTAATTTTGAAATAGCTTCATCACAATACCTTAAAAAATCTGTAAAAGTAGAAGTAGAAAGCCCTGAGTTTAAAAGCTCGACCATGTCATCTTTGTTAAAAATTCCCACACTTGCACTTCTTAAATTGCTAAGTTGCATTAAAAGTTCTTCTATTTCTTTATCGCTGTTTGCATTGGTTGTTTTTGCAATGATAGGTGGCACACTTAAATTATCAAGATAAGAAATGTTTTTACTCATAGCAAGTTGCTTTAAAACTGCAATGCTTACAACATTATAAAAAAGGGATTGTTCTATGAATGAACCTGAATCGCTTGGATGTAAGTGTAAAAATATATCATCACACTCATCCACAAAAAGTTTTCTACTTTCGCTATAAATAAATAGCCTTTCTTTATCATCCATCGAAAAAAATCTCGGACTTATGTATTTTAGTTTTGGAAAAACATTTAAATCTTTTACCTTCCATTCAAGTAAAAAAGCAGCAAAACCATAAACTACTGCAGCACTCATTTCAAAGACGAATTTCCTAAAATCACTTTTTGATATATAATTTTGTAAAAATATTCTTTGAGTCTCGTCTTTACAAGTAATAAACATAGGAAAAGAACACATTTTAAAACGCCTTTTCATTACTTCGCTTGCTATTTGTGGATCAAAGCGTTTAAAATAATCATAAATACTTATAAGTTCGCTAAAATTCTCACTATTTAAAGCAGCGATTATACTATCAAAATCAACACTGCTTGCTACGCTTTTTCTTGCTGTTTTGTTTAATATTCTCATAAAAATCCTTTTTTAATCTTTCTTTTGCTAAGTATTCTATTGATTGCTTTATAATCTGCATTTGCTGCACTACAAGCGATTCTAAAAGCCATCTCACTTGCATCAAGCAAGTCATCATGTGTTGCTTTTGGATAGGTTAGCATTTCTTCGATAAGTAAATTTGAGTTATTGTCTATTAAAATCGTGCCGTCGTTAATGTAAGGTGCTAAGCTATCGATGCGAAGTTCTTTTGCGACTTTATTTTTAAGCTCACAAATACTTAAAATAATTCCCAGTTTTAAAGCCTCTTCTTTGAGCTTATCTTTGAAAAACTCTTGAAAGGCTATTGTTTCAATGGCTATTTTTACTATTTTTCCTAAGCTTAAGTATTTGATATAAAGCTTTAATATCACATCTATCATCTTACTAGGAGATATTTTATAGCCACTTGCTTTTAAATGAAATTTATTTTTATCTACCTTTTTAAGCTCAGCAATGGCAAAATAATCGCCTTTTGCCTTACCAAGTGCAGGGTCAATCCCTAAAACCACAAGGTCAAAATCTTGTTCTTTTTCTATGATTTTATACTCGCTAAAAATAGCATTTTCAGTACTTAATGCTTTGTTTTGATATTCGCTAAAAAAACTTTGAGTATCAGCAAAATATTCTTTTAAAATTTCTATTTTGTTTAAATTTTCATCATCTAATTTAAAACCCTTTAAATCGCTTTTTAAAATATTGTTTTTATCGATTAAATCAAGTTTGTCAGGAAAGCTTAGCACAAGCGGAAAATCATAAATTAAAAAGCGTTTATCATCATTTAAACGATTTAAAAGACTATCTTGATGTAAAATAGTTCCAACGACTAAGTATAAATAATTTTCTTGTGTTCTTGCGACTAGCTTTAAAATGGCTTTATTAAACCATTTATAAAGTTTATCCCTTTGCGTTTTACTTTCTACATTTTCATCATTTTCTATATCATCACAGATAATTAAATCAGGTCTTTTGCCAAGATAATTCGTTCCTCTTATCTTTTTACCACTACCAAAAGCTTTAATTTTTTTATGTATTTTAAAACTTGTAAAAACTATGGCTTCACTAGTCCATTCATCGCCTAGTTTTATTTCAAAATCATTAATTAATTTAGCATTTTCTTCAAGCTCTGTTTTTAAACTTGCTATACTTTCACTTGCAATGTCTAAAGTAGAAGATATAATTAAAGCATATTGCTTTTTATTACTTAAAAGCGAGTAAAGAGTAAAAAGTCTTACTAAAAGCGTTGTTTTAGCACTTCCACGATAAGCTTTAAAACAAAGATGATTATTTTTCTTTTCTAATTCATCAATATTATCATAGATAAAATTTCTAAAATTAGAGCTTTCTTTTTTGATAAAATTGATATGATGAGGAAAATATTCAAAAACAAAAGCCTTAAAGCCTTGTTTTAAAATCCTATCTCTTCTTAAATTTTTATCTTCTTTATGATTAAATTTTAAAGCCTTTAGCCTTGATTTAATTTCATTTATTTCTAACTTATCCATTTTTGCTTTCTTTTTATTTTCAAATATAGTTTTAAAAAGCTTTAAATTGCGTTTAAAACCTTTTAAAATACAAGGGTCAATATAAAGCCTTACAATTTATCTAATTTTTTATTTATAAGCTTTTCTACAAGTTGCTCAATTTTAAGCAATGCATCTGTCCCCATATAAGCTGCAAAACCGCCCACTGCAACGCTAAGCTTTATGCCAAAATTAAGATAATTTACAATTTCAAAAACTAGATATGCCACAAACATAGAGCCTAGCATACCTTTTAAAAAGAGTGTAAATTTACCTTTTAAATTAAGAGCTTTGCTTAATTTATTTTTTGTTACAATTCCTACAAGTCCAGCTATAAAGCTTACTATCATTAAAACCATATATACAAATATATCTTCTAATTTCATTGCTAGTTCCTTGTAAAAATTTCAAATAAATATAATAAAGCTAATGCAAAAGTTGAAAACAAAAGAGCTATAAGAAGATCTTTTGCAATGCTTTTTTGATTTATCATTTTATTATTTTCTTTCATCTTTCTCTCCTGTGCAAAGCTTGGCTATATTTTCAACTTCTAAGTAATATTTAGAGATTTCTTTAGCACTTTCTAAGTCTTGTTTGTCTAAAGGCTTTAAAGGAAGTTTTAAAGGGCATTTAATAGGAACTTTAACTTCTTTGATTTCAGTTTTAATCAAAATATCTTTAGAAGCACAAGCGCTTAAAAAAACAAAAGGTATAATTAATAGGAAAATTCTCATTTTATCATTCACTTTTTTGCTCCTAAAATATTAAATAATTCTTTATAAGCTTTAAGTTCACTCTCACAGCTTTTATCTTTAATAAAAACCTTATCCACTTTTAAAACTTCTTTTAAAGTCTCTTTGGGCTTTAAATCAAGTTTTAATTTATCAATAGCTTTATTTTGCTGGGCTAATTTATCTTTAAAAACATTGATTTCATTGCTAAAATGCAAAGCTTTAAGTTTTAGATTTTCATTTTCTAAAGCTAAAGCATTGTTTTTTAAATATAAAAAACCACAAAGAGCAATTAGAACAAAAAAAGCTATTTTTGAAGGACTTAAAAACCTTGATAAAATAAAACTAAACACAATCTTTTCCTTATGGATAAGTCCATCTTGCTTTTTTGCCTCTAGTGTCTAAATGCACAAACCCAGCATAAGGATCATTAAAATTATGCTTTATGGCAATTCCAAAAGGTTTATCATCATATCTTTGCAAAATATATTGATGCACATCTTCTGTCTTAACCCCTTTAACGACAAAATCCGCCGCACTTCCTATAGCGTGTTGGCTTTTAGGGGCTCCACCAACCTCTGCATTATGCTCTTTGCAGCGATATCCACTATTTATAATAATAGGAGCATTGTAATGTTCTCTGATTTCACATAAAGTGTCTATAAGCTCATCGCTTGGTACATTTTGCGGTAATTCACACTTGCCACATTTACATTTAAATTCGCTTTCTTTAAAATAAGGGTTATTTTTCATTTTATTCTTCTCCTTCTGGTTTTGAAAAAATTTCTATATTAAATTTAAGCCTATAAGCAAATAAAGAACTGCTTATAAAACCACTTTCGATACTGCTTAAAAGCTTTTTACTTGTATCAAATTCAAAAAGTTTTAGTCTTAATTCATCTATTTTTTTAATCAAAGAATCTTTATCTTTATTAAAAGTATGAGAACTAAAAATCAATGAAAAATTCACACTATCTTTATGATGATTAATACTTGTTAGGCTTTCAAGCATTAGATAAAGTCCGCCTTGTTTGACATCTTCGTAATTTGCTATGCCTATCGCATTAAAATGCTTTAATAAATCTTTGCTAACACTATCTAAAGTCAAAACCTGTCCTTTTTAACTTCGCGGATGAAATGAATTCATCCTTGCGAGCGGGAGTTTCACTCCCTGCACCCACCTGAAGGCCACGCCCGACCTCGCCTTTTTTACTCCTTAAAGTCTTGCCTTAAAAAGCTAAAACCTGTCCTTTCTTTGCATAATTTTAAGTCTTAAAGAGCTTAAATTTCCTTCTTTATCAATCAAAGGTGCATTTTCAATTCGTTTTAAAGCATTATCTAGAAGGATTTTATCTTCATCATCTAAGACGATTTTAAGATAAATTTTTATGCGAATGTATGCAAAATCCTCCCAAATAAAATCAGCAATATCTTTATTTTTGCAAATATCATCTGCATCTTTTGCTGCTTTAGCTACTACTTCTCTTGTAATTTCATCGATATTTGCTAAGTTTTGTTGTGCCCTTTTCATCAGTGCTAACTCTTTTAAAGTAAGAGCTAGCATTTTAGGAGGAGAAAGCAAGGCTATCATTTATCTTGTTTTCCTTTTTTTGTTTCTTTGTTTTTTAAAGACTCATTTATTATAGTTTCTTCATTTTCTTCTAAAGTCTTTTGTTTTTCCTTTAAAAATAAAGCTTTTTCTTTTTCAAACTCTTGCTTTTCCTTTAAAAATAAAGCTTTTTCTTTTTCAAACTCTTGCTTTTCCTTTAAAAATAAAGCTTTTTGATCGTCATTTTCTTTTGGATTTAAAATTGCATTTTGATTTCTAAGTTTATTAGCTGAAACTATATTGTCCATTATTCTGCCTTTCCGCTTGATTTATAAGCTAATTGCCACAGTCCATAACCTGCATTGTCTTCGCTATCGATTCCATATTGGAAAGTCTTACGCATAAAAGCAGCTTCATCAGTAGGATTATCTTTAGCAACAAACTCAGCTCCTTTGTTGATTTGCAAAATTAAAGGTTTGATTGGTTTGGTATTGTCAATTAAATACCAAGCGTCTTGATCGCTTAAATTTGGACTTGTAAATACTTCTACAACGCCTTTAAAAACATTGCTTGAACCATTGATTAAATCGCTATTTACAATCTCGAGTGCTTTTGCTTCCAAGCTTAATGGTACAACCAAAAGAGCAGGATTGATATTTAAAGTGCGTCCGCTTTCATTAGTCAGTGCACGCATGTTTTTTCTAGCCTCCATAAGACTTGCAGCACTTAATTTTTTATCTCCAAGATTTGAAAAACTCACACCACCAATATCGTGATCATTTGCAAAAAATGCTTTTCCATCAAAGCAAGTTTGATTTTGCTCTAAAAGTGTAAAAATAAGATCATTATAATGATTTTGTACTTCGTAAGCTAACATTTCAATTTGTGGTCTTATTATTCCTAAATTATCGTAAGTTATTACATCTCGTGGTACTTCAATGGAACTTTCCCAATCTTTTTTAGTGATAGTATAACCTTGACCCTTAAGTTTGCTAAATTGACGATCGCCTATCCATTCACGCATTTTTGGTAAAGATGCTAAAAATTGATATTCTACAACCAAAGAATTTGCATTGGTTACCATTGCAAATTTTTCATAATCTTTATTTCCACCTTCAAGAGCATTATTAAAAATGGTTGAAAATCCCTTATTCACTGCTTGCATGTAAGCAGTGCTTAATTCTGTAAAAGCCATTATTTGCCTCCTTTGATTCCAAGTTGTTTAAAAACTTTTGCCTCATAAGCATTAAGTTCTTTTCTTTTGTTTGTAAAATTAAGTTCTTTTTTACCTAAAACAATATTTGCTTCTTTTTTGCAAACATCAAGATAATCTTCTAAAACTCTGCCTTTCATATTAAGAGCTTTTTGATAGCGATTTGGTAAAATGAGTCCATTTTGCAAAAGAGAATCAAGGCGTTTTTTATTAAGCTCAATCTCTGTTTCTTCATTTTTGTTTAAAGCAGTTTCAAGTTTTGCTTTAAGTTCTGCAATTTGTGCTTTTAACTCTTCATTTTCTTGTCTTAAAGTTTCTAACTCGCTGTCTGGATTTTCACCTTCACCTACACAATCTTTTGTCTCTTGTACGGATTCTTCTACATTTTCAGCTTGTTCTTCTACTTGCTCGGCTAATTTTTGTAATTCTTCTAATTCTTCTTCGTTCATTGTATTCCTTTCTTTTTTTAATTTCGCGGATGAACTAAAGTCATCCTTGCGAGTGGGAGTTTCACTCCCTGCACCCACCTGAAGACCATGCTCGACCTTGCCTTTTTTAGCTTCTGTCCTAGTGCTTAACTTTGAATTTTTGGTGCTATTGATTAATGACCTAGCTTTATTTAAAGCCCTGTTTAAAAGATTGGGCTGATTTACAAGTCCCATGGCGTCTAAATGAATAACATTTTTATCATCATCCACATAATATTCAGGGCTTAAATATCTAAAAGCCTTATTTTCAACAAGTTCTTTCCCTTTGGGCGTTAACTCAAGACTTGCATAAATGCCATCTTCTCTTAACTCTAATGAATTTCTATCAAACCAGCCATAAGCTTCTCCTCCTTGATGATTAAGATTTAACGCTATATCAAGTCCATTTTTTTGTATATTATTGATTAATTTTTCCCCATCTATCTTAAATACTCTCCCATCAAGTCCTTTGGCTATTCCAATAGGAGAAATTTTTACTTTTTCATTTGTGAGTTTTGTATTAAGCTCTAATAATAAATCACGCATCAAAAGCCTTTATTTTTTCGCATAATCATAAGATAAAAAATGCTTTTAAACCACCTATTTAAAGTATATATAGACTGATTTTAAAAAAATAAAAAAATATAATTTCAAGCAATAATTCTAAAGGAAAAATATGAGCAAAAAAGAACTTGCTAAAAGTCTTTTCATACAAGGAAAAAGTATCAAAGATATATGTGTTTTAACAGGTCTTAGCAGACAGGGTATATACTGTATGAAAAAAGATGATTTTAGCAAGGGTATTGATTGGGAGAGTTTAAAATTAGCCGCTTTAAGAGATGAAAAAGATTTAGAAAATAAAGAAGCTATGTTTTTAAACGCATTGATTGGTGAGTTTGAGAGGTTTTTAGAAAGCGCTAGTAAAAATGAGCTTGATATTGATACTTTAGAAGCTTTAAATAAATACGCTAAAACTTATTGGACTATTAAAGCTCCACAAAAAGTAGATGTTAAGGCTTTAAATTTACAAACTTGTAAAAAAACTATTGATTCTATTATTGAGTTAGCAAGCACCAATGAAGCAGTTTGTGAATGGCTTAGTGATAATAGTGATTTAATTATTTCAAAGGTTTTAAAATGAACGAACTTGGCATCATTTGCGACATTAAAGACAATAAAGCTAAGGTTGCTATTGGAGAAATGGTAACTGATTTTTTAAGTGTTTTTCAAAGTCTAGCTAATTCTTATGCAGTGAGCTTTTCTCCTTTAAGAATAGGAGAGCAAGTATTAGTCATACCTGTGCGTGGGGATTTAAATAGTGGAGTTATTTTGCGTGGGCTTTACCAAGAAAAACATAGAGCAAAAAACACAGATGAAAATACTTTTAATATAGATTTTGAAGATGGAACGCATTTAGAATACAACTCTAAGAGTAGCACTTTAAAACTTGATGTGGTTAAAGATATAAATATCACTTGTGTAGATAAAACCACCCATAACCAAAACAACACCTTAAATACTAAAAATCATACTACAAACGCTAATACCATAACGCTTAACGCTCCAAGTATTAATTTAAATGGTAATACTCAAATTGCAGGAGCAATTTCTACAAGTGGCGAAGGTGGGGCAAGTGGTACTTTTAGCATAAAAGGAAATTTAAACTTAATAGGCAATTTACAAGTTAGTGGAAATATAAGCGATAGCAAAGGTGATTTAACAAGTCATACTCATTCTTGCACAGATGGTGCTACGGCGGTAAGTAGATGAAATATTTAACAAGCATCGAAGAAAGTATCAAAGACATTTTAATCACTCCTTTAGGCTCAAGAGTAATGAGACCTGAATATGGTTCTTTACTTTATACACTCATAGATAGAAAAATCGATGATGATTTTAAGATAAAGCTTACTAGATACACTGCAGAGGCTATTTCAAAGTGGGAAAAAAGAGTAAAGCTAAAAGGTGTGAGACTTAATGAGTGTAAAGACAATAAATTAAGCATTACCTTGCTTTTTGAAAATTATGGGGATTTAACAATGGAGCTAGGCAAATGAGTGAGCTTTTAAGTGCAAATGATAGCTATTTTAAACAAAGCTTTTTAAAGGATATCCCTTATCCACAAATCATAGAAGAGCTTGATTATGAAAAGCTTTTAAAAGCCTATGAAGAACTTTTTAAAAGCTTTTTAAAAGATAATGTAGAGCTTTTAGAATCTGACCCTTTTAAAGCCATTTTAGAAGCTTTAGCTTATAGAGAAATGATAATAAGAGCAAGAATTAATGAGAGTATAAAAGCAACTTATCTTCATTATGCAAAGGGAAGTGATTTAGATAATGTAGTAGCTAATGGCTATTTGATACAAAGGCTTAAAGGGGTTAAGCCCACAGCTAAAGTAGAGTTTGAATTAAATACCTTACTTACTTATGATGTCATCATCCCAAAAGGTGCAATTTTTTCAAATGAAAAAGCAGACCTTGCCACTTTAAAAGAAGAAGTGGTGATTAAAAAAGGGCAAAGTAAAGCACAAGGTATTTTGGAGCTTGATGAATTTATTCAAAGCAAAGAAAGTAAAACCGAGTTTTTACAAACCCCACTGCCTTTTGTGGCTAAGATTAAACAACTAGAATTTTTCAAAGATGGAGCCAGTGAGGAAAGCGATGAAGCCTTAAGAGAAAGGGCTGTAATGAGTGTACATCGTTTTTCAACCGCAGGAAGTGAAAAAGGCTATATCTATCACGCTTTAAGCGCAAGTGCAAAAGTCGCTTCCATAAAAGCTTTAAACAATGGAGCAGGAAAAGTAAGAGTTATCATTAAAAGTGAAGATGAATTAAGCGTTGATGTGGTTAAAGAGTATTTAAGTGCGGATGATCGAAGACCTTTAACTGATGAAGTAAATGTAGAATTAGCTAAAAAAAGAGAGTTTATTGTAGATGCCAAACTTTTACTTTTAGAATTAAGCCGTGCTAATGAAATAAGTGAAAAGATTAATGCTTTGCAAAAGGACTTTGATTTAAGTGTGGATTTAGCACTAGGATTTATTTATAAATGTCTTCATCAAGACGGAGTTTATAAAAGCGAAATTTTAAGCATTAAAGAAAAAATTATAAATGAAGAAGAGCAAGAATTAAAAGACTTGCCCTTAGAAAATATATTAATAGCTGATGATGAGTTTGCAACCCTTAGCTTTTTACTTAGCTATGAAAAGGCGGTGCTATGAAGGGGCATTGCGTAGCAATGGGTGGGGAAGCCTTTCTCAAAGAGAGTGCAAAGCACAAGAGTAAAAGCGACTTTGGGCGAACTTCGTTTGCACAAAGTGATAGCATAAAAAAGGCGGTGCTATGAATACACTAATACTAAACCACCATCCAAAACAAAGCAAAGCCATTGATTTAAGTGCTAAAACAAGATTTGAAGATTTAAATTTAGCTAGTATCACAAATCTAGCTCTAAATTGCGATGAAAAATTATTGCCAATTTTAGCCAATGCTTATGATGTAAGTATTGATGGTTTAAATGAAAAAGAATCAAGAAAGCTTATATCTAAAGCCTTGCTTTTAGATAGATACAACGGCACAACTTGGGCTATAAAAGAAGCTTTAAGAGCCGTATTTCCTACTGCAGTGGTTAAAGAGTGGTTTAATTATGGTGGAAAGCCTTATTTTTTTAAAGTTAAAGTAAGCACAACTAATGTTAGCTTTGATGAAAGAACGCTTAATACTTTAGAAAGACTAATTAAAGACTTTAAAAATGTTAGAAGCGTTTTAGAAGCAATTGAAATAGAGATTGAAAGTAAAAATGATAGTTTTAATGCTAATGCACAAATAAGTGGAGAAACTATAGAAATCTTACCTTTTCAAACCACGCAAATTGAAAACAATCAGAAACCAAGTTTAAATGCAATGGGTGTTTTTATTTGTGAAATAACAAGAACTAATATTGATTTTAAAGGAGTGTATTAGATGATTTTAAATGTTTTTGGGGCAAACACGCAGTGTTTGGGTCGGGAAGCCTTTAGAGGGGTCAAGGGGATAAAATCCCTTGTCGCAAGGGCGAATTCATTTCAACCGCGAAGTCAAAAAGGAGTGTATTAATGGCAAAAAGTGAATACTATACCATACTAACAAAAATTGGCATTGCTAAATTTATTGCCGCAAGGGCAAGTGGAAATGGTATCAATTTAAAAAGCTTTAAATTAAGTTCAAAAGTTATTTTACCCAGTGAAGAAATGCAAAGCTTAGAAGAGATTGTTTATGAAGCTAATATTAGTAACAAAAGCGTGGATGAAAGCAATCCAAACTATGTGAATTTAATGTGTCATGTGCCAAGTGATGTAGGGGGATTTGAAGTTAATGCAGTAGGCATTTATGATGAAGAAGGAGATTTATTAGCTGTTGGTAATACCCCAAGAACCTATAAACCATTACTAGAACAAGGTAGTGCGAAAGAATTAATGCTTAAAATTGTCATGGAGCTTTCTAATGCAGAGGAAGTTATTTTAAAACTAGATCCTAGTGTGATTATGGCAAGTCGTGATTATGTGGATGCTATTAAAATTGAGCTTGAACTCAAAATTGAAACCTTGAAAGAAGAATTAAAAGCTTTGATTAACACCAAGGAAGACAAGGGTGTAGCGGCTAATTTGGATAAAGCTTTAAAAACAGAATTAACAAAGCTCATCAATAAAAAGGAAAATACAGGAACTGCCGCTTCTTTAGATGCACAATTAAGAGATGAATTAATAGCTTTAATCAATAAAAAAGAAAACATAGGCGTAGCAAAACAATTAGTGGATGTTTTAAAAGAAAAAATTCCTAGTCTAGCTTTATTGAATAATATAGAATTATTATCATTGATAGGTTTTGGTGTTTATCTTGATGGAGATCCTTTAACTAAGGCTCATGATATGAGAAGCAGAGTCAATTATACAAATACAACAGGGCTTACAATTCCTGTTACTATACATACTATACTATTGAGGGTGGAAGCAGATGTAGATGTGATTGTAAACAATAAAAAAATTACTACACTTAGACCAAATTCTCAAATTACATTAATATTAAAACCTAATGATATTTACTCAATTTTTACTTTAGCTAACCCAACAAATGTGTTGGTAAAAGCACATCTTTTAAATCTTAATAGGAGCCATATATGAAATATTTTATAGACAAAAACGATAATAATCAAATTTATGCTTATGAGGATGAAGTATCAGATGAGCAAATTAAAACAGGTTTAACACCTATTAGCGAAGAAGAATTTAACTCTTTAATAAATCCTCCTAAAAGCGAAGAAGAGCTTTTAAACGAGGCAAAAGAGTTAAAAATCAACGAGATTAATACAAAAAAAGAAAATATTTTAAATGGTGGATTTTCTTTTAAAGGTAAAATCTATCAAAGTTCTAATGAAGATCAGTTAAGAATTAATGGAGCAGTAACCAATGCTCTTGTTAATCCTAATTTAATTCCTTATATTGATTGGATTGCACTTGATAATTCAACTACAAGATTTAGCGTAGATGAGTTTAAACTCTTCGCAAGTAGCATGGCTTATTTTGTGCAAGAAACTATTTTTAAAGCAAGTGCTTTAAAAGAAAAAGCTAGAAATGCACAAAGCAAAGAAGAACTTGATTTAATTGTATGGGAGAGTGAAAAATGACTAAAACAGAATTAAAAAGGGTTTGTGTAAAGCCCTATGATAAAGATAGATTTGAAGTGATTAGTGATTATGCTTTTTCTTTGCCAAATTATAAAGGCATTGTACCACAAGGTTTTAAAACAGATGGGGCAAGTATCCCACGCCTTTTTTGGTCTTTGTTTCCACCTTTTAAAAGTGAGTATTTTAGTGCTTGTGTGGTACATGATTTTTTATGCGAAAAAGCAAATTCAAGAACTGATTATAGGACAGCTGATTTAGCGTTAAAAGAAGCTATGACTTTGCTTGGATGTTCAAGACTTAAAATCTTTGTATTTTATCATTCTTGCAATCTTTATCATGCAATAAAATGCTTGATAAAAGGAAAATAAAAAAAAGGTGAGCTACCCACGCAGCGGGACGGGGCTTTCTCAAAGAGAGTGCAAAGCACAAGAGTAAAAGCGACTTTGGGCGGATTTTATTCGCACAAAGTGAAAGCATAAAAAGGATAAATTGATTTCATCCGCGAAATTTAAAAAGGAGTTAAAATGAAAGATTATGGAATTTCTTTTATTCCAGATATTAATCAAGGCTTAATAGAGCCAAGTGAACCTATAGTTAGTGATAAGCTTAATGAAAAAAGAGTAAATGAATTAATTGATAAAAAACTCGAAGGGATTAAAGGTATAAAGGGCGAAAAAGGAGATAAGGGGGATAAAGGAGATAAAGGCGAAGATGCAAACTCTAATTTAAAAGAATTACAAATCCTTGATGGTAAAAAATTAAGGGTTGAGTTTAGCACCAAACAAACAAGCTCAGCCTATCCTTTAAAAACCTTAACCCTTTCAAGACTTGGTATAAAATTAGCAGGAGATAATGAGTTTTTAAAGATTAATGCTTTAGAGTTTATTGACAATTCTAACAATAATCTTTTGCTAGGCAATATAGAAAATGAAACTTTAAATAAAGCTTCAAAAGAACACGCCACTACTTTACCTGCTGAGTTTAGTTTAGAGAATGCTAATACTGAAGGTTTAGACTCATATGCAAAAGTAAAAATCACTTCAAATGGAGCTTATGAATTTGGCAATCGTTACACTCCATATTACGCTTTTAGAGAATATGATGAAAAAAATATTAGCGTGTTTTTAGCTAATGATGGATTAGAAAATCCTTTTTATACTATAGAATGCAAACTCTCTAAACCTATAAAAGAGTTTAAATTCACTCCTTGGGGATATGGCGTGGGTGGAAACTTCTTTAGTGAAAATCTAAATATTAAAATTTTTATAGATGACATTCTTTTTAAAGAGTTTAATTCTTTAAATCCAAATAGTAAAGAAATCGATACAGATTTTATTATTAATTTCAATATAAAAGGAGATAAGCTTATTTATGATGAGTTTAAAGATGGGGTTGATGAGAGATTTAGGATAGTAGAGAATGAACTTAAAGGCTTAGGCTCTACATTTACAAAAGCAAGTGCATTAAGTGAAGTTAAAAGCAAAAGAGTTAAAAAAACATAAATTAAAGTAAGCTACTTAGGACAGGATAAAAGGTTTGGCTTTTGGGGCAAACACGCAGTGTTTGGGCGGGGAAGCCTTTAGCATTTGGTTCTTTAGGCGAACTTGTTCGCTGTTAAAAGAACATAAGAAAGGAAAATGAATAATGGCAGCAAATTATGGAGTTAATTTTAATATCAGTAATGGTGCAGCAAGTCCTATTAAAGTGCAAAGTGATACGCCTATTGGTATTGCTGGGGCTATAAAAGGTGCAAGTAAAGAAATGATTTACACAAAGGCTGGTTATGAAAGCGTGGATAGCTTTCCAATTTTTGCCTTTTCAAATGTAAGCAAAGCAAAAGAATTTGTAAACGATTTAATCAAAGAAAATAACTTACAAGATTTTAGACTTTTAGATACTTTAGAATGTATCAATTTACAAAATGTTTCTAATGTCATAATTATCAGCTTTTTTGAAGAAAGCGAGGAAAGTGAAAACACTTTAACCCATATTGTTAATGCCATAGAAGCTTTTAAAAAAGCAAAGCATAAAACAGGCTTTAGTCCTGATTTAATCATTGCTCCTTATTACTCACATGAAGCAGGAGTAAAGGCTAAGCTTGAAAGTGTGGCAAGTTCTATGAATATCACAGCTATAATAGATTTATACGCTACAAATGTTGGTGAAGCTATTAATACAATGGAGGCTTTTAGCTCTAAAAGATTAATTGCCACTTGGCCACAGGTTCAAATCCTAAATACAAGGGGATCTTATGCTTATGTTCCACAAAGTCCATTTATTGCAGGGCTTATAGCCCATACAGATGGGGATAAAGAATATGGCTTTAGTGATTCTTACTCAAATAGAGTGATGAATGGGGTTACTGGCACAGAACATTTTATAGAGTTTATCAATGGCTTTGATTGTGATGCAGAAAGATTAAGAAATGCTCACATTTCAACTTGTATTTTAGGTGAAGGTTATCGCTCTTGGGGTGGGGAAACTAGCCATGAAGATACGATTTGGCAAGATTTAGCTCGTGTAAGAACTTTTGATCGTATAGCCCTAGCAGGACAAAAAGCAGCTTTTAAAGCTATTGATAAAAAAGCAAGTGAATTATATTTTATAAAAATCAGCATTGAAGAATTGCTAAGAGATTTAAAAGGAGCTAAGGTTTTAATTGGCTATGAGGTAAGCTGGGATGAAGAAAGAAACACAGATGCCAATGTGAGTGCTGGTAAGTTTTATCTAAATATAAAAATGATGAATAATCCAATCGTTAAGCAAATCACTTTAGAGTTTATCTACTCTGATGAATGGGCAAGTGATTTGATTAAAACTATTAGTGCAGAGTAAAAGGTGGCTTTTGGGGCTTTCTCACAGAGAGTGCAAAGCACAAGCTTAAAGAGAGTGTAAAGCACAAGAGAGGGGTCAAGGGGATGAAATCCCTTGTTGTAAGGTGGAATTTACTTCCACCGCGAAGTTAAAAGAAGGAGAATAACATGTTTAATAAAGTACCTCAAGTAATTGAACAAGCAAATTGTTTTATAGATGGGTATGGTTATGCTGGGGTAGCAAGAGATATTACTTTGCCTATTATAGAACAAGAAGTATTAGAAAGCAAAGGAGCGCTGAGTGCAAATTATGGCACGGGTGTATTTAAAGCAATGGAATGCTCTTTTAAAATTAGCGAGATGGGAGAACAAGCTTTTGAAGCTTTTGGAGTAAATACTTTTTCTAAAACAAAAATCCCACTTGTTTTTAAAGCAAGTATTCATCAAAGCGGATCAGGAAAACAAGTGCCTTTTGTAGTGGAGTTAAATGGAGAATTTACATCTATGACTCCCCCTTCTATTGTAGCAGGTGGCGAATTTACAAGTGAAATAAAAATCAATGTGCATTTTATAAAAATCACAATGGATGGCAAAAGACTATTTTTAGCTGATATAAAAAATCTTATTCTAGAATTTAATGGCATTGATAAAATGGCAAAAGTAAAAGCAAATTTAAGTCTATAAGGAGAAAATTATGTCAAAAATAATCAAATTATCAAATGGAAATGAAGTTAAATTTAATCCCCCAACAGCTGGGATGTTGCGTCGTTCTATGGATATGCAAAAAGGCGAAGGTTCGAGAGCTTTTTATATGATAGGAGAATGTACTAATATGAGTTTAGAAGAGCTTGATAATTTAAGTCTTGAAGACATTACTCTTTTAAGCAATGAATTAAACAATTACCAAACTCCCAGTGGGAGCACTGAATAATGAAGCTATTGCGTTAATAGCTCATTATTTGCATTTTTCTTATAGTGAAATTATGAGTTTAAACATAAAAGATTATCTTGAATTTTTAGATATCAGTTTAAAAATCGCTAAGAGTGTTTAAGCTTAAAAAAACAATAGATAAAGGTTACAATATAAAGTATTAAAGAAAAAAGCACAAAAAATGAAGTGATATTAACAAAACCTGCTAAATAATCATCACTTAAAAAAGAAAGCATAAAAGCGACAAAAATACCGAGTGTTAAAAAGGCTTTAAAAACGATTTTAAAGTTTTTTAAAAAGATGATTTTAGCATTAAAAGCATTGTCTATTTTTTTCATAAATAGATTTTACAATAAAAAGGAAAAATATGCAAGATTTAGGACTTAGCTTTGGTATATCTTTAGCCTTTAAAGGCTTTAAAGAATTTGCTAAAAACACTGAAGCTTTAAAAAAGTTTAGTGCTAATTTGGATCAAAGCAATAAAAGTGTAAAAGCCTTAAATAAAAGTATTGATGCATTAGAAAAATCCAAGGCAAAGATTAAAGCAATAGGTGAAGAATTTAGTGCTTTAAAAGGTGAGCTTATGGCTAAAGGCGCAAGTGCTTTAGCTATCGGTGTGCCTGTAAAAATCAGTGCTAATCTTGAAGATGATATGAATAATATAAACGCCTTTTTAAATACAAATAATGAAAGTTTAAATCTTTTACGAAAAAACTTTTTAAAACTAAGTTCTAATATAGGAATGAATGTTAATGAGCTTACTAAATTGGGTGAAGCAGGAGCAAGGCTTGGGATAAAAAGCGAAAGTGAGCTTTTAAAATTTAGCGAACTTGGTGCTAAGTATAGCAAAGTCTTTAAATTAAATAATGAAGAAAGTATTAATTTCATGAGTAAGCTTTCTAATATTTATAAATTAAATACCAAAGATATGCAAAATCTTGGAGATAAGATAATTGGTGTAGCTAAAGCAAGCAATGTAAGTGCTTCAAGTGTTGCTAAGATAATGAATGAAGTAGGAGGCGATGCAAAGCTTATTGGTATGAGTGCAGAGGGTGCGGCAGCTTTAAGTGCTGCTTTTGCAAGTGCGACTAAAGATGAAGGCGAAGCGATTGGAACTTTTAAAGCAATGACTAGCGTTATGAGTAATTTAAATAATGCAAGTGATGATATGAAAACCAAGTTTTTAAGCTTGGGGCTTAGTACAGAACAACTAAGTGCTTATTTTAAACAAGATGCAAGTGGTGCGGTTAAAGTACTTTTAAATCAGATAAAAACCTTACCAAAAGATGAGATGGTCTCTTTTTTAAATTCAGTTTTTGGGACGGGTGCTGCAGGCATGATGCAAAATTTAGTCGACAATACAGATAAGTATGAACAAGCTTTAAAATCTTTAAAAAATACAAAAATGGGTGCTTTAAATAATGAATTTAAAAAGTTAGGAGACTCCACTAACACAAGCTTTGCAAAACTTAGTGTCAGTATGGCAAATCTTAGTGCAAGCATAGGCGAAGCTTTAGCACCTGCTTTAAGCTTTGTCATGGATAGTATCTCATCTTTGATTAACTTTATTAGAGAGATTATTGATGCTTTTCCAAATTTAAGTAAAGTTATAGGTATCTTAGTAGTTTCTTTAACTATAGCTAGTGTGGCCCTTAGTGCTTTAAAAGTAGGATTTTTGGTTGCAAAAATTGCAGGAGCGCAATTTGCTTTTACGCTTAATGCTATAAGAACTGCTTTTAATATATTAAAAATCGCTTTTTTAACCAACCCTATAGGGCTTGTTTTAATGTCAATTGCCGCCATTGCAACGCTTGTTATCATGAACTGGGATAAAGTTAAAACCTTTTTCATTGGATTTATAGATAAAATTAGTTCCGTTTTTAGCGGATTTGGCGAGTTTTTTAGCTCTTTATGGGGTGGTTTATTTAATTGGTTTGCTTCTAAGTTTGAATGGTTAAGCAAAGCATTTGCAAAGATTAAAGATATAGCTAAAAGCGTGGCCTCTTTTTTTGGTTTTAGTGATAATGATAAAAAAGTTGATGGAGAAAAATATCAAAATTTACAAAATGATAATTCTAGAACCCATCATGGCATAGTAAGATCAGGTGCTCCAAAGCATGAAGCAAGACAAGCTGAAATTGCCGCTTTATCCAAAAGAAGTGATATTTCTAAAAAAAATGAAATCAATGTAAATATTAATGGAACTTTTAATATAAGTTCAAATAATGGAGTGTTTGATTTAAAAGCTTTCGCAAAAGAAGTTGAAAATAGTGTTTTAAGTGCATTAAATAAAAATGCAGATAAAAAAGTGCAGACAACAATTTGGGGTTAAAATGATATTTTGTTTAGGTGAGTTTGAGTTTGAAGCTTTAAATGTAGATGAGCTTGAAAAAAATTATGAATACGGCATTAGAAGCATTGAACGTATTAATAATCATAATGCTTTAATCAGCATTGCTAAAGCAAATGAAAGTATTAAAATAAGTGGCAAAACTTTACCGCTTAGTAAAGATAAAAACACTTATTTAGATACTTTAAAGCAAATGGCTTCTCAAAATAAAAGCTATGCAATGTGTAGTGCCAGTGGAGTTTATTTTGGAAAATTTGCGATTTTAAGTATCAGCGAAAAACAAAGTGCTTTTTTAGAAGGCAGTGGCTTTTTAACACAAAGTTTTGAACTTAATTTACAAAGGGATTTTGATGAGTGAGATTTACATTGCAAAAAACAATGAAAGGCTTGATAGTGTGGTTTATAGGCATTATGGAACGCTTTTGTATTTTGATCAAGTTTTATTAGCCAATCCAAAATTAGAGCCTCTTTTAAAAACAGGAGATAAAGTGATTTTGCCTAATATTGAAATTCAAGAAAACAAGGAAGAAACTTTATGGTAAATCATCCTAGTTTTAAGATAAAAGCAAATGATAAAGATATTACACAAAAGATAAGTCTTAATCTTATTAATCTAAGCTTTGATGATAAGGCCAAGGATGAAAGTGATGAGATAAGCATCAGTTTAAATGGACTTTATGCAAGAGCTCCTTTTGGCGATAAGTTAGAACTTTGGCTTGGATTTGATGAAAAACTTTTTAAATGTGGTACTTTTAGCATTAATAGTTTTAGTAAAAATTATAGCTCTAAAACAACAGATATTAAAGCTACTGCGATTAATTTTGCTAGCAATATTAAAAACAAAAAATCAAGGACTTGGGAAAATACCAATCTTGCAGATATTGCTTTAAAAATTGCTGGGGAAAATAATTTAAAAGCAAAAACAAATAATGCAAACAAAGCTTATATCAAACATGAACTTCAAAACAATGTAAGCGATATTGAGTTTATTTATACTCTTTGTGCAAAATATGGCTTTTTAGCTTGTATAAAAGAACAAACTCTTATCATCATAGAGCAAAAAGAGGCAGCACAAGAGGGTGTAAAGGGTGGTGGAAAACAAGAGGGTGGCATTAAATATACTTTAGATATAAGCGAACTTAGTGATTTAAATATCAGCATTAAAAATCGCAATGATTATACAGGCGTTAAACTAACTTACCAAGATATAGAACAAGGCATTGTTAAAAGCGTTTTAAGTGGCAATGATAAGGGTTGTGTTTATGAGCTAAAGATTGCTGGAGTAAAGAATGATAGTGAGGCACTAAACTTGGCAAATGCTAAGCTTAATGCTTTAAATAAAGGCTCTTTTGAAGGAAGTTTTAGCATGATAGGGAAAAATATCAAAGCAGGAGCGAATTTAGAAATAAAAGGCATTGATGAAAAGGTTATTTTTAGTATTAAAGATGTAAAACATGACTTTTCTTTGAGTGGATATACTATAAGTGTTAATTTTGAAGGGTAATAAGGAAGACTAAAGCCTTCCTTTTTCTAAAAACTAGCAAAAGCATTATAGCTTTATTTTTAAAGACTAGCTTTTTAAATTTTATTTTGAAAGAGATTAAAAACAAAAGTTTAAATCTGATAAATTTAGTATATTTACACCAATTATCAATACTATTTTAGAATTTTAAATTGATTTTTTAATATATAAGTTTTATAATCTTACAATTAAAAAACGGATAATTAAAGGATTTTAAAATGAAAAATTGTTTTAGCACAATAGTAACAACAGGAACAATTAAAAGCGATGCTGCTATTTTAAGATTAAATCCAATTAATGAGGCAATTAAAAATGCTATTGATGCAAAAGCAACTAATATTGATATTTATTTTGAAGAGTGTAAAAGAAGTAATAATTTGTTTGGAAAAGGTATTTCTATAACTATTAAAGATAATGGTATTGGTTTTAATTGTTCTGATAAGCAATATATGGAAAATAGATGGACGCATTATAAAGGTAGAGAACACATTAAAAATACTTTAGGAGGCAAAAGTAGAGGTAGATATTCCTATCTTAAGTTTATTGATTTTGAAGATGAGTATCTGAGTAATATTAAGATATATACAAAACACGACAATAAAAATTATAGCGTTATCTTTCAAAGTGAAAATAAGAATATAGGATTTAGCGTCAAAGAAGAACTTGCAAATCACAAAGAAAATTTTACAACAAAATTATATATCGAAAGATTAGGAGATAAATTTATTGATGGCAATACAATAGAACAAATGGTTGAAAAAACAAAAAATGAAATTATAGTTGAATTTTCAGATAAACTTCTTAAGGGTGTTAACTTATATGTAAATAATATAAAAATTAATGCCGAAGAATATATAGAAGAACAACTGGAAAAAGAGTATGAATTAAAAAATGGACAAAAAATCAATGCATATATGGTTGTTTGGAAAAATGAGATTGATTTGGCAATTGATAAAAAGCATGTTTTTTTATTTAATATTGATAATACTTCTCTTGGAAAAATACCCTCTGGTTGTCAAAAATCAATATTTAACTGTCATACTGTTTTTTTAACAAGTAGTTGTTTTGATAAAGATTGTGATTTTATTGAACTTGATCCTAATTACAAAAAAATTATAGAAGAGGCTAAGAGTTTATATAAGCCTGATTTAGAGCAATTATTATCTAGAGTTTGGCTTAAGAATGCAAAATTAATAGCTGATAAATTAACAGAAGAAAACGAATTTTTTAAAAAAGAAACCAATCAAATGATACAAGAAAAAATAAAAGAAGCGTATCAAATTTTATCATTACCACTAACTATTAAGCAATATAATATTAATAGAAAAAATGCATCATATTTTAGTAACTCATTAATAGGATTAATTTCAGATAATTCTTATAATACGCTTGAGAATTTAGATCTTGTTTTTAATTTAGAAAAAGAAGAGCACGAAGTTTTTAATTATATAAGAGAAAATGTTGATCTTCTAAATCTAATAAAAAAATACTATACTTATATATCAAGACTTGATTTTTTACAGCATTTTGAAAATTTGGTATTAAACGAAGGGAAGGCAGAAACAAAGGAAAGAAAGGAGCTACATAAAATTGTAGAAAATAATTTATGGTTGTTTGATGAAGAATATCTAAATCTTGATTTTTTTAGTGATCAATCATTAAAAGGAATTTTTAATGAAATAAAATTACCAATAAATATAGATAGTGAAAATCAATTAAATACAATTCCAGATATTTTTATACCTCGTACTAAAGATAATAAGCTAATACTTATTGAATTAAAATCACCAAAAGTAAAAATAAATTCATCAATACTTACTGATGTGTTTGATAAATATATCACTAAAATTCTTAAATCATTATCAAAGCAAGGAAGTAGTATTGATTATGTGAAGGCTATATGTATTTCATCAGAAAAACAAGAATTCACAGGAAATCTTACTGGAGATGAATATAGCATAGAGTCAATGACTTGGAAAGAGATAATTAGCACAAGAAAAAAAGAACTAAAATATCGTATAAAAGATATTAAAGGTTATTTATCTTTGTCAAAATATAAAGATATTTACGATTTTAAAGAAAAGGAAATAAACAAAGAAAGAGTTGACAATTTAAAAAGAATATAAAAGTTTAAATATTTATATAAGAAAAATATTAAGATGCAAATAAAATATTTTTACATATTTTACACATAAAAAATAGTTTTTTACAATCTCTATAAAAAATTATTATATAGTTTTTACTTTAGAAATCAAAGTGAAAAAACGAGACTTTGATTTTAAGTGTCAAATGACTTTGATTTGAAAAGCGGTTTTATAGTAAAACAAAAATCAATAAATTACAAAATATTTGGAATATATTCTCAGGCAAATTAGAAATAAAATGCAAAAATTGCAAAAGTAAATATGGTGTTTCTAGTAAGATTATAAACTGGATATATGATACTTTTGTATATTTATTGCTTATTCCAGATAGTATGCTTTTAATTATAATATTTTTTGGTGGATATTTTTTTGTCAAATATGGATTATTAGTAGTGCTTTACTTATTAGCAATTATCCTTCTCGCTAGAAAACTAATAAATATTGTTTTACTTCTTCTTTGCAAATTAAAAAGGCTAGAAAATGACAAATAAAGGAT
>NZ_RYYJ01000012.1:0-46082 GCF_004379015.1 Campylobacter sp. US50a | reverse complement strand
AGAATTGTGTTTAAAAAAGAGTTTGTTGCTGTTTAGGGTTTTTAAGAGAATAGGGTGTTTTTAGGAGTTTGGAAGGTAATAGAGGATAAAAATTTAAAATTTTCTAAGTTAAAATTACGTAAAATATATTAGCAATATTTTTGAAAAGATGTCGAAAATTTGAAGGCATCAAAATGGATTTTATAAAATTTCTTAATCATTTTCAACCCATATCTAAATCTTCTCAGCAAGCTAGTGTATATAAATCTTTTAAGTTGAATTTAAAACCAAAGATTCTTAATGAAAAAGACGAAAATTCCTCTTCATTTCAAGATCAAAAAACAGATGTAGCTCAAACTATGCTTCAAAGATTAGAAGATGAAAAAGTTTTTAATCAAAAGGTAAGTGATAAAGTGAAAAAAGCTGAAAGAGGTATGACTACTATATATTTTAGAGATCCTATTACAAATAAACTCGTTCGTAGTGCTTTAAGTTCAACAGCCATCAATAAAATGGGGATTGAATTTGACAAAGAAGATATGACTAAAAGACTTGATGGATCATATATATTAAGTGGAAAAGCTGAAAATTTCGTGGCTGGATGGTATGCTGATATAGCATATACTAGAGCTTATGTGGCTAGCGATAGAAATAATGATGGATATTTAGAAGATTATGAACTTGAAGATACGAAAAGTGGTTTTGTAGCACAGGAAACAAATTTAGGACTTTTTGTGCAATCTTATACACAATTAAATGGTAGCGTGGATACTCTATTTGGTTTTGAAAAAGATTTTAGAGAAATGCGTCCAGATGATACTAAAGATACAGATTATGCTGGTAGAACTATAGGTTTAGAGCTTGATAAAATGATAAGACAAGATGGAGATTTTAATGGAGAGCTTAGTTTTAGCGAAACTGGCATGCAAGCAGTAAAAACCAAAGCTCCAAATTCTGGATGGACTGAAAGCGTAGGTATGTTAACTTTAACTAAATTTAATCAAACTAATACAATAGAAATTAAAGATATCTTGGATAAATTAGGTAAAGGTGTAAAATATGATGATTTAAGTGAAGATGAAAAATCTTTACTTAAAATGCAATTATCTGATAAAATTTTTGATGAAGTTGAAGATAAAGAAACTGGGGGTAAAAAACTTGTTTTTAATCCGGATAAATTTAAAATTTTCTATGAAGGTTTTGTGGATTTATTCAAACAAAGAAGTGCAAAAATGCTAGGTTTAAAACCTGAAGATGCAACTAAACTTAATTATGACAATCTTGGTGAAATTGTCAACGAAATGAAGCAAACTTATTTTGATACAAATTCTACAAGTTATGGAAAAATATCTGATTTGATTAAAATTTGGGCTTAGTTTTTATAATTATCTTATAAAGTGTATTGTTATTTTTATTTTGATATATTGTATTCTTATAAAAAAGTAACTAATAAAAGTTTAGTCATATAGACTAAATAAAATTAAGTATATTTTTTTATATTTATACTTGACAAAATAACACTCAATGTTGTATAATACTTCTAGCAATCAAAAAATAGAGTGCTAAAAATTTAAGGAAAGAGCTATGAAAAGCCGAGATAAAAAGGATTTGATTTTAGATTCCATCATCCAAACTTATCTTTTAGATAATGCTCCTATTGGTTCAAATGAATTGAATTTAAATCTTTGTATTCCTGCTTCAACTATACGCGTTTATCTTAAAAGGCTTAGCGACGAGGGGTTGATCACTCAGCTTCATATAAGTAGTGGTAGAATTCCTACTATTTTGACAATGCAAAATTATTGGCAAAGTTTTTGGAAAAAAGAACAAGATCAAGATATCAATATCAAAAGTGAGAATTTTTTAAAAGAGTTGAGCAAAGAATTTGAAATTTATTGTCTTGTTTATGGTGGTAGAAGCTTAGTACTTAAAGAAGTGCTTGATCTAAATGCTAAGTTTATAGTGCTTGATTTTAAAGAAGAAGAGCTCGTTTTAAAATATGAAAAAGAAGCATGGAATTTTTTACAAAGTCTTATAGGATTAGATCTTTTTAGTATAGAAAGAATAGCTTTGAGAGTTCATTTTATGGATCTTGTAGAAAAAATAGCTAGCTTAAGACAAAATTTGATTTGCTATAGAAGTAATGAAGAAAGAGCTTATCAAATTTATCAAAATGATGAATTTGTTAAGCTCTTAGATTGTGGAGTTCATCGTTATTTTAAAGAAAGTCTTGAATTTGAACCTTTATTTAAAGAAGGTTTTATGGGGCTTAAGGTGGATGCGCAGTTTTTGGGCGAAGATGTAAATATTATCTTAGCAGGTAGTGTTTATACGGATTATAAAAAAATATTACAATACATAAAGGAGGCGGCGTGAGCGAGCAAAAGCAAGAATTTGAAAACGAAAACGCAGAAAATTCTGAACATTTGCAAGATGAGAATTTGCAAAATATCGAAGATGTTGAGCAAAACAAATTGCAAAAAGACTATGATGAATTAAAAGACAAATATATGCGTGCAAACGCTGAATTTGAAAATATTAAAAAAAGAATGGAAAAAGAAAAGCTAAGCGCTATGGCTTATGCAAATGAAAGTTTTGCAAAGGATTTGCTTGATGTTTTAGATGCTTTAGAAGCAGCTATCAATGTCGAATGCCATGATGAAATTAGCTTAAAAATCAAAGAAGGAGTGCAAAATACTTTAGATTTGTTTCTTAAAAAACTTGAAAAGCATGGAGTGGCTCTTATCAAAGAAGAAAAAGAGTTCGATCCAAATTTACATGAGGCAATGTTTCATGTAGATAGTGAAAATCATCAAAGTGGTGAAGTGGTTACCGTGCTTCAAAAAGGCTATAAAATAGCCGATCGCGTAATCCGCCCAACTAAAGTTAGTGTAGCAAAATAAATTTTAATAAAAAGGATAAAAAATGAGTAAAGTTATAGGTATAGATTTAGGAACAACCAATTCTTGTGTTGCTGTGTATGAACGCGGTGAGAGTAAAGTAATCCCAAACAAAGAAGGTAAAAATACAACTCCTTCTGTGGTAGCTTTTACAGATAAAGGCGAGGTTTTAGTAGGAGATAGTGCAAAACGCCAAGCGGTGACTAACCCTGAAAAAACTATTTATTCTATTAAAAGAATTATGGGTTTGATGATCAATGAAGACGCGGCTAAAGAAGCTAAAAACAGACTTCCTTATCATATCACTGAAAGAAATGGCGCTTGTGCGATTGAGATCGCAGGTAAAATTTATACTCCGCAAGAAATTTCAGCAAAAGTTTTAATGAAACTAAAAGAAGATGCTGAAGCTTTCTTGGGCGAGAGTGTTGTAGATGCGGTTATTACCGTGCCTGCATATTTTAACGATGCGCAAAGAAAAGCGACAAAAGAAGCAGGAACGATAGCAGGACTTAATGTATTAAGAATTATCAATGAGCCTACTTCAGCAGCTCTAGCTTATGGACTTGATAAAAAAGATAGTGAAAAAATCGTGGTTTATGATCTAGGTGGGGGAACTTTTGACGTTACTGTGCTTGAAACTGGAGATAATGTGGTAGAAGTTTTAGCAACAGGTGGTAATGCTTTCTTAGGAGGCGATGATTTTGATAATAAACTTATTGATTTTCTAGCTAATGAATTTAAAGATGAAACAGGCATAGATCTTAAAAATGATGTTATGGCTTTACAACGCTTGAAAGAAGCAGCAGAAAACGCTAAAAAAGAATTAAGTTCAGCTAATGAAACTGAAATTAATTTACCATTTATCACAGCAGATGCAAGTGGGCCAAAACATTTGGTTAAAAAACTCACTAGAGCTAAATTTGAAGGTATGATTGATTCTTTAGTGGCTGAAACCATCACTAAAATCAATGAAGTAGTAAGTGACGCAGGTCTTAAAAAAGATGAGATCAAAGAAATCGTTATGGTAGGAGGCTCTACTCGTGTTCCTTTAGTGCAAGAAGAAGTGAAAAAAGCCTTTAATAAAGATCTTAACAAGTCTGTAAATCCTGATGAAGTTGTGGCTATTGGTGCGGCGATTCAAGGTGCGGTTATAAAAGGCGATGTTAAAGATGTGCTTTTACTTGATGTTACTCCGCTCTCTTTGGGTATAGAAACTCTAGGCGGGGTAATGACTAAGATTATCGAAAAAGGTACAACTATCCCAACTAAAAAAGAGCAAGTTTTCTCAACCGCTGAGGATAATCAAAGTGCTGTAACTATCAATGTTTTACAAGGGGAAAGAGAATTTAGTCGTGATAATAAATCTTTAGGAAATTTCAATCTTGAAGGAATTCCACCAGCACCACGCGGTATGCCACAAATCGAAGTTACTTTTGATATTGATGCAAATGGTATTTTAACTGTTAGCGCAAAAGATAAAGCAACAGGTAAGGCTCAAGAGATCAAAATCACAGGTTCAAGCGGACTTAGCGAAGAAGAAATTAACAACATGGTAAAAGATGCTGAACTTCACAAAGAAGAAGATAAAAAACGCAAAGAAGCTGTAGATGCTAGAAATGCAGCTGATAGCTTGGCACATCAAGTAGAAAAATCTTTAAGTGAGTTGGGTGAAAAAGTTGCCACTGCTGATAAAGAAAACATCCAAAAAGCTCTTGATGATTTGCGCGAGACTTTGAAAAATCAAAATGCAAGCAAAGAAGAGATTGAAAGCAAAATGAAAGCTTTAAGCGAAGTTTCTCATAAATTAGCTGAAAACATGTATAAAAAAGATGAGCCAAATGCAGCGAACGATAAAAAGAAAAAAGATGACGATGTAATCGACGCTGAAGTTGAGTAATCCTAAAATCTTCATTCAAGCCTTGTTAAAAGGCTTGAACTCAATTCTATTTTATCTTATTTAATTTTTAAAAATTTTTTAGTAGTGATTTTATATAATATATTATTAATAAAAACATAAGGAACGCATCATGGAACAAAGCCAATTCCAACCCATTATCAACTTCATATGGAGTGTGGCAGATGATTTGCTTCGTGATGTTTATATGAAGGGTAAATACCGCGATGTTATCTTACCCATGACAATCATAAGAAGAATTGATGCGGTTTTAGAGCCTACAAAAGATAAAGTTCTAAAACCTACAATACCTATAAAGATGAATTTGAAAATTTAGAATCTTTGCTAGGTGGAAAACAAGGGAATAATCTAGGCTTTTTTAATTATTCTCGATTTAATCTACAAACCCTTCTAAACGATCCAAAAAACATAAGAATAAATTTTGAAAATTATTTGGATTGTTTTAGTGAAAATATCAAAGATATCATCTCAAAATTCAAATTCAAAAACCAACTTGACACCTTAGAAGAATCAAACATACTTTTTGGAGTGATAGAAAGATTTTGCTCGCCTAAGGTAAATTTCGGTATAGAAGATATTTTAGATGAAAAAGGTAATGTTATCCATAAAGGCTTGAGTAATCTTGGCATGGGGTATGTTTTTGAAGAGCTTATCCGTAAATTTAACGAAGAAAATAATGAAGAAGCCGGAGAGCACTTTACCCCAAGAGAGATTATAGAGCTTATGACTCATCTTGTATTTTTGCCTGTAAAAGATCAGATCAAACAAGGAACATGGCTTATTTATGATAATGCTTGTGGAAGTGGTGGTATGCTAACAGAATCAAAAGAATTTATCACAGATCCTGAAGGACTTATACAGTCAAAGGCAAATATTTATCTTTACGGACAAGAAATCAACCCTGAAACTTATGCTATATGTAAAGCAGATATGCTGATAAAAGGCGAAGATCCAGATCATATAAAATTTGGTTCTACCTTAAGCAATGATCAACAAAACTTACAATTTGATTTCATGCTTAGCAATCCACCTTATGGTAAGTCTTGGGAAAATGATCAAAAAATTCTAGGCGTAGAAAAGAAAGGCTCAAATTCAACTTGCAATGACTCAAGATTTAGCGTAGGTATCACAAGCAAAAGCGATGGGCAAATGATGTTTTTGCTCAATACGCTTAGCAAGATGAAAACAGATACCCCTTTGGGTTCTCGTATCGCAAGCGTGCATAATGGAAGCTCACTTTTTAACTCAGATAGCGGTATGGTAGCTATAAGAAAGCATATCATAGAAAACGACTATCTTGAAGCTATAGTCGCCCTACCTACTAATATGTTTTATAACACCGGCATTCCCACTTTTATATGGATCATCACCAACAAAAAGTCAGAACACAAAAAAGACAAAGTCCAGCTTATAAACGCTACAAATGAAGAATATTTTTCAAAAATGAAAAAGTCTTTAGGCTCTAAACAAAATGAAATGACTAAAGAACATATAAAAAAATCACTAAATTATTTTTAGAAAATGCAAGCAATAAAGATTGCAAGATTTTGGATAATGAAGACTTTGGCTATACTAAAATCATCATAGAAAAACCAAAAAGCATAGAATTTCTAAAAGATGATGAAAAATTTGCAAAATTCAAAGACAAAGACAAAATTTTAGAAAAATTACAAGAGCTAGAATCTAACCCCAAAGATTTTAAAGATAGGGCAGACTTTTTCTCTTATCTTGGTATAAAACTCAAAAAGAGCGAAGAAAATCTCTTGCTAGATTCTGACAAAACCAACAATACTGAAAAAATTCCACTCAAAACAGACATACAAAACTACTATGACACAGAAGTAAAGCCTTATGTAGCAAACTCTTGGATAGCGTGGGAGAGTGCAAGTGTGGGCTATGAAATACTTTTTAATAAATACTTTTATACCTACACACCACCAAGAAAGCTAGAAGAGATAAATAACGAATTAGAAAAGCTAGAAAAAGAAGTGCAAGATCTTTTAAGAGAGATTGTACAATGAAAAATTTCAAAGATAGTGGCATAGAGTGGCTTGGGGAAATTCCGGAGCATTGGGAGATAGTTCCTATTAGATATTGTTTTAATGAATTTAATGTAAGATGTAATGATAATAACTATCCATTGTTATCTGTAACTATAGCAAATGGTGTGGTTTATCAAAATGATATAACAAACAAAAAAGATACTTCTAATGATGATAAATCAAGTTACAAAATAGTTCCTATAGGTGCAATAGCTTACAATAAAATGAGAATGTGGCAAGGTGCTGTTGGTATAAATATGCTTGAAAAAGGTATAGTAAGTCCTGCTTATGTTGTAGCTATTCCAAATAAACAAATAAATATTAGTTTTAGTTATTATTTATTAAAATCAAAAAATATGATGAAAAATATTCTTACGGACTTTGTTCGGATATGAATAATTTAAGATATGAAGATTTTCAAAATATTAAAATTCCACTTCCGCCCTTAAAAGAGCAAGAGCAAATTGCAAATTTTTTAGATGAAAAATGCGAGCAGATAGCAAATTTCATAGAGAAAAAAGAAAAACTCATTAGCCTTTTAAAAGAGCAAAAACAAGCCTTTATAAATGAAACTATCACAAAAGGACTTGATAAAAATATAAATTTCAAAGATAGTGGTATAGAACATTTGGGAGAGATTTCAAAGCATTGGAAGATTGTGAAATTAAAATATTTAGGAAGCTTTCAAAATGGAATAAGTATCAATTCTGAAGCATTTGGAGCAGGATATCCTTTTGTTAGTTATGGAGATATTTATAATAATATTTGTATCCCTTATAATATTAAAGGGCTTGTGAATTCTACAGAAATTGATAGAAAAATATATTCTGTAAAACAAGGTGATATCTTTTTTACTAGAACTTCTGAAACTATTGATGAAATAGGTATAAGTTCGGTATGTTTAAAAACTATTGAAAATGTAGTATTTGCAGGTTTCTTGATACGCTTTAGAGCTGATAAAAAAGTTTTAGATAATAATTTTGCAAAGTTTTATTTTAGAAGAAGCTTTAATCAATCCTTTTTTGCAAAAGAAAATGGTTTAGTAACTAGAGCTTCTCTTAGTCAAGAGTTGTTAGGTAGATTATCCGTTGTTATCCCACCCCTAAAAGAACAAGAGCAAATCGCAAAATTTCTAGATTCTGAAATTTCTAAAATAGATGCTATAATAGAAAAAACCAAAAAACAAATAAAACTCATAAAAGAATACAAAACCACACTCATAAACCAAACCGTTTGTGGTAGGATAGGAAAAAGTTAAAATAACTATAAATTTGGAGGTTAAATTATGAATAAATACACTAAGCCATATTTTGAAGGAGAGGCATTTAATTGTCCTTATTGTGGAGTATATTCGCGTATGGAGTGGGATGGTTTTTATAATGGGTATAATAATAGGATAAAACAAGTAGAAGGATATTCTTTTTCTGAATCTACTTGTTATCATTGTGAAAGGAGTGTTATTTGGTATTTAAAAGATGAAAATCCAAAAATATTTTTTCCAAGGGAAGTTGCCATTCCTCCTGAAGAAAATATGCCTGGAAATGTTAAAGAAATTTATGAAGAAGCATCTTTGGTTTTAAGTGATTCTCCTAGGGCTGCTTGTGCTTTATTGCGTTTGGCGTTGCAAGAATTAATGAAGTATCTCAAAGAAAATATTCAAATATATAATGGATTAAAAAATAGAAATATTAATGAAGATATCGAAGAAATTATAAATATTGGAAATTTTTATCAAGATCAAAAAGAAATGCTTGAAAAAGCTATGAATTCTGTTAGATTGATTGGTAATAAGGCTTCTCACCCTTCGGAATTAGATATTAATGATAATCCAGAAATTGCAAACACTCTTTTTGAAATGATTAATTTTATTGTAGGAGAAATTATTACAAAACCAAAGGAAAGAGAAGAAAGATTAAATAAATTAAAAAGTGCTATAGGTGAAAAACAATAAATCATAAGGAAAAATATGGAAAATAAACTATTTGAATACGATGAAGTTTTAAAACAAACAGATGAAGGAAGACGCCTTCTTTTGGGGAATGGTTTTAGTATGGCTTATGATAAAAATCGTTTTTCATTTACAAGCTTGCTGCAAAGTGCTATTGATAAAGATATTATAAAAGAAAATTCAAATATTCATCAAATATTTAAAAATAACAATACTAGTGATTTTGAAGAAGTTGTTAAAATCTTAGAAAATACTTCTAAAATTTTAAAAATTTATACTCAAAATGAAAGTTTATGTGAGCAATTATTAGAAGATTCTAAAAAATTAAAACAATTTTTAGTTGATATTGTTACAAATAATCATCCAGAAAAAATAACAGAAATTCCTGATAATAAATTTGATTCAACTATAGAATTTATAAAAAGTTATGACAAGATATATTCTCTAAATTATGATTTATTGTTATATTGGGTGACTGAAAAATTAAGAGAAAAAATAAATGATAAAATTATACAAGATAAAACAGAATTTATTGATGGTTTTCATAATAGTGATAATGGAAATGATGTAGTATTTGATAACAATTCTCGTAAAAATACTTGTTTTTATCTACACGGAGCTTTGCATATTTTTGATAGTGGAGATGAAATAATTAAAAAAACATACTCAAGAACAGGCAGACCCTTAAAAGAACAAATTACAGAAGAACTTAATAGTAATAGATATCCAGTTTTTGTATCGGAGGGCACATCGGAACAGAAAAAAACAAAAATTATCCACAATGCATATTTAAATCATTGTTACAAAAGTTTATCTTCTATAGGAGGAAATTTAATTGTTTTTGGAACAATGTTAAAATCGAACGATGAGCACATACAAGATGCCATATTAAAAAGTAAAGTTACAAATATATATTTTGGCGTATCAAGTTTGGAAAAAGGTCAAAAAGACTTAAATAGTTTTATTGAAAAAAATAATAATTTAGAAAAAAACAAAAAACAAATTTTCTTTTATAATTATAGAACTGTAAGAATTTGGTAAAAAAAGGATTAACAATGACTAACTACAAAGAAAAAGATTTAGAAAATTTCATAGAATCATATTTATTAGAAAATAATGGCTATATCAAAAGAACAAATGAAAATTACGATAAAAATTTATGTTTAGATGTGGAGCTTTTTGAGAATTTCTTACAAGCTACGCAAAGTGTAGAGCTTGAAGAGCTTAAAAAGCGTTGTGGGCAAAACTATAAAAAAGAACTTTTTAATCGTATTTTCTCACAGATCAAAACCAAAGGCATAGTCAAAGTCTTGCAAAGCTAAATCAAAGGCATTAAAATTTACCTAGCCTTTTCAAAACCAAACACTAGTGCAAACGAAGAAAGCGTGAAAAAATACGAGCAAAACACCCTTTCTATTATACGCCAACTTTGCTATAGCACGCAAAATAAAAACTCCCTTGATATGGTGATCTTTTTAAATGGCTTGCCCCTTATCACCATAGAGCTTAAAAACCATTTCACCGGGCAAAATGTCTTTCACGCTATAGATCAGTATAAAAAAGATAGAAACTCAAAAGAAGCTATATTTAACTATACGATAGTGCATTTTGCGCTAGATCATGATCTTTGTTACATGAGTACGAAACTAGATCAAGATGCGACTACATTTTTACCTTTTAACCTTGGTTTAAACAATGGTAGTGGCAAAATAGGCTTAGCAAATGGAGCAGGTAATCCGCCAAGTGATGGTATAAAAACAGCTTATTTGTGGGAGAAAATCTTTAAAAAAGATACTTTGCTAAATTTATTTTTTAATTTTGTGCAAGTTGTAAAAAAGAAAAATGAAGAAATCATCATATTTCCTAGATACCATCAATTTGATGTAGTAGAAAAGCTACTCGCCCATGCGAAAGAAAACAGCACAGGGCAACGCTACTTGATCCAGCATAGTGCAGGAAGTGGCAAGAGTAATTCTATATCTTGGCTTGCGCATAATCTCGTAAGCTTGCATAGACTTGAAAAAAATATCTTTGATTCTTTCATCGTAGTAACTGATAGAAAAGTGCTTGATAGCCAAATAAGAGAAAATGTAAAATCCTTTTCACAGACAAAAAATTTAGTAGAAGCCATCACTCATGGAAGCAAACAGCTTAAAAACGCTTTAGAAGAAGGTAAGAAAATCATCATCACAACCATACAAAAATTTCCTTTCATTTTAGATGAGATCAAAACCTTAAAAAGCAAAACTTTTGCTATCATCATCGATGAAGCACACTCTAGTCAAAGCGGAAGCAATGCTCAAAAAATGGCAGAAGCCATAAGGGATAAAAGCGGCGATGAAAGTCAAAATTTAGATGATGAAATTTTAGAAATCATAAAAAATAAAAAACTCCAAAGTAATGCTTCTTATTTTGCATTTACCGCTACGCCTAAGCCAAAAACCTTAGAAATGTTTGGTATGCCTTGTGATGTTAATGGAGAACAAAGGTTTATCCCTTTTCATCTTTACTCGATGAAACAAGCCATAGAAGAAGGATTTATACTTGATGTACTAAAAGGTTATACAACGTATAAAAGTTACTATAAAATCATATCTTGTACAAATGACAATCCAAAATACGACAAAAAAAGAGCAAACGCAAAACTAAAAGCCTATGTCCAAAACAATATAAAAACAATCGAACAAAAATCACAAATCATGTGCGAGCACTTTTTTCAAAATAGCTTTAAAAAGATAAATGGTAAAGCAAAAGCTATGATTGTAACAAGCTCAAGAGAAAATGCCGTGAAGTATTATCTTGTTTTTAGGGAATATTTAAGAAAAAATTATCCACATTTTAAAGCCATCGTAGCTTTTTCAGGCGAAGTAAATTTAGAAGGTGAAATTTATAGCGAAAGTGTTTTAAATGGTTTTTCAGAAAATGCTTTAAAAGATGAGTTTAAAAAGATGAGTATCGTTTTTTAATCGTTGCGGAAAAATACCAAACCGGATTTAATGAGGCATTATTACATACGATGTATGTGGATAAAACATTAAGCGGAGTAGGTGCAGTGCAAACTCTATCAAGACTAAACCGAACTTGCAAAAACAAAGAAAACACTTTTGTGCTAGATTTTGTAAATACTCATGAAGATATAGCAAAATCTTTTAGTGTGTTTTATGAGCAAACTTATTTAAGTGAAGCCACAGATGATAATAGAATTTTTGATTTAAAGGCAAATCTAAATGAGTATGAAATTTATACCCAAGAAGAAATAGATGATTTTGCAAATGCTATTTTAAGAAAAGAAAAAGAAAATATCATTCATGCAAAATTGGACATAATGCTAGATAGATTTAATCAAAAAAGTGATGATGAAAAATTGGATTTTTATAATAAAGCAAAAACTTATCTTAAAGAGTATTCTTTTCTTGCACAAATATTGCCTTATGAAGACATAGAGCTTGAAAAACTCTATATATTACTTAAAAAACTTGCTAGTAAGATTATCTTGCCTAAATCAGAGGATTTAGCTAAAGGAATTTTAGATAATGTGGATTTTGATAGTTATCGCTTACAACTTGATAAAACACAAGATATCATTTTGCAAGGAAATGGAGAGCTAAAGCCTTCATTTGCAGATGGTTCGAGCAAAAGTGTTGAAGCTGAATTAGAAGAACTTTTAAACATCATCAAAGATTTTAATAACAAATACGCAAATATAGACTTTAATGAAAGCGATAGAATCGCTAAAATCTTATACGATATAAAAGATGATATAGCAAAAAATGAAAGAATACGTGAAACTTTTAGCAAATCCGATATGCAAAATTCTCGTATCGAGTTCGATGCACTTTTAAAAGATAAAATTCAAGATATCTTGGAGTTAAATTTAGAACTTTTTAAACAATTTAATCAAAATATAGAATTTAAAGACAAGATAGCAAATACCATGTTTAATATGGTTTGTAATGATTTTTAAAGTATAAAGTTGTCAAAAAAAAGGATAAATTTTTGTGAGTGTAGATTTTTTTAAAACCTTTGATATTTCTAATGCACAACGATCAAAAGCTAAAAAAGTGCAGGGTAAAAAATATGAAATTTTTCTTAATGAAAATGAGCAAAGTCTTATAACTCCTAAAGTGTCTTTTAAAGAAATTTTGAGGTATTATTATCTTTATCCAAAAAATGCCATTCCTTCTTTTAAATTACCTTTTTTTAAGCCTGATTTGAGTGATTTTAGCACCCCACATATTACTTGGCTTGGGCATTCTTCGCTTTTTATAAATTTTAAAGAATATAAAATTTTGATTGATCCTATTTTTAACACTCATGCTTCGCCTATTTCTTTTATCAACAAGGCTTTTAAAAATGCTCCTGTTTATAATGTAAATGATTTTAATGAAATTTTTGCTGTGATTATCACGCATTCGCATTTTGATCATTTAGATGCTAAGAGTATAAAAGCTTTAAAAGAAAAAGCACGATTTTTTATCACACCTTTAAAAGTGGGAAATTATCTAAAAAGCTATGGGGTGAGTGAGAAAAAAATCATAGAGCTTGATTGGTGGAGTGGCATAGAATTTGGTGATTTAAAAATCATTGCAACACCTGCACAACACAGTTCAAGTAGGGGAGATGGTAAAAACAAAACCCTTTGGGCTTCTTTTGTGATGGAATTTTTAAGTGTAGATAAGAGAGTGTTTTTTAGCGCAGATGGAGGGTATTTTACACATTTTAAAAAAATAGGTGAGTATTTTGGAGATTTTGACTTAGCTTGTCTTGAAAGCGGACAATTTAATATCGCCTGGCCATATTCACACTCTTTTCCTGAGCAAATTTTAAAAGAAGCAAAAGATCTTAATGCAAAAGCTGTCATGCCTATACATTGGGGGAGATTTTTAGCAGGAACTCATGCGTGGAATGAGGTGGTAAAATTTCTTTATGAAAATTTAGATTTACCCCTTATCACACCAAAAATGGGTGAGGCTTATGAAGTAGGAGCTAAATTTAAACAGGATTTTTGGTGGAAAGAAGGATAAATTAACACAAGTTTATAATTTATATTTTGGTTTTTGTTATAGTTTTATAAAACTAAAAAAGGAGATTTTGTGAAAATCATTCAATGGAATAGGGCGGAATTTAGCCCAAAAGAAGTGAAAATCAATGTTTTAATTGACAATGAAAAAGGTAAAGAAATTCAAATTTTATTAGCTAAAGACAGTGTGATGAAAGAGCATAAAGCTCCTTTTGCTATACATGTTCAAGTTTTAAGCGGTAAAATTTGGTTTGAAGTGGAAAAGGAAAAATTTGAATTAAATGCTTTAGATATGATAAGCCTAGAGGCAAATGTAGCACATTCTTTAGGTGGATTAGAAAATTCTATAATAAGATTGAGTTTAAATAAATCAGATAGTGTTCAAAGGGTAAATGCTGTGCTTAAAAAGCCTTGATTTTATTTTGATTTTATAAGGTTTTAATTTGCCTAAATATTCTAGGCTTTAACCTAGAATTATTTATAGTTTTTAATGAAATTTGTTATTCTTTCTAAACCTTTTTTGATAAGCTCATCGCTTGTGGCATAAGAAAGTCTGAAGTATCCATCCATTCCAAAACCTATACCTGGAACAACGGCAACTTTTTCTTGTTCAAGCAATTTTTGGCAAAATTTCATAGAATCTTTTTCTATTTTTTGTATATTTACAAAAAGATAAAAAGCACCTTCTGGTTTATAAACACTGATATTTGGGATTTGTTTAAGCATATCTAAGGCTAAGTTACGGCGTTTTTCAAAGGCTTGACGCATTTTTTCTATATCTTCATCACATTCTCCATTTAAAGCAGGAATGGCTGCATGTTGAGTGATGGAGCAAATATTCGAAGTGCTTTGTCCTTGAAGTCTTTTAACAGCTGAAATTAGGGCTTTATTTTTGCTTGCCATATAGCCAAAACGCCATCCTGGCATAGCTCCACATTTGCTAAGTCCGTTAATAGTCACAGTGCGTTTTAAAGCATCTTCGCTTACACTTGCAAAAGCTACAAAATCAAAACTATCATAGCGAAGTTTTTCATACATTTCATCACTTAAAACAGTAATTTGAGTTCCTTCTAAAACTTTAGCAATTTGAGTTAATTCTTCTTTAGAATAAATCGATCCTACAGGATTTGAAGGAGAATTTAGCATCAAAACCTTGGTTTTAGCTGTGATAGCTTTTTTTAGTTGTTCAGCGGTAATTTTAAAGCCATTTTCTTCCAAGCCTTCTATAAATACAGGTTTTCCGCCTGAAAATTTTACCATTTCAGGATAGCTTACCCAGTAAGGACTAGGGATAATGACTTCATCATCTTTTTCTACTAAACATTCTATACATTCAAAAAGAGAGTGTTTTGCGCCTACATTGGTGATAATTTCATTTGTTTCATAATCAAGATTATTATCTTTTTTAAATTTGGTTTGAATAGCTTTTAATACTTCAGGAATTCCCGCAACAGCAGTGTATTTTCCACATCCTTTTTCAATAGCATTTATGGCGGCATTTTTGATGATTTGCGGTGTGTCAAAATCAGGTTCGCCTGCTGAAAAACTAATGATATCCTCGCCTTTAGCTTTAAGTTCATTGGCAAGTGCGGTGATAGCTAAAGTGATAGATTCTTCTAAAACTTGAGATCTTTTTGTAAGCATTTTTCAATCCTTGATAATTTTTGTTTAATTTTAGCAGAAAATTGCATTTTTGTAATAAATTTAATTTAAAAATGAGTTATAAATTTCAATAAATGTGAAAATTTGTATTAATTTTTTAAGAAAAATTAATACGCATAATAATATGCATAATTTTATGTATTATAAAAAATTATTATTTTTGCGATTTAAATTGTTTTAATATAAGATTTTCAAGTTCTAAAATTTTCTTTTCTAGCTTTTCTAGTTTGTCATCGCAATTTGCATCTATAGCTCTAATGTTTTTATTTTTACGCTCTTCGATAATATAAGCAGGAATTCCAACGGCAGTTAAATTTGCACCTACATCTTTAACCACTACAGCATTTGAGCCTATTTTGGCATTTTCTCCTATGGTGATATTGCCAAGTACTTTTGCACCTGAGCCTATGATCACTCCTTTTTTGATGGTTGGATGGCGTTTGATTCCTTTTTCAAGGCTTGTTCCACCTAAAGTAACGCCTTGATAAATTAAAACATCATCTTCTATGATCGCTGTTTGACCTATAACCACCCCATTGGCATGATCTATAAAAATACGTCTTCCAAGTTTTGCTCCAGGATGTAAATCTACTCCAGTTAGAAATTGCGAAATTCCACTAATCATTCTGGCAATGCGTTTAAAATTTCTTATGTAAAAAAAATGTGCAAAACGGTAATTTACCACAGCCCATACTCCAGGGTAATTAAAAAAAAGTTCTATAGAAGAATTAAAAGCTGGATCTTGTGCCTTTGGTTGAGAAAAATCTTCTTTTATAATACCCCAAAAATTCATCTAAACTCCTATACTTTTTAAATAACCATTATCATTTAAGAAGAGATAAAGTTCCCCTAAAATATGTTTTTTTTGTTTGTCATTGACAAGCTTAGAATTACTTATGCGTTCATTAAGTATATTCATGATAGCGTGTATATCATAGTCTAAATCTTCTAAGGCATCAAGTATGGATTGTGCTTCTATAATCCCCTCAACTTCATAGCCTTTTTCATTGATACTTATAATAGCTTCAGTAGGATGAGTAAAAAGATTGTGTTTCATTCCAAGTACTTCTTGATAGGCCCCTACAAGGAAAAACCCTAGAAAATAATTTTCTTTTTCTACATCTACATCGTGTAAAAATAAAGGCTTATCTTTAGAGTATGAAATTTCTCCATCACTATCGCAGGTTATATCCCAAATACTTGCACTTCGAGTCGGTTCTTCATCTAAGCGATCAAGTGGCATGATGGGGAAATTCTGTTCTAAGCCCCAAAAATCAGGTATGCTTTGAAAGAGCGAAAAATTTACCAAATACCTTTCTTGTACTTCATCTTGTATGGCAAGTAAATCCGCAGGATTTTGCTTATCTCCTAAAAGCAAGATGGCTTTTTTTGTGATCAAATGAGTTAAAATTTCAGCATTGGATCGATCTTGCAAATCGACATAGCCCAAATCAAAAAGAGTTAAAATACTCTCTAAATGATCTATGCTATCGTGCAAGTATTCTAATGCATTGGAAGGTTTTATGCTTTTATAAAGATCATAAAGTTCATCGATAAGTTTTGGATTTTGTTTTTTAAGTATGAGTTTGTTTTCTGCATATTCTTGAGAAAAAAGTTCCAATACAGGAGCGATTAAAACAGCGTGATTAGCTGCTACAAAACGTCCACTTTCTATAAAAATATCAGGTTCTAAATCTTTTTTTTGTTCAGCTATATTTTTTAGGATAAAAACTACATCGTTAGCGTATTCTCTTAGGGTGTAATTTCTACTTTTTTCATTTTTAAATTGTGAGTATTCTACAGCCAAACCACCACCAAGATTAATAGCTTTTAGATTTTTAGCCCCCATTTTTCTAAGTTCTGTATAGATATTTCCTGCTTCATTTAGGGCTTTTTTTAAAGGATGAATTTCGGTAATTTGTGAGCCTAGATGAAAGTGAATCATGGTAAATTGTTCTAAAAGTTTGTTTTCTTTGAGTAAATTTACTGCTTCTATGAGTTCAGTGGATGTAAGTCCAAATTTAGAATTAATCCCACCGCTTTTTGCCCAAATTCCAACTCCAGCAGAATGCAAACGCACACGTAAGCCTATATTTGGTTTAGGTTTAAAGCGTTCTTTGGCTATGTCTATGATAGCTTCAAGTTCATTAAGTCCTTCTATGGTTAAAGTGATATTATGCCCCATTTCAGCTGCGATAAAGCCTATATTGATAAGTTCTCTATCTTTAAAGCCATTTACTGTAATAGGTGCGCCTTCGTTATTATAAGCCATAGCGAGTAAAAGCTCTGCCTTAGAACCTGCTTCAAGTCCGTAGTTATAGTCTTTTCCAAGCTTTACAAGATTTTTTACAAAACCAGGGTATTGATTGACCTTTAAAGGATAAACAGCGTTAAATCCTCCTTTATAGCCAAATTCCTTTCTTGCTTTATTGAAATTTCCGTAAATATTTTCAATTTGTTTTTGAATAAGATGAGGAAATCTTAAAAGTAAAGGCCCCTTGTATCCATCATCTCTTAATTCTTTAACTATATCAATAATAGCAGGTTTTTTCTCATGATTGATACAAACTTTACCATTTTTGATAATAAAATTTTCATTTCCCCAAATATCAATACCATAATCCATTATAAAACCTTCTTTAAGTCTGAAATTTTAATCATTTTTTCTTCTTTTTTTGCTAAATTTTTATAAAACAAACTTTCATTTTGTGCTTCATTTTCTCCCATACAAAGAAAAATTTCAGCATTATTTTTATCCGCGTTTTCGAGATGTTTAGCTAGTTTTCTTGCCTCATAGCTTAAAAACACTTTATATTCTTTTCTTAAATTTGTAGCGATATGCAAAAGTTTTTGGATATAAATTTCATCCATAGCACAAAGATAAATTCCTTCTCTTTGAACTTTTTCTTCTTTTTGTTCTAAAATAGCTATAATTCTTTCTATGCCCATGGCAAAACCTACGCCAAAACCACTTTTTCCATCAAGGTATTCAATGAGTCTATCATATCTTCCACCCCCAGCAATAGCAGCTTTTGCACCAATTTCATCGCTAATGAATTCAAAAGCCGTTTTAGAGTAGTAATCAAGCCCTCTAACAAGCTTAGGATCCACTTCAAAATCCACTCCATTTTCTTTTAAAACGTTTTGTAAAATTTCAAAGTCTTTTTGGCAAGATGAGCATAAATTTTGATTTAAAAGCGGAACATCGTTAAGTAGGCTTTGGCAATGCTCATTTTTACAGTCTAAAACACGAATGGGATTTAAGTTTTTTCTACGCAAACAATCCTCGCAAAAACCTTCTTTGCTATCTAAAAAATGTATTAAATTTTCACGATATTTTGGCATACATTCTAAACAACCTAAAGAGTTAATCAGTAGTTTAAATTTAATATCTAAGCGTGAAAAAATTTCTACTAACATTAAAATAATACTTGCATCTTCATAAACGCTTGCGTTTCCAAAACTTTCAACGCCAAATTGATGAAATTCTCTTAAGCGTCCCTTTTGGGGTCTTTCATAGCGGAACATGGAACCATGATAAAACCATCTTTTCACACTAGTGTTTTTATCGAGTTTTTTTTCTATATAGGCACGCACCACCCCAGCAGTTCCTTCAGGACGCATACAAACATGATTTTCGCCTTTATCGATAAATTCATACATTTCTTTGCCTACTATATCAGAACTTTCTCCTACGCTTCTTTTAAAAAGGGTGCAAAGTTCTAAATGCGGTGTATTGATAAAAGTAAAGCCATAGTTTTTAGCTACTTCTTCACAGGTTTTAATCACTTTTTCATAATAATATGCATCTTTATCTAATAAATCTTTCATTCCTTTTAAAGCGTTAATCATTGTAAAAATTCCTTTATTTGTTGGTGTAATTTTTCTTTATTTTCTTTTGCGTCAAGTGTTAAAATTTCTATAGAAATTTTTTCTTTTAAAAAATGAAGCACTTTTTCGAGTTTATCTTGCACGCTTAGAAAATATTCAATGCCACGTTTTTCTATGCTATCTAGTTCTTTTTGATTGAGGCGTTCTTGAATAAGGTTTGCATCTCCTTTTAAAAAGATAATTTTTTGTGGAAAAAAATTTTCTAAAGCAAAACTATTTAAAGCAAAAAGCAAATCGTTTTCAAAATCTTTGGCATAAGCCATGCCTGAAATAAAACTTCTATCGCTAATAATGAGTTTGTTTTGATTGGTTTTTAAGATTTCTTCAAAATGTTGAGCACGATCAGCTAAAAAAAGCAAGAGTTCAGCTCTTTTGCTAATAGGATGAGTTTTATTAAGTAAAATTTTTCTTAAATGTTTTCCAAGTTCTGTTCCGCCAGGTTCGAGTGTGAAAATGGCGTCTTTGTAAATTTCTTTTAAAAGTGAAATTTGCGTACTTTTTCCTACGCAGTCAATACCTTCAAAAACTACATACAAGATTGATCCTTTAAAAAAGGTAGAATTTCTTTTGGAACAAGAGAACTTACATCGCCCCCATGTGCTACTATAGAGCGAACAATAGAACTTGAAATAAAAGCATGTTTTAGACTCGGCATAAGATAAATGGTTTCCATATCTTCCCAAAGTGCGTGATTTGCATAGCCAATTTGCAATTCGTATTCAAAATCACTCACTGCTCTAAGTCCACGGATTATAGTATTAACTTTTAATTCTTTGGCTAAATCTACAAGTAAATTATCAAAAGCAATGATTTTAACATTTTTTAAATTTTGTGTTGCAAGCAGGGCTAGTTCTTTGCGTTTTTCTAAATCATAGCAAGGTTTTTTATGTTCACTTTTTGCTATGGCAACGATGACTTCATCAAAAATTTTTAAAGCCCGTTTTATAACATCTAAATGCCCGTTGGTAATAGGATCAAAAGTCCCAGGATATAAACAAGTCATTTTTGCTCCAATTTTTTTTAAAAATATAACAAATTTAAACTAAAAATTTTGCCATTTTTCATATAAATTGTGTTTTATTTCTAAAAGATCTAGCCATTTACCTACGATAAAATTTTCCATTTGTTCTAGATTGTTTGCTTTAGAATAACTTGCGATAATAGGAGGTGCGATAATAACTCCCATTTGGCTAAGTTTTAACATATGTTCTAAATTTAAAGTAGAAAAAGGCATTTCACGTACGCCTAAGATGAGTTTTTTTCTTTCTTTTAAGGCCACTGCTGCAGCACGCATTAAAAGAGTGTCTGCAAAACCAGCGTGAATTTTTGCTAAACTTGAAATCGAACAAGGAGCAATGATAGTTTTTTCTATTCCAAAAGATCCACTTGCTACACTTAGACTTAAATTTTTATCATCTAAAAAATGAGTGTATTTAAAATTTTCTTGACAAATTTCTTCTAAATTTGCTTCATTTTCAGCTTTGAAACTAAGTTTTGCACCTTGAGTTAAAATACAATAAAGTTCGCATTGATTTTCTAAATTTTTTAATAATTTTAAGCCTAAATTGACACTGCTTGAACCAGAAATTCCTAATAAAACCTTCATTGTATAATCATCCTATTTTTACCCACTACGATGCCTTGCATAACTTTACCTTCTTTGTTTTTTGCACGAATCCTTTCGCCCATATTTGCACTTTGCAAAGCCACAAGTTCGATTAAAACATCAACATTTGCTTCACTTAAAACTCCGATTATAGGATCATTTCGGCGTATTAAAGCTGTGGTTTTAAACATATTTGCTCTTAAAATGGCGTTTTTGTTAATATTGCTTTTAGCTACAAGATTATCTACATCATCTAAGGTTAAGGCATTTAAAGGAACTTTATCAAAATCAATCAATACGCTTTTATAGTCAAAAGCTCCAAGTTTATCTCCTCTTTTTATAGCGCGTTCGCTTTTTAAAACTTCTAAATTTGCTTGAATGAAATATCTAAAAAATACATTTTTTTGTATATTTTGCGGAGTTTTAAATTCAGCCCTTAAAAAGCCTTGCGCTTGATTAAAACGCCCATTAGCGATTCTTAGAAATTCATATTGATCAAAATCTTTAGGCAATGATGTTATTTTTAAATCAATTTGAGAAATTATAATTTTAGGAAAATTATTTCTAAATTCTTTAGCTAGTGCTGTTTTGATTTCTTCTAAACTAGCTGCTTGGATATAATTTATCACAATAAAAAAAGTTAAAAAAATAATTTTCATTTTTATCCTAAGAATTATAATGCAATAAATAGTATTTTAGCTTTTATAAGTTTAACAAAGCCTTTAGAAGGCTTTGTATAGAGTTAAAAAGTAGGGATAACAGAGCCTTTGTATTTTTCTATGATAAAATTTTTAATTTTATCGCTTGTTAAAATTTCTTTAATAACAAGACTTTTTTGACTTGTTTCTTCACCTTTTCTTGTAGCTAAAACAATAGCATATAAACTATCTTTATCTTCTATAAAAATACCATCTTTTAAAGGGTTTAAACCTGCTCCAAGAGCATAGTTTGTGGTAATAACAGCCAAATCAGTATCATTTAGGGCTCTTGGAAGTTGCGCGGCTTTAAGCTCTATAAATTTAAGTTTTTTTGGATTTTTACTTATGTCAATAGGGGTTTTAAGGGTGTTTTGACTTTTAAATTCTATTAAATTTGCTTTAGCTAGTAAATCAAGGGCTCTGCTTTCATTGGTAGCATCATTAGGTATAGCGATTTTAGCACCATTAGGAATGTCTTTTATATCTTTTATGGAGTTAGAATATATAGCCATAGGAACTAAAACAATAGCACCTAAAGAACTTAAATTTGTTCCTTTGTGGGTATTAAAATCATCTAAAAAAGGTTTATGCTGATATAAATTTGCATCTAAATCTTTCTCATTTAAAGCGATATTAGGTATATTATAGTCATTAAATTCCTTAACTATTAACTTCCAACCTTTTTCTTGAAATAAGGGTTTGGAGAAATTTAAAATTTCAGCATAAGGCGTTGGTGTTGCACCTATGATTATGGTTTTATCTGCTCCAAAACTAAGGCTAATTGTAAATAAAACACTTAAAAATATTTTTTTAATATTCATGCTATACTCCTAAAAAGCTGGGATTAATATATCTTTATAATGTTCATTAATGATGGCTTTAAATTTATCGCTTCTTAAAATTTCATCAATTACTTTGGTTTTTTCGCTATTTTTATCTTCTGAGCGTACCACAACATAATTTACATAAGGGCTATTTTTATCTTCCCTAAAAATAGTATCTTTACTTGGATTCAGACCGGCTCCAAGTGCGAAATTAGAATTAATTATAGCAATATCAACATCATCTAAAGCTCTTGGAAGTTGTGCGGCTTTAAGTTCTATAAATTTAAGTTTTTTTGGATTTTTGTTTATGTCCAATGGGGTTTTTAGAGTATTTTTGTTAAGCTCTATTAATTTTGCTTTCTCTAAAAGCTCTAAAGCTCTGCTTTCATTGGTGGCATCATTAGGTATAGCAACTCTAGCGCCTTCTTTAAGATTTTCTAAATTTTTGATTTTTTTACTATAAACTCCTACTGGAGCTATAAGTACAGGCGTTGTTGCAATTAAATTTGAACCTTTTTTTAGGTTGTATTCTTCTAAAAAAGGTTTGTGTTGATATAAATTTGCATCAAGTTCTTTTTCCTCTAATGCACGATTGGGCAAAATATAGTCTGAAAATTCTACTATTTTAAGCTCATACCCTTTGTTTTTAAAATCATCTTTCATTAGTTCTAGTAAGCTACCAAAAGGATTTGGAGTGGCTCCTATAGTAATGTTTTGTGCAAACAGGCTAGATAAATTTAGAATGCAAGCGAGTATAATAATTTTAAATAAATTCATAAAAACTCCTTTGTATTTAAAAAAAAGTCCCTAGGTAAGGGACAAAATTAAAAAGCAGGTAAAACAGATCCGTTGTATTTTTCTATGATAAATTGTTTGATTTTATCACTTTGTAGAGCTTGGATTAAGGCTTTGATTTTTGGATCGTTTTCATGTCCTACTCTTACAACAAGAATGTTTGCATACGGGCTTTCTTTATCTTCGATAAATACGCTATCTTTTGCAGGATTTAGATTTGCAGAGAGAGCGTAGTTGGAATTAATTACAGCAAAATCAACATCATCTAAAGCTCTTGGAAGTTGTGCGGGCTTTAATTCTACAAATTTAATTTTTTTAGGATTGTCTATAATATCAAGAGGTGTTTTTAAAGCCTTATCTTTAAATTTTACCAAACCTTTTTTTGCAATAATATCTAAAGCTCTACTTTCATTGGTTGGATCATTTGGAATGGCGATTTTAACCCCTTCTTTAATATCATCTAGACTTTTATATTTCTTGGAGTAAACAGCCATAGGTTCTATGTGTATGGCAGCTACTTTGATAAGTTTGGTGCCTTTGTTTTTATTAAATTCTTCCAAATAAGGAGTATGTTGGAAAAAATTTGCATCGGCTTCTCCATTATCAACAGCTAGATTAGGTAAAACATAATCCGTAAATTCTTTGATTTCAAGTTTATAGCCTTGTTTTTCTAAATCAGGTTTTACTTGCTCTAGGATTTCAGCATGAGGGACGGGAGTTGCTGCAACTGTGATGGTTTCTAATGCATTTGCATTAAGACTTAATGTTAAAATACTTGCTATAAATAAAGATTTGATTTTCATTTTTTTCCTTTTTAGTCATTTTGTGCTTGCTTTAATCTTAATAAATTCACTCTGACTATCAGGAAGAAGCATATAAAAACTTGTTGATAGTCAGATTAGCGCATCTGATACATCATTTTAATTCCTTTAATTTTTTGTTTAAATTTTACTTAAAAAAACTTATATTTATCTTAAAAGGAGATATAATCTCCTTATTTTTTGAAACCTTTATAAAGCAAACTTCCCAAAAATAAGATAAAAACAATTACTTGCCAAAAGAAATTTTCATCATTGTTTATATTGATAACTATGCTAATTCCAAGTAAAATCAATAGAGTGGCAATGATATATGTAGTTTTACTATTTTTAGCCCAAGTATAAAATAAATTACCTAGAATTTGAACTAACTGAACTAATATAAGTAAAATAACTACAGTTTGAATCATAACTTCTTTGTTAAATCTTTCATAACCATAGCGAATAGCGACATCTCCCAAACCTCCACCACCGACAGTTCCAGCAAGAGCAGAAAAACCAATGGTAAAGATCAAAGTTAGGGTAATTCCGCTAATTATAGCAGGAAGAGCTTCACTAAAGATAACCTTGAATATAATTTGAATATTGCTAGCACCATAACTTTTTGCTGCTTCTATGATTCCTTTGTCTATTTCTTTAAAAGCGCTTTCAAGCATCTTTGCCAAATAAGGAGCTATTCCGATAGCTAAAGGAACTATGGCAGCATTTGTGCCTATGCTTGTGCCTACTATGATTTTAGAAAGCGGTAAAAGAACAACTATAAGAATTAAAAATGGAAAGGCACGCAGTATATTTGTAATAAAATCTAAAATACTATAAGCGATTTTATTTTCTTTAATTCCGTTTTTATCCCAAATAGCAAGTAAAATTCCAGGAATGATAGCCAGTAAAAATCCGAATAGTACAGCCATTAAACTCATATAAATTGTTTCATTAAGCGCAGGTTTTAAAATGTTTTCATAATTTTCACTGAAACTTGTAATAGAACTTAAACTCACTTCTTTAATATCCTGCCAAGAAAATTCATTAAAAAATTGAGAAATTCTACTAAAAAAAGCACTGATGATAGAGATGTTTTCTTCATTCATGATGCCACCTCCCATAATACTCCACTTTTTTCTATGTAATCAAGAACCTTGTCTTTATCCTTTTCATTTATATTTATAACTAAATTTCCTAAGGCTTTTCCATTCAGTTTTTCTATTTTGCCCCAAACTATGTTAAAGTCTATATTTAGAGTTCTTGCCATATGAGTGATGACGCTATTTTGGGCAACTTCTTTTGGAAAGTAAAGTTTGATATTAAGTCCGTGTTCAGGTAAGAAATCACTTTCTCCTAAAAATTCTTTCATTTTGTCATTAGGTCTTAAAAAAAGCTCATCAATTGCTCCGCTTCCTATGATTTGTCCATGTTCAAGCAATAAAGCTTTTTGAGCTATGTCTTTTACCACATCCATTTCATGAGTTACTAAAACAACAGTAATCCCAAATTCAGTATTGATTTTAGATATAAGCTCTAAAATATTTTTTGTAGTGTTTGGATCAAGAGCCGAAGTAGCTTCATCGCTAAGTAAAATTTTTGGGTTTAAAGCTAAGGCTCTAGCAATAGCAACGCGTTGTTTTTGCCCCCCACTTAGTTCTCTTGGGTAGGATTTGTTTTTATGATCAAGTCCTACGATTTCAAGCAAAGAATTGACTTTTTGGGCAATTTCTTTTTCGCTCATGTATTCTTTATTAAAAAGCTTGGCATGAAATTTACACTGAGTATAGTGTGTTCTTAAAGGCATAGCAACATTTTCAAATACATTTTTGCGCTCCATTAGGGCAAAATTTTGAAAAATCATCCCTATATCTTTTCTAAGCACTCTCAGCTCTTTTGATTTTTTTTGACTTAAATCTTTAATTTCTTGATCAAAGACTTTTAAGCTTCCTTCTTGATAATTCTCAAGTCCATTAATACATCTTAAAAGAGTGGATTTTCCAGCTCCACTATGACCTACTATGGCGTAAATTTCACCCTTTTTAATCTCCAAAGAAACATCGTTTATCACGAGTTCTTTGCCATAATATTTTTTTAAATTTTTTATTTTTATCAAATTTTCAACCTCTTAGATTTTGAAGTTCAACTGATATTTTTTCAAGTTGAATTTTTAAATTTTCTAGAGCTTCTTTATTTTGCTCAACCACCTCTTTAGGTGCGTTAGCGATGAATTTTTCATTTGAAAGCATGGAGTTAAGCTTGAAGCTTTCTTTTTCAAGCCTATTTTTTTGATTTTCAAGTCTTGTTAAAATACCACTTAAATCAACATTTTCAAGCGTAATGAAAATTTCTAAATTCTCGCTAACATCACATATTGCCTTTGGTAATTTTTCTTCACTAAATTCTATTTGCTCGCACTTTGCGAGCATCATGATAAAATTCATATAAGCTTTGATTTCATTTTTGATTTTTCTATCGTTAAATTTGATATAAGCTTTTTCTATTTTAGAATTTCCAAGATCGATTAAACTTTTAGCACGGCGGATACCAACTATGCTTTCTATAAGTAAAGAAAAGATTTTTTCTATATTTTTATCTTGTTCTTTAAATTTTGGATATTTGCTTATCATAATAGAAGGGCTTGTTTTAAGTTCTGTATCGCTTAGTTTATGATATAAATATTCACTGATAAAAGGCATAAAAGGATTTAAGAGCTTTAAAGCTTCTTTGAAAATACTACCAAGTTCTTTAACACTCGATTTTTCTGCTTTGCTAAGCTCTATACCCCAATCGCAAAAATCATCCCAAAAGAATTTATATAGAGTATTGGCTGCATCATTAAAGCGATAATTGTCTAAATTTTCTCTTACATCTTTAACACAAGTTTGAAATTTGGCATAGATATATTTTGCTAATTCTGAATGAAGTGTGATATTTTCCAAATCTTCAAATTTACTTTCATTTAAAAGCAGATAATTTGTAGCATTATAAATTTTATTTGTAAAATTTCTAACTTGTAAAAGTTTATCATTACTAAGTTTAATATCGCGTCCTTGTATAGCAAGAAGCGCTAAAGTAAAGCGTAAAATATCAGCACTATATTCTTTAATGCTTTCATTTGGGTCGATAACATTTCCAAGGCTTTTGCTCATTTTTCTACCTTGCTCGTCTTTCACAAGAGCGTGTAAATAAATATCTTTAAAAGGAAGTTTATGTAAGGCATTAGTGCTTTGAAACATCATTCTAGCTACCCAGAAAAATAAAATATCAAAACCTGTAATGAGTAAAGAATTGGGATAAAAATCTTTTAAATCCTTTTCAGACCAAATTTTATCTTTACCCCAGTTTTCATTTCCCCAGCCTAGAGTACTCATAGCCCAAAGCCCCGAAGAAAACCAAGTATCAAGCACATCTTCATCTTGTTTGAAATTTTGACTTTGGCATTTCGGACAAGTTTTAGGCGTATGTTGGCTTGCCCATTCATGAGAGCATTCGCAATAATACACAGGAATTTGATGTCCCCACCAAAGTTGTCTTGAAATACACCAATCTCTTAAATCTTTCATCCAGGCATTAAAGCTATTTATCCAGTGATTTGGGTAAAATTTACTTTCTCCAAGCGCAACTTTTTCTATACTTTCTTGGGCGATTTCTTTTTTTACAAACCATTGTTTGGAGATATAAGGTTCAACTATATTGTTACAACGATAACAATATCCTATTTGATTGTTATGCTCTTCTATTTTTTCTATAAAACCAAGACTTTCAAGTTTAGCTACGATTCTTTCTCTTGCTTCTAAGCGTTCTAAACCTTGAAACTCTAAACAATGCTCGTTTAAAATTCCTTTTTCATCAAAAACACTTATAAAATCTAAATTATGTCTAAGTCCTACTTCATAATCATTCATGTCATGAGCGGGAGTAACTTTTACAACTCCTGTTCCAAATTCTTTTTCTACATGTTCATCAGCTATAATTTTAATGGCTTTTTTGCTTATAGGCAAAATCACTTCTTTGCCCACAAATTTAGTATAGCGTTCATCATCAGGATGCACCATAACTGCAGTATCGCCAAAAAAAGTTTCAGGACGCGTTGTGGCTACTACTAAAAATTCATCGCTATCTTTTAAAAAGTATTTAATATGATAAAGTTTTCCTTTATTTTCTTTGTATTCAACTTCTATATCACTTAAAGCGCCATCGTGAGTACACCAATTGATCATATAGTTTCCACGTACAATAAGTCTTTTATCATAAAGTTCTACAAAGGCTTTTTTTACGGCATTAACCAAACCTTCATCCATAGTAAAACGCAAGCGACTCCATGCAGGAGTGATGCCTAGTGTTCTCATTTGGTCTAAAATTTTTCCACCGCTTTGCTCTTTCCACTCCCAGACTTTTTCTATAAATTTTTCTCTACCTAGTTCTTCTTTTTTAATGCCTTGAGCAAGGAGTTGTTTTTCTACAACATTTTGAGTAGCAATACCTGCGTGATCAAGCCCTGGTTGATAAAGAACCTTATAGCCATCCATTCTTTTGTAACGCGTCATAATGTCTTGTAGAGTAAAGGTTAAAGCATGTCCTATGTGTAAAACTCCAGTGACATTAGGAGGAGGCATCATAATGCAGAAATTTTTATCTTTTTCTTGTATGGTTTTATTGCCATCGATCTCAAAATATCCGCGTTCTTCGCAAATTTGATAATACTCTTTTTCTAAATTTTTATCATACATTATTTGCCTTTATTGTTTTAGCTTATTTAATAGAGCTAATTTCTATAATTTCACAAAACGGGAAGAAATATTGTGCTGTATTAAGTCCAGTTTTCAAACTTTTGATATGTTTAGAAAAATCACTTCCTTTGCCATCTTTTTTAATTTGAAGTTTAAGTCTTTCTAAAATTTCTTCACGTGCTACATGTTCATTTAATTCTTTTGGATTGTTTAAATATGGGCTTAATCTATCTAAGCTAATATATTTATAAGCTTTTTTCATATCTGAAAAGATAATTTCTTTGTTATAGATAGTTAATTTCATTTCCCCTTTTGGTAGCATTTTAACAAAAATACTTAGATAATAATCTTTTGCATTATCTTGTATAACGCTTAGCATATCTTTTAACAGATTGATTCTATATTGGCTTAAAAATTTTCCATCTAAAATATAAACTTTCATATTTTCTGTACTAAGTTCAGGTTCTAAACGACTGTTTTTTCCTATGCTTAGATACTCTCTAGCGGTATTTAGATATTTATTTTTGTTTGACTTGTTTGATTGAAGTTCTTTTTTTACGGCTCTCTCTCTTTCTAAGATCTTTTGTTGTTTGCTGATTTCTTTTTTAAGAGCTTCTATTTTGGCTTGTTTATTTTCTTGTTTTAATTTTTCTTTATCTGTATCTAAAATTTGTTTATTTTCATTTGTATTGATATTATTGCTTATGTTGGTGTCATTATTTAAGCTTTGATTGTTTTCACTTATTGGTGTATTAAATGTATTGTTACTTAAGCTTTGATTTTCATCTAATGGGTTTGTTTCTTGCTTTTGGATGGTATTGTTATTAATATTTATATCTGATGAACTATTGTTGGTTTGGATCGAGGGCGAATAGGAATTATCGTAGTTATTGGTATACGATTTTTGCTCGGTGTAAGTGTTGGTGTTTAAGGTGTAATTCTTTGGTTTTGAATATTCGAAAAGATAATAATAGGTTCCACCTAATATCACAATAACAGCAATTAATATGCCAACAATAATAGAAAAAATTTTCAAATTCATTTGCTATCCCTTAAAAACAGAAAGTTAAATAATTTTAGCATTGTACTATAATCTAATATAAAGTAATTTTAAATTTTTATATTTTTAAGTAATTTTTTTTTATAATTTTAACTTTTATAAGGAAAATAATGCCACTTTCAAAATTAAATAATGAACAATATCTTGCTGCTACTGCTGATTTTGGACACAATCTTGTTATTGCAAGTGCAGGGACGGGAAAAACTTCTACTATTGTTGCAAGAATTTCTTATCTTTTAAGCAAGGGAGTGACACCTCAAAAAATTATGCTTTTGACTTTCACAAATAAAGCCAGTAAAGAAATGATAGGGCGTTTAGGGAAATTTTTTGATAAAAATATTACCAGTAAAATACTTGCAGGAACTTTTCATAGTACGGCTTATACCTTACTTAGAAATGCGGATAAAAATATAATTTTAAAGCAAGCAAGCGAGTTAAAAACTCTACTTAAAAGTGTCTATGAAAAAAGAACTTTTAGGCATTTAAGTGATATAAAACCTTATCAATCAAGTTATTTATATGATCTTTATTCTTTGTTTCAAAACAAAGCACACAATCAAGATTTTTATACTTGGTTTTGCCAAAACTACGAAGATCAAAGTATTTATGCTGAAATTTATGAAGATATTTTAAAAGAATATGATAATGAAAAAAAGCGTTTTAATTATGTAGATTTTAATGACTTACTTATCAATCTAAAAGAGCTTTTAAAAGAAGAAAAATATGAATTTGATGAAATTTTAGTAGATGAATATCAAGACACAAACACTTTGCAAAGTTCCTTAATAGAGGCTTTTCATAGTAAAAGTTTGTTTTGCGTAGGGGATTATGATCAAAGTATTTATGCTTTTAATGGAGCGGATATTAATATCATAGGTGGGTTTAAAGATCGTTTTAAAGATGCAAAAATTTTTTCTTTAAATAAAAACTACCGTTCATCAAGAAGTATTTTAGCTTTGGCTAATAAAGTGATTTTAAATAACGAAAGATTATATCCAAAAGAACTTATTGTTACAAGAAATGATGAGTTTAAAGCCCCATCTTTGCTTACTTTTGAAGAATTATTTGATCAGTATCAAAATATAGCCAAAATGATACTTACAAGCGGAGTAAGTTTGGAAGAAATTGCCGTGATTTTTCGCAACAACTCAAGTGCTGATGGGGTTGAAGTAGCATTAAGGGAGCAGGGCATTGCAAGTGTGAGAAAGGGAAGTGGAAGTTTTTTTGAAAGTTTGGAAGTTAAAGCTTTTAGCTCCATGCTTGCGCTTGTGGTAAATCCTAAAGATATCATGGCTTTTATTCATTTGGTTCAATATACCAAAGGTGTGGGTGGAGTTTTAGCAAAAGAAATTTTTGACGCACTTTTAAAATTAGGGCATGGAAATTTAATAAAAGGTTTTTTAGATCCTGATAAAAATGTAAATTTGCAAAATCATCAAAAAAGAAATTATCAACTTGGGCTTTTTGCAGATTTGGAAGAATTAGCCAGCGAAACTCGTTTTAAATTTGAGAGTGAATTTGATGCACATCCTATTTTAAGACTTTCAAAAATCAATGATTTGTGCGCTAGAAATTTGGAAAAAATCTATCTTTTTTTAAAAAAAGCTATGGAAATAAAACATTCTTTGACTTTAGTCAATTTAATTTGTGAAAATTCTTTTTATAGAGAAATTTGCGAAGAACTTGCAACCAAAAGAGCGACAAATAAAGCAGGGCAGGTGGATTTATTAAGAAAGAGTGAAAATTTAGAAAAAATAGAAACAAAATTCAATGTTTTAAAAGAGCTTACAAAAAATTATAGCGATATTTACAAGTATTATAATTTTCTAACTTTAGGTGCAAGCGAAATGAGTAGTGGCAAAGGAGTTAATTTGCTTAGCGTGCATGCAAGTAAGGGCTTGGAATTTGATCTTGTTTTTGTGATTGATCTTGCGCAAGGTCGCTTTCCTAATCAAAAGCTTATGGGAATGGGTGGAAGCTTAGAAGAAGAAAGAAGACTTTTTTATGTTGCGGTAACTAGGGCAAAAAATATACTTTATTTAAGCTATGCTAAATATGATAAAAACAAAAAAACTTCTTTTACTCCTTCTCGTTTTCTTATAGAAGCAGGGCTTTGCAAGGGAGAGTTAACTATAGATTGATAGATTTTTCTTTCAAGTAAGTTATATTATAAAGAAAGATTTATTTTATGAAAAAAATATTAATTTTAAGTTTAGTAGCAGCAAGTTTTTTAAATGCTGAAATTTTAGTTTATGGTCCAGGTGGTCCTGCTTCTGTGCTAAAAGAGCTTGCTTTAAAATTTGAGGAAAAAACAAAAGAAAAGGTGATTGTAACCGCAGGTCCAACTCCAGCTTGGATAGATAAAGCAAAAGAAAATGCAGATTTGATTTTTTCAGGCAATACTTCAATGATGGATGATTTTGCTAAAAAAATTCCAAGTTTAAGTTTGGAAAATTTAAGCGTTTTAAATGTGCGTTCATCAGGTATTATCGTGCGTCCAAATAATCCAAAAAATATTAAAAATTTTGAAGACATTTTAAAAGATGGCGTAAATGTTATGGTGGTTGATGGTGCAGGACAAGTTGGACTTTATGAAGATATGGCTTTAAAAAGTGCAAAAAGAGAAAATTTGGTAAAATTACGTAAAAATATAAAAATTTATGCTAAAAATTCCAAAGTTGCTGTAGATGAGTGGAATAACAATCCAAATATTGATGCTTTAATCATTTGGTCTCATTGGGCAAAGGCTTTAGGCGATGATAAAGCTTTATTTATCAAAGATAAAAATGCAGTGATTTATCGTGCAGCTGAAATAGCTCCTACAAAAAAAGGTTTAGAAAATAAAAAAGCTTTAGAATTTGTAGATTTTATTAAGAGTAAGGAAGCTCAAAAAGTGTGGAAAAAATATACTTGGAAAGAAGTAAAATAATTTTCAGTGAAATTAAAAATAATTAATGTTTATAGGATATAATCACTCCTAAAACATTAATTGTAATAATGTTTAAAATATCAAAAAAGGAAATTAAATGAGTACAGTAAATTTTAAAGGAAATCCTGTAAAACTTAAAGGAAATTCAGTAGAAGTTGGAGCAGATGCTCCTAAGGTAAATCTTAAAGCTAAAGATTTAAGCGTGATTGAAATCGGTGCAGCGGGTAAAACTCAAATCATTTTAAGTGTTCCAAGCTTAGATACACCAGTTTGTGCTACAGAGGCTAGAGAATTTAATAAAAAAGTAGCCAGTTACAATGGTGCTGAAGTGATTGTAGTAAGTATGGATTTACCTTTTGCTATGGGAAGATTTTGCAGTACAGAAGGTATTGAAAATTTAAGTGTTGCAAGTGATTTTGTGGCAAAAGAATTTGGTGAAAAATATGGTGTTTTGATAAATGAAGGTGCTTTAGAAGGGCTTTTAGCTCGTGCCGTATTTGTGATTAAAGAGGGTAAAGTGGCATATAAAGAACTTGTAAATGAAATCACAGAAATGCCAGATATTGCAAAACTTGATGCATTTTTTGGTGGTTCTAACTGCTGCGGTGGTTGTGGTTGCCATTAATTTTGATTAAGCCCATTCTTAGGGCTTAATTTTTACATCTTCATTTTTTTATTATTTTAAGTTGATTATATTTTAATTGTTAAGTTGATTATTTTTAATATTTATTTTGTGTAAGAATAATAAAAAAGGACAATAAAACTCCTATAAAATAGAGCTTTAAAATTATTATTTTTATTAAAATTTCAAGAGATTTTTATACTCCATTTTTTATAATAAGATGATTTTTTTATTTTGGAGGAATAAGGATGAATAGAAGGGATTTTATTAAAAATACCGCTATTGCAAGTGCTGCTAGTGTTGCAGGACTTAGTGTTCCAAGCTCTATGCTTGGCGCGCAAGAAGAAGATTGGAAATGGGATAAGGCTGTTTGTAGATTTTGTGGAACTGGCTGTGGAATTATGATAGCCAGAAAAGATGGCAAAATCGTAGCAACAAAAGGTGATCCTGCAGCACCTGTAAATCGCGGACTTAATTGTATCAAAGGTTATTTTAATGCTAAGATCATGTATGGTGAAGATCGTCTTGTTATGCCTTTACTTCGCATGAATGAAAAAGGCGAATTTGATAAAAAAGGCAAATTTCAACAAGTTTCTTGGCAAAGAGCCTTTGATGAAATGGAAAAACAATTTAAAAAAGCCTACAATGAACTCGGCGTTACAGGTATAGGGATTTTTGGTAGTGGGCAATACACTATCCAAGAAGGTTATGCTGCTTTAAAACTTGCAAAAGCGGGTTTTAGAACAAATAATATTGATCCAAATGCAAGACATTGTATGGCCTCTGCAGTGGTTGGTTTTATGCAAACTTTTGGTGTAGATGAGCCATCAGGCTGTTATGATGATATAGAACTTACAGATACTATCATCACTTGGGGAGCTAATATGGCTGAAATGCACCCAATCCTTTGGTCAAGAGTAAGTGATAGAAAACTAAGTAATCTTGATAAGGTCAAAGTTGTTAATCTAAGCACTTTTTCTAACCGTACTTCAAATATTGCTGATATTGAAATTATTTTTAAACCAAATACAGATTTGGCTATTTGGAACTACATAGCAAGAGAGATTGTTTATAATCATCCAGAGGCTATGGATACGAAATTTATCAAAGATCACTGCGTATTTGCAACTGGTTATGCTGATATTGGTTATGGTATGAGAAATAATCCAAATCATCCAAAATTTAAAGAAAGTGAAAAAGATACAGTTGAAAAAGAAAATGTAATCACTTTAGACGATGAAGAGGCTACTTCTTTATCTTATCTTGGCGTTAAAGCGGGTGATAAATTTGAAATGAAACATCAAGGTGTGGCTGATAAAAACTGGGAAATTTCTTTTGAAGAATTTAAAAAAGGTTTAGCCCCTTATACTTTAGAATACACTGCAAAGGTAGCCAAAGGTGATGATAATGAGTCTTTGGAAGATTTTAAGAAAAAACTTCAAGAATTAGCTAATCTTTACATAGAGAAAAATCGCAAAGTCGTAAGTTTTTGGACTATGGGCTTTAATCAACATACAAGAGGTTCTTGGGTAAATGAACAAGCTTATATGGTGCATTTTTTACTAGGAAAGCAAGCTAAACCAGGTAGTGGAGCCTTTTCTTTAACAGGACAGCCAAGTGCTTGCGGAACGGCTAGGGAAGTAGGGACTTTCTCACATCGTTTACCTGCGGATATGGTTGTGGCAAATCCAAAACACAGAGAAATTTCTGAAAAAATTTGGAAAGTTCCTGCAAAGACTATCAACCCAAAACCAGGTTCTCCTTATCTTAATATCATGAGAGATTTAGAAGATGGAAAAATTAAATTTGCATGGGTGCAAGTGAATAATCCATGGCAAAACACTGCAAATGCAAATCACTGGATCGCAGCAGCAAGAGAAATGGATAATTTTATTGTTGTAAGTGATTGTTATCCTGGAATTTCAGCAAAAGTAGCTGATCTTATTTTACCAAGTGCTATGATTTATGAAAAATGGGGTGCTTATGGTAATGCTGAAAGAAGAACTCAACATTGGAAACAACAAGTCTTACCTGTAGGTGCTGCCATGAGTGATACTTGGCAAATTTTAGAATTTGCAAAACGCTTTAAGCTTAAAGAAGTTTGGAAAGAGCAAAAAGTGGATAATAAACTTACCTTACCAAGTGTTTTAGAAGAGGCAAAAGCTATGGGTTATAGTGAAGATGATACACTTTTTGATGTGCTATTTGCCAATAAAGAAGCAAAAAGCTTTAATCCAAACGATGCTATCGCAAAAGGCTTTGATAATACTGATGTTAAAGGCGATGAGAGAAAAATTCAAGGCAGTGATGGAAAAGAATTTACAGGCTATGGCTTTTTCGTTCAAAAATACCTTTGGGAAGAATATCGTAAATTTGGCTTAGGACACGGCCATGATTTAGCGGATTTTGATACCTATCATAAAGTAAGGGGTTTAAGATGGCCTGTGGTTAATGGCAAGGAAACACAATGGAGATTTAATACTAAATTTGATTATTATGCTAAAAAAGCGGCTCCAAATTCAGATTTTGCTTTTTATGGTGATTTTAACAAAATGCTTACAAATGGGGATTTAATAGCTCCTAAAGATGAAAAAGAGCACAGTATTAAAAATAAGGCTAAAATTTTCTTTAGGCCATTTATGAAAGCACCTGAAAGACCAAGTAAAGAGTATCCATTCTGGCTTGCAACAGGAAGGGTTTTAGAGCATTGGCATAGTGGAACTATGACTATGCGTGTGCCTGAGCTTTACCGTGCTGTCCCTGAAGCGCTTTGCTATATGAGTGAGAAAGATGGAGAGAAATTGGGCTTAAATCAAGGTGATTTAGTTTGGGTGGAATCTCGTCGTGGTAAAGTAAAAGCAAGAGTAGATATGCGTGGAAGAAACAAACCGCCTGTAGGACTTGTGTATGTGCCATGGTTTGATGAGAATGTATATATCAATAAAGTTACTTTGGATGCGACTTGTCCGCTTTCAAAACAAACTGACTTTAAAAAATGTGCTGTAAAAATTTATAAGGCTTAATTTAGGGTTTTGATTAAATGAAAGGTAGAAGAGAATTTTTCGTTAGTGCCTTTAAGGCTGCATGTTTATGTACAGGGGGTGGATTTTTGGCTAATTTGGCTTTAAAAGCTGATGATAATTATGCCTTGCGTCCTCCTGGGGCTGAAAATGAAGCTAGATTTTTATGCAAATGTATTCGTTGCGGGCTTTGTGTAAAAGCCTGTCCTTATGATACTTTAAAGCTTGCTAGCTTGTTAGATAGTCCAAAAAATGGTACGCCTTTTTTTAAGGCAAGAGAAATTCCTTGTTATCTTTGCAAGGATATTCCTTGCATTAGAGAATGTCCAACTGATGCTTTAGATAAAAAGCATTTAGAGCAGGGTATAGAATCCTTGAAAATGGGTATTGCTATTGTTGATAGTGCTTCTTGTGTGGCACACTGGGGAATTCAATGCGATGCTTGTTATAGAGCTTGTCCTTTGATAGATAGGGCTTTAAAACTTGAGCTTAAACGCAATGAACGCACCGCCAAACATGCTTTTTTACTACCTAGTGTGGATCATGAAGTGTGTGTAGGTTGTGGGCTTTGTGAACTTGCTTGTATTACTGAAAAACCGGCCATTCGTGTTTTACCAAGGGAGTATGTATTGGGAAAAGCAGGATCTCATTATGTAAAAGGCTGGGATGAAAAAGATGAAGGTCGTATAAAAAATGCAGATACTTCAAAACATTTTAATGCTAAAAAAGCAACCAATTATTTAAATGATGGAGAACTGTGATGAAGTATTTAATTGCTAGACGCATCGTTCAGCTTGGAATTTTAGCACTTTTTAGTTTTAAAGCTACAGATTTTATCTTACAGGGAAATTTAAGTTCTTCTAGACTTTTTAATACCATACCTTTAAGCGATCCTTTTGCGGTTTTGCAAATTATTTTAGCAAGCTGGAGTATAGATTTAATGGCTTTAATAGGAGCTTTGATTATATTTTTTATCTATGGTTTGCTTTTAGGAAGGGTTTTTTGCTCTTGGGTTTGTCCTGTTAATTTAATCACAGATTTTGCTGCTTTTGTGCGAAATAAATTAACCCTTAATAATAAATTTTTAATTTTGCCTAAAAATTTACGCTATTTTGTATTAGTCTTGATTTTAATCCTTTCTTTTGTATTTTCATTGCCTGTGTTTGAAAGTTTTTCTTATATAGGAATGATACATAGAGGGATTATTTTTGCTACAAGTTCTTGGATTTTTGTAGCCTTTATACTTTTTTGTATCGATACTTTTTTAAGCCCTAGAGCAATTTGTTCACATTTTTGTCCACTAGGAGCTTTTTATGCTTTTATTTCTCGTTTTGCTTTGCTTAAAATAAAGCATGATAGTGATAAATGCACTAAATGTTATGAATGTATCCGTATTTGTCCTGAAAAACAGGTTTTGTGGATGGTTGGAAAAGAAAGTGCTAGCGTGAAATCAGGAGAGTGTATAAGGTGTGCAAGATGTATAGAAGTTTGCAATGATGATGCTTTGAATTTTAATATTTTTGATTTAAGGAATAAATAATGAAGAAGAAATTGGTTTTATTAGGAAGTGCTGCAGTGGTATTTTTTGCCGCTTGCGCAATGAATAGTGGGGTAAGTTCAGAACAAATTGGACTTAGAAAAGCAAGTTTAGAAAATGAAAATAAAGTAAATTTAGTGGAGGCAAATTTCACAACTTTACAGCCTGGGGAATCTACTCGTTTTGAGCGTTCTTATGAAAATGCACCACCATTAATTCCGCATGCTATTGAAGATTTGTTACCTATAACTAAAGATAACAATATGTGCTTAAGCTGCCATGATAAGGCTATAGCAGCAGATGCTGGTGCAACTCCACTTCCTGCTAGTCATTATTATGATTTTAGACACAACAAAACCACAGGAGATATGATTAGCGATAGTCGTTTTAATTGTACTCAGTGTCATGTTCCACAAAGCGATGCAAAACCTTTAGTGGGAAATAGCTTTAAACCTGAATTTAAAAATGAACAATTAAAAAGTCGTTCAAATTTAATTGATGTGATTAATGAGGGTGTAAAGTAAATAAATGAAAAAATTTCTTTTTATTTTGAGTCTTTTTTGTGTTTTATCTTATGCTTATGAGCTGAAATTAAATGCCAATATAACAGCTTTAAAACTAGATAAGCAAAACTTATATATAGGCACTGATAAAGGTGAAATTTTACAATATAACATTAAAGATAAAAGTTTAAAAGAACTTTTATCTTTGCCAAAGATTAAAAATTATTATGGTGATGATTTTGCTAAAATTTACAACATTGATATTTTTAAACATACACTTTTAATACTTAGCGAGGGTGATTTTGGTGCTAAAAATTTAAGTTTTTATAAGGAAAATTTACAAATCAAAAAGCTCGAAGAAAATAGCATAATAAAAGCATTTTTTATCAATGAAAACACTTATCTTTTGATTTCTATTGGTTCTGAAATAGAATTGATTGATAAAAGTTTAAAAAATATAAAAAAATTTAATTTTTCTCATTCTAGTCTTAATGATGCAGTTTTAAATGAAGATAAGAGTATGCTGGTTGCAGGTTTTGAGAGTGGTGAAGTGGAGCTTTTTGATTTGAAAAATTGGAAGATGTTAAAAAACTATGATAAAATGCATAAAGATAATATCTATCAAGTAGATTTTAAAAATAATGTTATTTTAAGTTGTGGAACGGATAGGCGTATAGGAGTTGTAAAAAATGAAGAGCAAAATTTTTTGCAAAAAGATTTTTTGATATATACTTGCGCTTTAAGTCCTAATGGAGAATTGGCTGTTTATAGCGATAATGAAGCTGGAGTTAGTGAAGTTTTTAGCACAAGTGATTTTAAGCCTGTTAAAACTTTTAATAATGAAAATTTGATGAGTGAGTTTATTATTTTTTTAAACAATAAAGATTTTATCGTTTCAGGCTTTGGTGATAGTATAATGTTTAGGAGTATTGATGAATAATCTTTCTAGTGTTTTGATTTTAGCAAAAGAAGAATATATAAATGATTTAAAAAAGGCTATATCTGAAATTCCTTTTTGTTCTGTAGAACTTTGTGAAAATGAAAAGATTATAGTTGTGATTGAAAGTGAAAATTTAGAAGATGAATTAAACTCTTATAAAATGCTTGAGAAATTGCCAAATATTATCAGTATTAATATGGTTTTTTCTTATCAAGATTTAAATGATGATATCCAAAAAGCAATCAATAGTGGTGCAATAGAAACAATAGAAAAAAATGAAAATGCTGAGAATATTCGCTACTATGGTAGTGTATTTAATCAATTTTCTTAAAGTGTAAAGTATATGGTATTTTTAATCCCATTGCTTATTGTAATTGGTGTTATTTTTGGAATTGATTATGTGTATTTTAAAAATCAAGATTTAAAAGTGCAAGTTAAAAAAGAACAAAAAGAATTAAATTCTAGCTTAGAGAAAGAAAAAAAAGAATATATAGAAAAATTGTTTAAAACAAAATAGACATTAAAAATCATATTATTTTCTTAAAGATAAATTAAAAAGCTTTTTGCTAGAATTAAAGAAAAATTTTAGGAAACAGTGATGAAAAATACAGTCACTGAAGCTTCTATCTATGAGGCTCAAGGGTTAAAAGACGAAGCTTTAGAAATTTATAAAAATATCTTAAAAGAAGATCCAGATAACCAAAACGCTATCGATGCGGTTCGTCGTCTTAGTGGTTTTAGATCCAAGCATAAAGATTTAAACACTCAAATGTTGGATTTTTTTATTAATATGAAAAGCGATGAAGAAATTAATGAATTTAAAAGGTGGTTGATAAAAATATGAATTTGGAAGATTTAGCTAAAAAAACCATTAGCGAAGTTAGCTCTATGATGGAAGAGCAAAGAAGACAAAATGAAATTTTAAAAGAACAAGAATTAAGCAGAAAAACTGAAATAAAAGATGAATTACCACCTATGGAGTTTGTATGCGAAGAACTTGATACTCCGCAAGACTTAGAAGATAAAATTTCTATGGCAAAATTTGAAGAAGAGCAAAAAATACAAAATAATATTGAAATTTCTACTCAGGAAAATAAAGAGTTTAAAAAAGAAGAGCCTTTTTTACAAAGTGAAATTTTAAATCCCAGTGTTATGACAGAGGTTCAAACGCTTAATGAGGATATTTTTTTAAAACATCTTAGAGAGAGAATTTTAGTTCTTTTTGAAGGTTTAAATAGTATAAAAAAAGATGATCTTGAAAATAGATTAAACTTGACCATAAATTTTTTAGAGTTTTTGCTTGCAAATATCGAAGATAAGCTTAAAAAATAATCCCGATTTACAGTTTATTGCTGAGTTTTTAAAGCCTTATACTAAACGAGCGTATTTGGTTGGAGGCAGCGTTAGGGATTTGTTTTTAGGCTTAAAAATTTGTGACTATGATATAGAGCTTTATGATATAAAACCTAAAGATTTTGAAAAGATTATGCAAAAATTGGGCGCACAAGGCTTTGGGAAAAGTTTTTTTGTGTATAAGTTTAAAAATTATGATTTAGCTCTTGCTAGAACCGAAAACAAAATAAGCTATGGACATAAAGGTTTTAAAGTTCAAATTTGCAATGATGAAAAACTTGGCGCCAAAAGACGCGATTTTACCATAAATTCTATGATGATTAATCTTTTTAACGATGAGTTTTTAGATTTTTACGGAGGATTAAAAGATCTAGGAGTAGGCTTTTTAAGGCATATTGATAAACAAAGCTTTCAAGAGGATAGTTTAAGAGTATTAAGAGCGGTAGTATTTGCTTCAAGGTTTAACTTTAAGATAACTAGCGAAAGCTTGAAATTGATGCAAAGTATGGATATAACTGATCTTAGCAAAGATAGGATCAATGCAGAGCTTTATAAATTCTTTAAAAGCCCTAGACTTGATGTCGGCTATAGATATTTACAAGAACTTGGCTTAGAGAAACAGATTTTTGGCTTTGAGAGTGTTTTTAAGAGTTTGGAATTTCAAAATTTACTCAGACAAAGTAGAGAATTTGTAAAAAGTGATGCTTTATTCTTGTATTTGTATTTGAATTTTTTTAATTTAGAAAAAGATATATTTTTTAAAAGAACTAAACTTAAAAAAGAATACCTAAAATACGCAAATCAAGCTTTTTATCTTGATGATATAAGTGATTTTGAACTAGCAAAAATTGCTTTTGAAATGCCTTTGAAGGAATGGCTTGGACTTTGGAGTAAAAAGCGTATTGAACAAGCTAAAAGATTAGGGCTTTATGAGAATAAGTTTGAAAGTAAAATTTTAGCAAAAGATTTCATAAATGCTGGATTTTGTGGTAAAATTCTTGGTTTAAAGCTTCAAGAAGCAAGAGAGAATGAATTAAAAGAATATATAAAAGGTTTAGCTAAATGATTTCTGTATTAAAAATTTGTACCAAAGATCAAAAAGGTTTAATCTATAGAATTTCTGATGTTATTTTTAAATATCATATCAATATAGTAAAAAACGATGAATTTGTAGGCGAAGGAATGTTTTTTTTTCGTGCTCTTTTAGAAGGTGAATTTGATAAAGAAGCTTTTATAGGAACGCTTGAGGCTATGCTTGGACAAGAAGCCTTGATAGAGCTTTGCGAGAAGAGAAAAAAAGATATTGTTGTTTTTGCTACTAAAGAAAGTCATTGTTTGGGAGATTTGCTAATAAAGCATTATAGTAACGAACTTGAAGCAAATATCAAAGCTGTGATTTCAAATCACAACTCTTTAAAGGATTTAGTTGAGAAATTTGAAATTCCTTATCATTTTATCAGTGCTGAAAATTTAGATCGAAAAGAGCAAGAAAATCAGATTTTAAAATGTCTTGAACAATATAAATTTGATTATTTGGTTTTGGCAAAATATATGAGAATTTTATCTCCTGATTTTGTTAGGCATTTTGAAGGTAAGATTATAAATATTCACCATTCTTTCTTACCTGCATTTATAGGAGCAAATCCTTATAAACAAGCCTTTGAAAGAGGGGTTAAAATAATTGGAGCTACGGCACATTTTGTAAATAATAATCTTGATGAAGGTCCTATTATCACTCAAGCTGTTTTACCTGTAAACCATGAATTTACTTGGCAAGATATGCAGCAAGCAGGTAGAAATATAGAAAAAGATGTTCTTTCAAAAGCACTTGATTTGGCTTTTGAAGATAGAATTTTTATACATAATAATAAAACTATAATATTTTAATGCGATAATTTTACTATAGTTTTATTTAAAGCATTAAAAAAATAATCAATATCCTCTTTTTCATGCGTATAATGCAAGCTTATTCTTAACCAACCTGGTTTTGTTTTAAGTTTTTGATTGTCTTTTAAGCCTAGCAAATCATGACCATAAGGCCCAGCACAAGCACATCCAGCGCGTGTTTCTATGTGGTATTTTTTACTAAGTTCGTAAGCGATATCAAAAGGAGAAATTCCTTTGATATTGAAAGCAAAAATAGGTAATCGGGTTTTTAAATTCTTTGCGTATAAAATTAAATTAGGTATAGTTTTTAGTTTTTCAAAAAAATAATCTTTTAAAATTTCTTCTTTTTTTTCTATATTTTTAACCCCTATAGAATCTTTGATTTTAAAAGCTAAGCTAGCACGAATGAGTTGTAAAATTCCAGGTGTTCCTCCTTCTTCTAAAGCTTCTTCATTACAAAGGTAGCATTGTGAAGTGCGAGAAACATAGCCCACAGTTCCACCTGCTGCAAAGCTAGGCTTGTTTCCGCAAAGATCTTTTTTGATGGCTAAAAGTCCAGAACCACCAATACCACCGATTAATTTATGAGAACTTATAAACAACGCATCATAGTATTGACAAGATATGTTTTTATAGGGAATGAAACTAGATGCATCAAAAGCAACTATCCCTTTAAATTTACGAACCATTTCAGAAATGCGTTTGTAATCACTTAGTATCCCAGTAACATTTGAAGCTAAAGAAAAGCTAGCGATTATTTTTCTTTTTTTGTTTTTTTGTAAAGTTTTTTCTAGAAAATCAAAATCAATTTCCCCATTTTTATCCAAGGGAATTCTAATACATTCGCACAAGCCTTCTCGAAATGAAAGTTCATTAGAATGATGCTCATAAGGCCCTACGATAACTAAAGGTAAAGTATTTTTATCAATTTGCGTAAAATATCTTTCTTTTACAAGAGGGGGAATGTAAATGCCGATCAATTCTTGAAATTTTTTAATAGCACTGCTTGATCCTGTTCCGCAAGCTATAAGGGCAAAATTTTCATCTAATGATAAACTTTTTTTTATATCTTTTCTTGCTTGTTCGTAAGTTTGTTGAGTTTTAAAAGAATTCAAAGAGCTATCAGAATGTGTATTTGCATAGGTTGGGAGAATTTTTGAAATTTCTTTTTCTACACATTTTAGAGCTAAAGCACTTGCTGTGAAGTCAAAATGCAAAATACCTTTTTTTAAGATCAATTCTTTTTTTAAATCTGAAATTTGCAAATACAATCCTTATAAAAATTTGCTAAAATTATACTATAAAAATGCTTTATAAAAGGAAAAATATAAAATTTAAGAACTTTGTAGATTTGCATAAGAATTTGTCTTTAAGCAAGCTTTTTGATTTTTATAGTGTGTTTGAAGGTTTTGAAAAATTAAACATTTTAAATTTTGAAGATGATGTATTTGCAAATATAGAGCGAATTTTGCTTGATGATTATCTAAAAATTAAAAGTTATTTTGCCTTGGATGAAACAAGTTCTTACGCTCTTACTTTACTAGCTAAAAACAATCGCAAGCGTTTTTCTATCAATAGAAAAATTCAGCATTTTAAAGCTTTATCTACACTTAAATATCTTTTAGAAACAGGTATAATAAAACTTGAGTATAGTAAGGAAGCTAAAAAAATAAAAGATAAAAGACAAAAAATCAAAAAAGAACTAAGATCTTATGTTGTCCAAGATAAGATTATATTTAGCAACCATTTTACTCGTTTCTTTTTTTATTTTTTAAAGCCCAATGAAAAGCTTATTTTGCAAAATCGTTATAAAGAAGTTTTAGAATGCATTAAAGAAAAATTTGAACTTTATCAAAGTTTTTGTTTTGAACAACTTTCTAGAGAATTGCTTGAGAAAAAATTCAATATCAATGGAGTGCAAAGTTACTGGGATAAGAATTTAGAACTTGATCTTTATTATCAAGATGAAAATTTGTGTTTTGTCGGAGAGGTTAAATTTAAAAATAAAAAAATTTGTAAAAATATTTTAAATCTTTTAAAATCAAAAGCAAAGTCTTTAAATTTGGCTCCAAATTATTACATTATAATCTCAAAAAATGGTTTTAGCAAGGAATTTGATAAAATATGCGAACAGAATTTGCTTTTATTTGATTTGAATGATTTTAAGATTTTATTAGAGGAATGATAAATGAATGAAAGTATTTTAAAAAGTTTAGACTCAAATGAAAAAGAAACCCTACAAAAAGGCTTAGAAAGTCTTATAGAACAAACTTATGTAATAGAAAATGAATACAAAACTTTAAATGAAAACTATAATTCCTTACGTGCAATGGTTGATGAGATTATAGAGGTATTGCCTAGTGCGCTTTGGATTTTAGATAAAGAAAAAAATATTATTTTACAAAATCAAGAAGCCTTGAAAAATCCAAAATTACTTAGTATCATTAGTCTTGAAAAAATTCGCGATGAGCTTGAATTTGAAGGTAGGTTTTATGCGGTAAAAATCATAGCACATAATGAAAAAACTATAGTTTCAGCTACAGATATTAGCGATGAAAAACGCAATGAAAGGCTTGCAAGCATGGGTAGTGTAGCGGCTCATTTGGCACATGAGATAAGAAATCCTATTGGATCTATATCTTTACTTGCTTCAACCCTTTTTGCTCGTAGTGAGCTTAAAAATAAGCATATAGTTCTTGAAATCCAAAAGGCTATTGCCAGAGTAGAGCGTATCGTAAATTCAACTTTACTTTTTACTAAGGGTGTGCACATCAATGCTTTAAATTTTAATCTTTTAGAGTTAAAAGAAGAGTGTGAAAGCGCCATTAATTCTTATAATTTCACTTCTCAAATAGACTTTGAAATATCTTTTTTGGATAAGCAGATTTGTGCTGATAAAGCTCTTCTTGGTTTGGTTTTGCAAAATTTGATTTATAATGCTATTGATGCGATAGAAGAAAGCGAATGTGAAAAGCCTATGATTAAAATTTTAGCAAGTTGTGATAATGAAAAAATATGCATCAGAGTGTATGATAATGGTTGTGAAATAAAAGATGAGAAATTGGTTTTTGAAGCTTTTAAAACAACAAAACTTAAAGGCAATGGGCTTGGCTTGTCTCTTTCTAAAGAAATTATAAACGCTCATAAGGGAGAGTTAAGTTTTCAAAGCGATCCTAAGAATTTTTATTTTACCTTACCTTTGGTGTGATAAATATTTTCTTTTCACCCCAAAACGGAACAGATCTTGCTTATATTATTTTAATATATTTAGGTTGAAGGCAGAAAAATCTAAATTAAGGAATTAATATGAGTATCTTTAGCATCAATGATAACTCAAACTATGGTTCTATACTTTCACAAGCAAAAGCTAATAAAGAAAGTAAAGAAAATTCTAAAATAAGTTTTGCTAATGCTTTTTTAA
>NZ_RYYJ01000128.1:0-201 GCF_004379015.1 Campylobacter sp. US50a | reverse complement strand
AACTACAAAAATGTGAAAATTTGCATGTTTTTTGAAGTAAAAGTGTAGTTAATATGTAGTTAATGTTATTTTTACTACAACTTGAGTGCAACTTTATTACAACTTAACTACAAAAAAGAGTTTATTTAAAATACTATTTTATAGGGTTTTTAATATTAATTTAATTTTTATTGTTGAAAAAAATATACTAAAAAGTGTAAT
>NZ_RYYJ01000127.1:0-203 GCF_004379015.1 Campylobacter sp. US50a | reverse complement strand
TGTATGACCACAAGGTTTGTTCCTTTGGCTGTTAATCTCATGGCTAAAGTGTGTCTAAGCAAATGAAGTCCTTTTTTGCTGATCAAAGCTTTAGCGTAAATATTATTTACAATCAAAAAAGCATTACTTCTATTTAAATGTTTTCCTGTGCTAGTTTGCATTATGTAATCACTATCTTGGATATTTTCTTTAAAATATTCAAG
>NZ_RYYJ01000126.1:0-215 GCF_004379015.1 Campylobacter sp. US50a | reverse complement strand
ATAATATCAGGATAGCTTTTATTTTCGTAAATGAACTCAAAATATTTAAATAGATAAGAAAATAAAATATTATTTCCGTTTCCCCAAAATTCTTTTTGAGCTATATTAGAAAGCTCTTGGAGTGTATTTAGAAAATTTGGAAAATAGGCAAATTGAAACAACAAAGGTTTCTCTTCAACTTTGTTTTGAATTTGATCACGATTTGAAGTCTTGTT
>NZ_RYYJ01000125.1:0-217 GCF_004379015.1 Campylobacter sp. US50a | reverse complement strand
ACAAAAAAATCAAGATGCACAAATAGATTTAAATACAACTAAAATGAGTAAAAATTATTTGATTATTTCAAATATCCACAATAAATACAATGCAGGACTTAGTGAAAGTTTAACTCAAGTAAACTAGCTGAATTTTTCGCACAAAAAAATCAAGATGCACAAATAGATTTAAATACAACTAAAATGAGTAAAAATTATTTGATTATTTCAAATATCC
>NZ_RYYJ01000124.1:0-221 GCF_004379015.1 Campylobacter sp. US50a | reverse complement strand
TGTTCGTTTTTAACTTCCTCTTTTTCAACTACAACTATCGTATCAACTGATTCTTCTTGAAGTTTCAAAGGAATGTACAAAACTACCCTTTGCTTATAAGCTGCAGGAATAATCATCTTTTGAAGATTATAATTATCTTTGATGATTTTCAATTCACCATTAATAATGTGTCCTATGAACCTATCATTTAGTTTTTTCACAATTTCAGGTAATCGCTCTTT
>NZ_RYYJ01000123.1:0-223 GCF_004379015.1 Campylobacter sp. US50a | reverse complement strand
TATAAAATTACATAAATAAGACAATCAAAATACAATATAAAAGATTAAAGAATAGTAAAAACGGTTTTTTAAAAAAACTAATATAAATATATGGTTAATTATATAATTAATCCTCCTCTAAGCCATCATTAATTCCTGCTTCTGCAAGTTCAAGCTGTTCTTTTTGATACACTTTATCATCTTTGGCATCTTTAAAACCTTTTAATAATAAAGTTTTCATTTG
>NZ_RYYJ01000122.1:0-225 GCF_004379015.1 Campylobacter sp. US50a | reverse complement strand
TAAAACAACTCGCTATGAGAACCTATATTAATACATGTTAAAATAAGTTTATCATCTTGTTTTTGATAAATTAAGAGCAAATCAGGTTTTACATGACACTCTCTAAGCTCTTTAAATTCACCTTTTAGTTTATGATCTTTGTATTTTCTTTCAAGAGTTTCATTGTTAGATAAGCGATAGACTATTTCATCTACTAAGTCTTTTTCTTTTAGCGTTAGCTTCTTA
>NZ_RYYJ01000121.1:0-226 GCF_004379015.1 Campylobacter sp. US50a | reverse complement strand
TTATTGATATAGAAGAACTTGAATTTAACAAAGAAGACATTTTCGAAGAATTATTTTATGCTTTAGGCGGTTTAGGAGGTATGTATTCCGTAGAAATGATACAATCAAGAATTGCAAATTTCATCAAAATACTTGGCGGAGAACCTAAACTTTTATTAGAACAATTTTAAACACATAGACTTCTTCTTGAAGTCTATGCAAATACTCAATTTTAGAAAAATTAATT
>NZ_RYYJ01000120.1:0-230 GCF_004379015.1 Campylobacter sp. US50a | reverse complement strand
CATAAATTCCATGGGCCAAAAGGCGTAGGCGGACTTTTTATCAAAAAAGGTCTTAAGCTCACCCCTCTTTTGCATGGCGGAGAGCATATGGGAGGTAGAAGAAGTGGTACATTAAATGTGCCTTATATAGTTGCTATGGCAGAAGCTTTGCGTATTGCGAACACTATGCTTGAATTTGAAGACTCACATATTCGCCGTTTAAGAGATAAACTTGAAGATAGTATTTTAGC
>NZ_RYYJ01000011.1:0-60201 GCF_004379015.1 Campylobacter sp. US50a | reverse complement strand
TATTAGGGTTTTTATGAGTTTTTCTCTATTTTCTTTATTTTCAAAAAACTCAACCCCCCCCCCCCGAGTGAATGCTTCTTTTAAATATTTGTTTTTCATATTATTCCTTTTAATTTGTCGATATAATCACTCCAATATTGCATTAAGAGTTTTCTATCATTTAGTCTTAAGCTTCTATTATAAGTAGCTTTAACATTATTTCTTTCTCGATGATCTAAGCATAACTCTATAACTTCGCTATCTTGCCCATGCAAATTTTTAAATTCATAGAGCAAGGTTGAAGCTGTTGTTCTAAAACCATGAAAAACCATTTCATCCCCAAAGCCTAATCTTTTGATGGCTTGATTTAATGTGTTTTCACTCATAGTTTTGGATTTGCTTATATCACTTGGAAAAACATATTTTGAATTGTGGAATGAAAAAGGTTTGATAAATTCAAACAACTTGATCACGCTTTCACTTAGTGGTACAATAAAATCTTCTCCCCTTTTCATTTTATTTGCAGGTATAATTATCTTTAAATTTTTGAAATCTATTTCACTCCATTCTAAATTTCTGATATTAGCGCTTCGCAAAAACAAATATGGGCTGATTTGCAAGGCTACTTTTGTGAATATATTTCCATTATAATTTTCTATTGCTAATAGTAACTCTTTAAATCTTTCTTCTTTTGTGATAGCTCTAAGATTTTGTTTTTTAGGCGAGCCGTAAAGAGCTTTCATGTCTAAAATTAAAATATTGCTATTTTCTATATATTCTTTATTTATGGCATACATTAACATTTTTTTTAAACCCAAGAAGACTCTTTTTATAGTTTCGAGTTTACCTTCTACATAAAGCTTATCAAGAACAAGAAGTATATCATTTTTGGTAAGTTCATTAATATGTTTGTCTTCGTATTTAGAAATAATATGAGTTTTTAATCTCTTCGATAAATTATAAGAAGTATTATTTTTATAAAAAACTTGACTCCATTCATTAAAAACTTCTTTTAGGGTTTTTGATTTTTGTATATCTTCTTTTTGAATTTGTTCTTTGGGATCAATTTTTTCAGCTAACATATTATTAAAAATATTTGCTTTTTCTCTTGCACTTGACAATGTAGTTGTTGGATATTTTCCTATTTTAATGCTTTGTATTTTTTTATTTAACCTATATCTAATTTAAAGAACCTTTTGCTTCGATATAGAGATTTTTGGTGTACACATCTTTAATGTATGTTCTTTTTTCTACGATTAAATTTTTAAGCTGTTTATCGTTGACAATAACCATTTTATAATATTCCTATGTTAAAAAGTATATGTTATTTTTGAATTTTAAAATTTAACATACACTATAACATATACTTTAAAAATTGTCAATCCTGATAATTTAAGATTATTTAAGATAATTTGAGATTATTTAAAGTATGATTTTATCATATCTTAATTGATAATTTTAGATTACTTAAGATTGCTTGGGATAATTTCAGAAAAGAAATAATGGTGCCCGAGGTCGGACTCGAACCGACACAAGGTTGCCCTTACCAGATTTTGAGTCTGGCGCGTCTACCAGTTTCACCACTCGGGCTCATTTTTAAGATTTAAAGCTAAAATTATACTTTTTTAGACTAAAAAATACTTTAAAAATAAAAAGTATTTTCAAAAAGACGATATAAAATTATGTAATTTAAATTTTTGGAACAGTTGTTGCTTTTGTTTATTAGCAATGTTTGAAAAGATTTTAACTTTAATACTTTAGAGGAAAAAAATGAGAATTACAAATAAACTTAACTTCACAAATAGTGTGAATAATTCTATGGGCGGTCAAAGTGCTTTATATCAGATATCTCAACAACTTGCTTCAGGTTTAAAAATACAAAATTCATATGAAGATGCAAGCATTTATATAGATAATACGCGTCTTGAATATGAAATTAAAACATTAGAACAAGTAAAACAAGCAACAAACAGTGCAAAAGAAATGACTCAAAACAGCATGAAAGCTTTGCAAGATATGGTAAAACTTCTTGAAGATTTTAAAGTTAAAGTAACTCAAGCTGCAAGTGATGGGAACTCTCAAACTTCAAGGGAGGCTATAGCAAAAGAATTAGAACGAATAAAAGAGAGTATAGTTCAGCTTGCAAATACTAGCGTTAATGGTCAGTATCTTTTTGCAGGTTCACAAGTTGCAAATAAACCTTTTGATTCCAATGGTAATTATTATGGAGATAAAAATAATATCAATGTAGTAACTGGAGCTAGAACTGAAAGTCCTTATAATATACCTGGATGGGATTTATTTTTCAAAGCAGATGGAGACTATAAAAAACAAATTACTACTAATATCAGTTTTACAGATAATCGTTATACAGATAAAGATAAACAAGAATATTTAAACGGAGATTCTGCTTGGAAGCAGCTTATCGGGCAAAATTATGTAAAAGATGGAAAATTAGATCCGGATATAGATTTTGAAGATAAAGACCGAAAACTTAATTTTCCACCTTCAACACTCTATGTTCAAGGAACAAAACCAGATGGAACAAGCTTTAAAAGTGCAGTTTTAGTAAAACCAGATGATAAAATAGAAGATGTATTAGAGCAAATTGGCGCACTTTATGGCAACACTGCTAATAATAAAGTTGTAGAAGTAAGCATCAATAATAGTGGTCAAATTCAAATCACAGATTTAAAACAAGGCAATAATAAATTAGACTTTCATGCCGTAGCCTATACTCCACAAATGGACAAAACAGAAAGTTTCAAAGCAATGGAAAAATTTGTTAAGGATAATGATCTTAACATGGATAATGTTACCAATGCTGTTATGCAAGAGGCTATGAAAAATGGTGATATTACCAATCCAACTAGTCCAGTTACTATTAAGTTAACAGGAAAAGATGGAAAAGAGCAAGAGTTTACCTTTAGTTTAGCTCAAACTGATTTTATTAAAAGCAATATGACTGATTCAGCTGGCAACAAAGCCAATGGTGCAGATTATGATAATGTTTATTTTGAAAAAGATGGAAATACTGTTTATGGTAATGTTTCTCAAGTTATTAAAGGAAGTAATGCTTATGCAACTGATTCAACCAAACTTAGCGAGGTAATGGCAGGAAATAGTCTAAATGGTACTACTTTAAATTTAAAAGTCAATTCCAAAGGTGGAAATTCTTACGATGTTACTATAAATTTACAAACTTCAACTGTAAGCTATCCTGATCCTAATAATCCAGGTCAAACCATAAGTTTTCCTATAACCCATACTGATCCTGCAACTGGAAATAGTGGAGTTGTTACAGGATCAAATGATATTACTTATGGTCAAATCAATGATATTATAGGTATGTTTGCCGCAGATAAAATTCCAACCCAAAGCATAACAGCTACAAATGGAAAAGTTGATGCAAATGGTTATAATAGTTTACAACAACTCATGAAAGATTCTCAAGCTACTGTTGATGTAAGCATGGATTATAAAGGTCGCATTAGCGTTACCGATAAGCTATCCTCAGGAACCAACATAGGAATTTCTTTAAGTGATTCTCAAAGTGGACATTTTCCGCAACCACCTTATACCACAACTGCGCAAGTAGAGAATGGTCCAAATTTTAGTTTTAGTGCCAATAATGCTTTAGTTATAGATGAACCAAATGTTGATCTTATAAAAGATTTAGATACTATGATAGATGCGGTTTTAAGTGGTAATATGAGAGCCGATGGAAATTCGGCCGATCCAAGAAATACCGGAATGCAAGGAGCTTTAGAAAGACTCGATCATTTAGCAGATCATATCAGCAAGCTTAATACAACCATGGGAGCTTATCATAATACTATAGATGGTGTCAATACTCGAGTAAATTTCTTAAGCGTAAATGTGCAAAGCATTAAGTCAAATGTTATTGATGTAGATTATGGTGAAGCTATGATGAATTTAATGCAAGTTCAACTTGCATATCAAGCTTCTCTTAAGGCTAGTACAACAATTTCTCAACTTAGCTTATTAAATTATATGTAAAAATTTATGGTATAATTTGGCTTTGATTTTATTTTTAAGGAAAGAATATTAAAAAAGAAGCCATTTTTACCAGCTCTACACTTGTTATTTTTTATATTTGTCTTTGTATGCTAGCACCTAGCATGGGAGAATGGGTTTACAAGGCTAATTTATTTTTATTTGGAGAATTTGGGTATTATTATCCATTTTTTTTACTTGTGTTAAATTATCTTTACTATAGAAAAAATTATAAAATAGAAAATTTTAAGCGTAGAGAGCTTTTTGGTTTTTCTTTGGCCTTTTTTTCTACTTTGCTTTTATTTTCTGTCTTTTATAGAGAGTTTGGGTATATTTTAGAAATTGTATATGGATTTTTTTCTATAATCTTAGGACATACAGGGAGTGGAATTTTTGCTCTTTTACTTTTGCTATTTTCTTTGATCTTATTGTTTCCGAAATTTGCAAAAGAAATTTTAAAAATAGAATTAGATTTTACTTTTTTATTAAAAGTAGAGCAAGCTTTTAAATCTTTACTTATGCGTGTATTTGGCGGAGAAAATGAGAAAGAAGATGTAGGTAAATCAGAACCTATGGCTCCAAAATTAAATATTTTGCAAGATAGTATTTATGAGAATTTACAAATAAATAAAAAAGAAAAAACCAATAACTTAGAACAGATAATCAAAGATTGCAATATCAATGCAAGTAAAAATTCAATTACCACAGCTAAGGAAAACTTTGAAAAACTAAAAAATCAAATTTTAGATGAAACCATAGAGATTGATACACAAAGCTTAAAAGAATCAAGAAGTTTTGTTTATGAGCATTCTCAACAAGTGCGAAATTTCGCACAAAAGGCTAGCAAAATGAGCATTAGTCTTGATGAAGATTTTAATTTTATTTCAGAAGAAGAGGTAGATATGATTCCTGAACGTTTTTTAAAACCTAAAAAACTTGAAGATATAAAGCAAATAGATACAAATAAAAATTTAGATGAGCCAAGTTATAAGCGTAAAAATATTGAAATTCCAGTTTCTAAACAGGAAGTTAAACCAAAAATTTTCACAAAAGAGCTTGAACTTAGAGAGAATTTGATAAAAAAAGAAAAACTAGAACAAGAATACAAAGCCTATCAAAATGAAATTTTAGAAAATAAAGTAAAACAAGAAATTAAAAAATTAGAAGAATATGATGCGATAAATTCAAGCGATATTATAGAAGGGAATAAATACAGTTTTAATAACTCAAAGACAATCAAAACAGAAACAGAAGAATCAAACAAAATAAATGAAAATAAAAATCCAGTTAAAGCAGATAATATCTTTGAATTTACTCCCATTGTAGAAGAGTTAAATCATCCTTATATAGAACCTACTCCTATAAAAAATATAAATGAAATAGTTATAGAAGAAAAAAATACACTCGATTTTATCCAAAATACAGAAATTAAACTCGATAATAAAAAAACAAATGAACAAGAAATTAAACTTCAAAAAGCAGTTTTAGCCAAAGAAATTGCTATTAACCAAGCTTTATTGCGTGAAATAGAGCAGGGCGAAGTAGAAAAACCAAAAGATTTCACCTTGCCACCATTAGATTTTTTAGCTAATCCAAAAGAGCATAGACAAGAAATCAATGAAAGTGAAATAGATAAAAAAATTTATAATCTTCTTGAAAAGTTGCGTCGTTTTAAAATAGGTGGCGATGTTATAAGCACTTATGTTGGTCCTGTGGTAACTACTTTTGAATTTCGTCCTAGCGCAGATGTGAAAGTAAGTCGTATTTTAAATTTACAAGATGATTTAACTATGGCTTTAATGGCAAAATCAATCCGTATTCAAGCTCCAATACCAGGAAAAGATGTTGTAGGCATAGAAGTCCCAAATGATGAAATTCAAACTATTTATCTAAGAGAAATTTTACAAAGCGAAGTTTTTAAAAATGCTAAAAGTCCTTTAACTATAGCTTTGGGCAAAGATATAGTAGGCAATGCTTTTGTAACCGATCTTAAAAAACTTCCGCATTTACTCATCGCAGGAACTACAGGTAGCGGTAAAAGTGTGGGGATAAATTCTATGCTTTTAAGTCTTTTGTATCGTAACTCTCCTAAAACCTTGCGTTTGATGATGATAGATCCTAAGATGCTTGAATTTAGCATTTATAATGATATTCCTCATCTTTTAACTCCTGTTATCACAGATCCAAAAAAAGCGGTCAATGCGCTTTCAAATATGGTAGCTGAAATGGAAAGACGCTATCGTTTAATGGCAGATGCAAAAACCAAAAATATAGAAAATTACAATGAAAAAATGAAAGAATTAGGTAACGAAGAGCTCCCTTTTATTGTAGTAATTATTGATGAACTTGCCGATTTGATGATGACTGCAGGTAAAGATGTAGAATTTTACATAGGAAGACTTGCACAAATGGCAAGAGCAAGTGGAATTCACTTGATTGTAGCTACACAACGACCTTCTGTTGATGTTGTAACAGGACTGATCAAAGCGAATTTACCAAGTAGAATTTCTTATAAAGTAGGGCAAAAAATTGACTCTAAAGTTATTTTAGATGCTATGGGTGCCGAGAGTTTACTTGGAAGAGGGGATTGTTTATTTACTCCTCCTGGAACAAGCTCTATAGTGCGTTTGCATGCGCCTTTTGCAAGCGAATTTGAAATAGAAAAAATCGTGGATTTTCTAAAGGATCAACAAAGTGTAGAATATGATGAAAGCTTTTTAAAAGATCAACAAAGCATGGGTGTTACAACAAATGAAAGCTTTGATGGGGAAGTAGATGAGCTTTATGAAGAAGCTAAAAGAGTAATCTTAGAAGATGGAAAAACAAGCATTTCTTATCTACAACGCCGTTTAAAAATCGGCTATAACCGCTCTGCAAATATTATTGAACAACTTACGCAAAACGGGATTTTAAGCGAACCTGATGCCAAAGGACAAAGGGAAATCTTGTAAGATTTTTCTTGTATTTTTGATATATAAAACTGATTACAAAAGAAGAAATTTAAAAAGCAAAAGCCCAGTAAAAAGGGCTTAAAAATTATTTATCTCTAAGATTTAATTCGGTAATTAACTTACTATAAGAATTATAATCTTTTCTTTTAAGATAAGATAAAAGTCTTTTTCTTTGACCTACAAGTTTTAGAAGTCCTAGTCTTGATGAAAAGTCTTTTTTGTAGATTTTTAAATGTTCTGTAAGTTCTGCAATTCTTGCAGTTAAAAGAGCTACTTGAACTTCTGTTGAACCAGTATCACCTGGTTTTTTAGCGAATTTCGCAACTATTTCTGCTTTTTTGGCCGAATCCAAAGCCATGATAGACCTCCTGATTGGTAAAATAATAAAATTAAAGAACTGTAATTTTATCTTAAAAAGCAAAAAATAAACTGAATTTATCCTTTTTAGAAGGTTTTGTCAAAATTTAAGTCTTTTTCTAAGAATTATTTATTATAATTACAGCTATTTCTATAGTTATAATAAGGAGAATCTGTGCTATTTACCAAAGCTAGCGAATACGCTTTACTTTCTTTAATTTATATTTCTCAAAAAGAAACACCTCAAGATGTAGATTCTTTAGCTTTAGAGCTTGATATTCCCAAAAGTTTTTTAGCTAAAATTTTACAAACTTTAGCTAAAGATGGTTTGTTAAAATCCTTTAAAGGGGCAAAAGGTGGTTTTGTTTTAATCAAAGAACCAAATCAATATACTATAAAAGAAATTGTTAATAGTGCTGAAAAAAAGGATATCAGTGTATTTGAATGCAGTGGTGGTACTTGTCCAAATAATAAAGAAAAAAATTGCACCTTAATGCCTATGTTAGTAAATTTACAAAATAAAGTAGATGAATTTTTAGATTCTATTACTTTAGAAGATATTATGAAAAATAATGGCAAAAAATAAAATAGTCGATTTAGTTTTTCCTTTTTTGGGGCCTTTAATTGCTCCTGTTTTAAAAGCTAAAAGCTTAACTATTGTTGGTTTTTTAGTTTGTATTTTAGCTATTATCATAGTTCCTTTACCAAGTCCTATTTTGGACTTTTTCTTAGCTTTAAGTATAGCTTTATCAGTATTAATTATTTTAATTTCTATTTATATACCTAAACCGACAGATTTAACAACTTTTCCAACTTTAATCTTGATTATTACTTTATTTAGACTTTCTTTAAATATAGCTACTACAAGGATGATTTTAAGCGAAGGGCAAAACGGCCCTGAAGCTGTGAGTGAGATTATAGCAGCATTTGGAGAATTTGTTGTTGGTGGAAATATGGTCATTGGTGTGATTGTATTTTGTATCTTAGTATTAATTAATTTCATGGTTGTAACAAAAGGTAGTACAAGGGTTTCTGAAGTACAAGCAAGATTTACACTTGATGCAATGCCGGGTAAACAAATGGCTATTGACGCGGATTTAAATGCGGGACTTATCGATGAACAAACCGCTAGAGCAAGACGTCAAGAAGTTATTGCTGAGGCAAACTTCTATGGTGCAATGGATGGTTCTTCTAAATTTATCAAAGGAGATGCTGTTGCAGGAATTATCATAACTATTATAAATATCATAGGTGGTTTTTTAATAGGATCTTTTCAGCACGATATGGCTTTAAGTGATGCTGCATCTACCTATACTATTTTAACCATAGGTGATGGACTTGTATCGCAAATTCCAGGGCTTATTACTTCTACTGCAACCGCTATAATTATCACTCGTGCAAGCAAAGATGAGGAAAATTTTGCAGAAGGAACTTTAACTCAACTTTTAAGTGAATATCGCACGCTTTTAATAGTAGGTTTTGTACTTTTTATCTTTGCGTTAGTGCCTGGTTTGCCAACTTTATCCTTGGGCTTTATGGCTTTAGTTTTTTTAAGTCTTGGCTATCTTACCAAGCAGGTTAAGGAAGGTAAAATTGATATAACCACAGTTAAAAAAAGCAAACCAAGTGCTGCAGCTGCATCTCAAAGTGGAGCAGGTGGGACAACGGCAGCGCCTGCTAAGAAAAGCGAAGAAGAAATTCTCAAAGAAGAAGAGCACAAGATTAACGACATACTCAAAGTTGAAATTTTAGAACTTGAACTTGGATACGGACTTATTAAGCTTGCTGAAAACGAACTTACAGAAAGAATTCGCTCAATGAGAAGAAGCATTGCTGAAAGTTTAGGATTTTTAATGCCAAAAATAAGAATAAGAGATAATTTAAGACTTAAACCAAATGAGTATAGTTTTAAACTCAAGGGCGTGTCTATAGCAAGTGCTGAAATTTATCCGGATAAATATTTAGCCATGGATAGTGGTTTTATCACGGAAGAGATAGAAGGGATTGCTACAAAAGAACCCGCTTTTAACTCTGATGCACTTTGGATTGATGCGAATTTAAAAGATGAAGCAACATTAAATGGCTATATAGTAATAGATCCTGCAAGTGTTATTTCAACACATATGAGCGAACTTATCAAAGCACACGCAAGCGAACTTCTTACACGCCAAGAGGTGCAAAATCTTCTTGATAAGGTTAAAAATGATTACCCAATCATCGTAGAAGGCGCTTTAGGTGTTGCACCTGTAAGTCTTATTCAAAAAATTCTCAAAGACTTGCTTAAGCATCATATACCAATTAAAGATATGCTTACTATTTTAGAATCTGTAAGCGATATAGCAGAAGTAAGCAAGAGTTTTGATATGATTATTGAACATGTAAGAGCGTCTTTAGCTAGGATGATTACAAATATGTATTTAGATGATAAAGGAAATTTGGATATTTTTATCTTAGACTCTGCTAGCTCTGCAGTGTTAATGGAAAATGTACAATTTAGAGATGGAAGTTATCACTTGCCTTTAAGCGTAGCTCAAACAGGCACTTTAGTAGATACTCTAAGGGCTGAAGTTGCCGCAGTAGCAAATGGTCGTATCAAGCCTTTTATACTTTGCGTTGAACCGCAACTTAGAAAATTTATTGCTGATATTTGTTATAATTTTAGCATTAATATAGTAGTGTTAAGTTTTGCAGAAATTGCAGAAAATACAAATTTTAATACCGAGGGTATTATTAGGATAGAACTTTAAGGAATATAATGAAAATTTATCATCTTTCACACACAGATCTTGATGGTTATGCTTGTCAATTTGTAGTAAATTTTTATTTTAAAAATGTGAAATTTTATAATTCTAATTATGGTAAAGAAATTAATGAAAATTTTAACTCTATTATAGGCGATATAGAAAAAGATGAAAATTTCGGAAAAGCTATTATTCTAATAACAGATTTAAATTTAAATTTAAATCAATGCGAAGAATTTGATAAAATTTGTAAAGAGAAAAATATTAAAATTTTTCTTCTTGATCATCATCAGAGTGGCGAAGAATGTGCTCAAAAATATTCTTGGTATTTACTTGATTCTAAAAGATGTGCAACTAAAATCGTTTATGATTTTTTCTCTAAAATCTGCACCCCAGTTTTAAAACTTTCAAAATTTGTTGATGTAGTTAATGCTGTTGATATTTGGCTAAGCGAGGATGAAAATTTTGAACTTGGAAAGGTTTTTTTAGGCTTGATTGCCAATGCAAAAGAAATAAATCGCGTGATGTTTAAAGAATCGCAAATTGATTATATGTTTTTCTTGCTTGATAAGGCTTGGAAATTTATAGGAAAAGAAAATGCGAATATTTTACTCGATAATGCTACTCATTTTATAAAAAAGGATTATTTTGCCAGAAAAAATGATGATACTCTTTCTAATTTAATTTCTTATTTTGTAGTTGAAAAACTAAGTGAGCTAAAAGAAAATTTCAGTATAGAATATGAAGGCCATAAAGGCATCTTAACTTCAAATATAGGCAATACTTCTGTTATTGGAAATGATTTTTTAGTAAAAAATCCTGATTATGACTTTTTTATTGATGTTAGTTCTAGAAAAACCTTAAGTTTTCGTGCAAATGGAAAAATAGATGTAAGTTTAATGGCTAAAAATTTAGTAGGTGGTGGTGGACATAAAAATGCTAGTGGTGGACTTTTTGCGACATTTAAAGATGGAGCAAATTATAATCATATTAAGGCTCAAATTATTGATTTAATTAAAAGCAAAGAACTTAAAAAGGAAAACAATGAATCAAAACAATAATAAAACCTTAAAAAATGAACTAGAAGATTTACAATATGAACTTAACATAGTTTTAGAAGCTATGCTTTTATACGCTGGAGTTAAAAGAGAAAAATTAGAAAATGCAATAGAAGCTTATATCGATAATATAGATAATGTGCTCGAAAATTCGAACAAAGAAGGGGTTGATGAAATTTTAGAAGTCGTGGAATTTCTAAAAAATAAATACAAAGATTTTTTTCAATGAAAAAGTGTATTTTATTTTTTTTTAGTTTATATTCTTTAAGTTTTGCTAATATTTACGAAAAATTAAATGATTTTGCTTATGAAAAAAAACCGAACAAAGATTTTAAGATTCAAGAAGTTAAATTAGTACAATTTTCACAAGAAAATAAAGATTGCCTTGAGCTTTTAATAGAAGCTGGTCAAGTTAGAATTTTAAATAGCTATAACTCTTGTCAAAAATTATCTAAAGATAAAAGTTTTCAAAAATTTCTTAATGAAGATTTTTTAAAACTTTATAAAAATAATGGATACTTGATTAATGAAAATTTACAAAATTTGAAAAATACCATGCAAGATATTATGATATATTATAAACTCCGATATTCTTTTAGTAAAGACGTAAAAGATATGAGTAAAGATAAGAATTTGGATGTTTTAAATATAGATGAAAAAGATGGTGGTACTTTGCTTTATAAAATCAACAATCAAGCTTGCGTTGGAATAGAACTTACAAGACATGACTCAAGAATGGCTATGAAAATATACGGAATAGAAAATTTGGATAAAGAGTGCAAACTATTTATCCAATCGCCTTCTTTTAAAGATCTTTCTTACACAAAAAAAGATTTTAAGTGGTATTATTTAGAATAAACAAATGCTTTAATTTTTAAATAAAAATTTTTAAAAATCGCACTTAAAGTAAAAGTATCTTGCCTTCCAAGATTTTGAAAAACGCAGTTATCTAAGTCTTTTTTTTCTTGAATGCTTAAATTTTTCATTAAACCAACCTCTAAAAATATTGCAAACTTCAATTTTATCAAAAAAACTTTATTTTTATTTTAAAGTTTTAATTATAAGGCAAATAAATATTGTTTTAAGAATTTGAAGTTTTTTATTGAAATATTATTAACTTTTATTGACTTTTTTGAAGCAAAGTTATATACTGAATTCGAATTAGACAAATTTAAGGAGGAAAAATGATGAATAAATTTTCTATAGTTTTAACTTTGTTGTTATGTGGAAGTTGTGCTTTAGCCTTAGATCCAAATTTGGAAAAAACTAAGAGTGCAACAGGTATTGATCTACCTACTGCCAAATGGAATTTACCTAAGGCTTTAAATGAAGATGGTACCATAGATGAAACTAAAATGCCAAAAAATTCAGAATATAGCAAAATGGTTATTTTGGGAAATAAAATTCTTAATGAAACAAGCAAATATGTAGGTCCACAGGCCAAAGATCCTAAAAAAAGATTTGCGGGAAATAATCTTTCCTGTTCAAGTTGCCATGCTAATGGTGGAAGTGTACAAAATCAATCAGGTTTTGTAGGAATTTGGGCAAGATTTCCACAATATAATGCCAGAGGAGATAAAGTAATTACCTTAGCAGATAGGATCAATGGCTGTTTTGAACGCTCTATGAATGGCAAAAGAATGCCTAGTGATGCGCCTGAAATGAAAGCCATGCTAACTTATATGCAATGGTTATCTCAAGGAGTTCCAGTAGGAGCTAAGATAGAAGGGCAGGGGCTTAAGAAGATAGATTTCATCTCGAGAGCAGCTGATCCTAAAAAAGGTAAAGCAATTTATATGGATAAATGTGCCGTTTGTCATCAAGAAAATGGATTAGGGCTTAAAAATGAGGATAGTGCAGGCGCGTATTATCTTTATCCACCACTTTGGGGCAATGATAGCTATAATACAGGAGCTGGAATGTATCGTCTTATCAAAGCTGCTTCTTATATTAAAGAAAATATGCCTCAAGGTGCGCCTGACTTAAGTCTTGAAGATGCTTATGATGTAGCAGCTTACATGAATTCACAAGCTCGTCCTATTAAAGCAAATAGAGATAAAGACTTTCCAGATAGAAAGGTTAAGCCTTTAGATATGGATGTAGGACCTTATGATGATAGCTTTTCTACAACCCAACATCGCTATGGACCTTATACAAATATGATCAAAAAATAATTTTAAGGCAATTTTTATTGCCTTAAAAAATTTATTATTTCATATTGCTTAATTTTTTAACTAGATCTTCTAAATCTTGCATCGAATTGATTGCACTTGGGTTAATTTGATATTTTCCATTAACAACAAAAGCAGGGGTGCCATAGGTTTTAGCTATATCATTAGCTCTTTGAAACTCGCTTAAAATTTCTTTAGCTTTTGGGGTATTTAAAAAATTTAATACTTCATTTTTATTTACATTCATAGCCTTTAAACCTATGTCGTAAAATTCATCTAAATTCGAAAAATTTCTTTGCTTGTTTAAAAAATAAGAAACAAAATAAACATCAGCAAGTTTATGAGATAAACTATCAGAATAACTCGCGTCTTTACCATTTTGCTCATCTTTGTATTGAGCAAAGGCAAAAAGATCATTCATTTCTTTGGAAAAATCTCCATTCATTAAACTTACAGGATAGAGTTTAAAATGTAAATTTGGAAAAGCTTCTCTTAGTTTTTCAAGGGTTCCAAATTTATGATGATTATAACAATGTATACATTTATAAGAAAATGCTTCTATTACACTATTTTCGGAGTTGGGTAAATTTGGATTAAGAGTAATAAAACTATTATTTGCTAACGCAAAACTTGAGCAAAATACAAGCGCTAAAACAAATTTGCAAAAAAAATTACGCATACTATATCCTTGATTAAATAAAATTTTCAAAGATAATTTTATTTAAAAAAAATAAATAAGCCCAAATTTATTTTTGGGCTTATTGTTTTATTTTTTAGGATTGAATGCTTGATCAACACTAAAAGGCATTGCTTGATAACCCGTGCCTGAACCGCTAAATTGAATTTGAACCGAAGGTTCCTTAGCGCCCCAGTTAAATTCATCAATTTCAGGTTTTGGTTCCCCAAGACTTACACCTTTGCTAAGATCAAAAGCCATTCCAGCTGTTGCGCTATAAACCATAATAGAATCTTTATCTGGTTCATATTGAGTTAAAGAAGTTACAGGAGAAAACCATTCATTTCCACGATTTTTACCATATTCCCAAATTTGTTCCACGGTTTTATTTTGCTGATCGATTTTATAAATTACAGCACGAGAATATTTTTGACTTGCAAATGCAGGTTGTTCAGCTCCTCTTGCATCACCATTATCAAAAACACTTATATAGATATAACGCTTGTTTGATTTACTATCAATTCTCCAGCCTGTATACTGTGTCCAAGTGAAATCAAATCCACCATTTTCATTTTCATAACCTGGGCATTTGCTATAATCATCATCGCAAACAATTTTTTTGCCATTTTTTTATCTACAGGCTACAAATAACCATTATCCATGATAATAACAGTCAAAGGAGCAATCCATTAAAAGTGCCATGCAAAGAGTTTTGCTAAGTCTCATGATAAATCCTTTAAAATTATTTAAGCCATCCTAAAATAGCTTAATAAAATTTTTAATAATACGCAACAAAAATAATTTGTTGCGTATTTTAAGAGCATCTTAAAACGACTTGATTTAAATGATTTAAACTAGCTATATTTTGATTTGAATTTTTTGGTTCGCCTATAAATTTAAGTACCAAAACCAAAATAACAATCGCCAATGCAAAAATTTTAGCATTAGGTTTATTTTTATCTAAAACATAGGCTATAAACATTGTAAAAAGCACAATAAAGCAACATAAAAATGCTATAAGACAGGAAATTGCCATATTCATAAACTTTAAACTAGGTATCAAATACCAACCATTACTATAAAGCCCATTTTCAAAATCAGGTGGAGTTCCTATAAAAAATTTTTGAAAAGTATTAAGATGATTATAAGCATTCTCTGGAACTACGGGGGTATCCATCCCACATTCTCCTGCTGGCAAAAACCAACTAGGAGCCCATTCATGTAAAGGTAAATTAAATGGATAAATAGGAATTTCACGACATCCATCTACACCTGCAAAAGGATTTTCAGAATGAACCACTTCATGGATATGATTTAAAGTTAGACAATGCTCCAAGCCAAGCCAAATTCCATAAAAAGCTAAGCTATAAGAAAAAATTTTTATAATATTATTTGTAGGATTGATTAGTGCAACCATACCACCTATAGCCATAACAAGCATATCGAATCTTATATACACACATTGTTCGCAAGGTTCCATAAAAAGATATTCTTGAAATAAAAAATGTGCTATACAGGTAAGTCCTATAGTAACTATGATCAAAATCAACCAAGGTTTACGTGTATCTTGCCATTTGGAAATATTAATTACAAAATTATTTCTCATTAGTCTTTTGCCTATTTCATTAGTATTAAATTTCTAAAGCAAATTTTAACCAAAAAAATATTAATCAAGAATAGGGGATTAAAAAATTGAATGCACAAGTTATCATTTTTATATATATTTTGATAATAATATAAAATAATTTAATTTTTAAATATTCTTTATAGTTTTCAATAAAAGTAAAATATAATTTTAATTTACAAAATAAAATTATCAATTTTTTACATTATATTTTGTGGATAAATTTATTTCACTCAAAAGGTAAAATCATAAAAGTATGTAAAAATAGTAGCTTAATCTATATCAAAGTAGAATAATCTAGGTATATATAAAAAAGTTTGAAAATTATAGTTTTCAATACAAAATTATAAATTTTACATATTTTTACCTTTTATCATATCTTTTTATGATTGATATAAGATTTATTTAATAAAAATATTTCAATCTTTTTGCCTTGTATATAAAAACAAACTTTTTCCTAAAAAAGCTTTTTTTTACTAAGTTAATACTAAAATACCTTTTATAGTTAAAAAGCTAAAATTTTAGATTTAGGAAAAGTTTTTATGAAATACCCTTTAGATTGTGAAGAAAATTTTGAAAAATCATTCTTATTTTGGCTAGCAAAATATGTAAAATTTAAACTCAACTCACTATCCAATAAAGAATTAAAAAATCCACAAGCTTTAGCAGAAGTTAATTTTGCTCTTACAAAAGGTGTAAAAAACATTGAAGAACTTGACGCTCTAGCAAAAAAAGCAAGAAATGCTGGTTTAAGTGGAGTTAATACTTATTTTAATCCTTTAAAAAAAGTATTTGAATATTTAAATTTTTACAAGCTTTACTCTTTAAAACAGATTGATGAAGAACTCATTGTAGAAGTTTTAGCAAGTATAACAGGTGCTTTATCAGATGCAAGTAAAAAAAATTACCGTATTGCTGTGATTAATTTTTTTGATTTTTTAGGCAAGCAAAACGAAGAAGATGAAAAAGCACATATTTTCGATATCAATCTTAAAAATTGGGCAGGTATAGCAGGTTCTAAAGGGGTAAAATTACCCGAATTTATGAGCGAAGAGGAGCTTAAAAAATTTCTTGATGCTATTGAAAATGCAGATTTTAAAAACAATACCATACGCAATAAACTTATTATTAAAATCATCATTTTTACAGGCATACGGGTAAGCGAAGCTATCAATATCAAAATGGGTGATATTAGTGAAGAAAACGATCTTTATATCATAAGAATAAGAGCTAAAGGCAATAAATATCGCGTTGTAATGATAAAAAAAGAACTTATTTACGATTTGCTTAAAAATGTAAGTATTAATTATATGAGTAAAGACGCCCTACTTTTTGTCAATAAAAAAGGCACTCCACTGACTCAATCTTATGTCAGTCGCATAGTAGAACAGCTTTTATTTCGTGCAGGAATTCGCAAGCAAAAAAATGGTGCTCATATGTTGCGTCATACTTTTGCCACCCTGCTTTATAAAAAGCAAAAAGATTTAGTTTTAGTCCAAGAAGCTTTAGGACATGCGAGTTTAAATACCTCAAGAATTTATACTCATTTTGATAATGATAAATTAAAACTTGCCGCACAGGTTGCAAAGGAATTAAGTGACTCTTGAAGACTACGCTGTTTTTGGTAAATATTTTTACCATGATTTAAAACACACTTTAAAAGCCTTTAACCACAAAGAAAGTAAAAAATGCTTTAAATTTATAGAAAAATATAAAAATGATTTTTATATTTTAATGCTTGCTGATTATGAGCTATATAGATATTTTCAAGATAAAAATTTCACAAGCAAAAAAGCTTATTTGTCGGTATTTGCTTTTAAAAAAAGAAAAAAATTTCAAAAAGAATATATTGATGAAGAAAAATTTATTCCTGAATTTATAAATTTTTTAGATCAAGATAATTACAAAGAAAATTTCATCAAGGTTAAAGAGGCAATCTCCAAAGGAAGAGTTTATCAAATCAACCTCACTCAAAATTTTAAATTTCATAGCAAAATGGATTCTTTCGAACTTTTTAAACTTTTGCTTTCTAGACAAGATACCGAATTTAAAACTTTTATAAAAGATGGAGCAAGAGAAATTTTGTCCTTCTCTCCTGAACTTTTCTTCAAAACCAAAAAAAGAAAAATATTTACAAAACCTATGAAAGGCACAATTAAGCGTGATAAAGATCCTATAAAAGATGAAGAAAATAAAATTTTCTTGCAAAATGATACAAAAAATCTAAGTGAAAATGTTATGATTTGTGATCTTTTGCGTAATGATCTTTCAAAAATCATCACAAAAAAAAGCTTAAAAACCAAACTTTTTGAAATTCAAAGCCACCCTACTTTACATCAAATGACTTCAAGCGTACAAGGAAAACTTAAAAAAAATATTTCTTTATATCAAATTTTTAAAGCTCTCTTTCCTTGCGGTTCTATTACAGGTGCTCCAAAGCTTGAAAGTATTAAATTTATTAAAGAATTAGAACAAAGAGAGCGTGGTATTTACTGCGGAACCATAGGTTTAATACACAAAAATAAAAATAAATTTAGCGTAGCCATACGCACCTTAGAAAAACAAGATGAAATTTATACTTATAGCACGGGTAGTGGCTTGGTTTGGGACTCAAATTTCAAAGATGAATTTGAAGAATTAAAACTTAAAAGCGCGATCTTAAATCCTTGTGATTTTCATCTTTTTGAAACCATGTATTTTAAAAATTCTCAAATTTTATTTTTAAAAGAGCATTTATTAAGGCTTATAAATTCAGCTCTTAAATTTAATTTTAATACTCACAAGCTCTTTAAAGATTTTTATAATATTTTAAATCAAAAAAGTTCTTATAAAGAATATCAAAATTTTACACTTTTTAAACTCGATGAAAAAATTTTTCACAAAAAACACTCTTTATTTTATCATTTTCCCCTACCCTTTAAAAATCCACATAAAGAAGGAATTTTAAAACTGATTTTATATAAAGACGGAAGATACGAATTCCAACAAAGCGCCTTAAAACAAAATTCAAACGATATTTTGCTTTTAAGTGATGATAAAATCAACTCAAAAAGTGACAATCTCTATCACAAAAGCTCTTTACGTACTTTTTATAATCAACACTCATACAAATGGCATCAAAACTTGTGTTACGACATAGCTTTTTTTAACGAAAAAGATGAACTTTGTGAAGGCTCAAGAACCAATCTCATCTTAGAAAAAAACGCTCAGTTTTATACTCCACAAATTCAAAGCGGTATGTTAAATGGAGTATATAGAAATTTCTTAATCAATCTTGGTTTGATAAAAGAAAAAACATTATTTAAGCAAGATTTATTTGAAGCAGAAAATATTTATTGTATTAATTCCGTGCGTGGTTTAAAAAAGGTAAAATTACAATGAAGAAAATTTTATTTATAGATAATTATGATTCTTTTAGTTACACCATCATCTATTATCTTAAAGAACTTGGTTTTGAATGTAAAGTGATAAAAAATGACGCCTTTAAAAAAGCTAAAGAATTAGAAAAATTTGATTTCACTCATCTTATTATCTCTCCTGGCCCTCATTCTCCTAAGGAATCTAAATTAAGCCTAAAAGTAATCAAATATTTTAAAAAAAATAAAAAAATTTTAGGTATATGTTTAGGACATCAGTGTATAGCTGAAATTTTTGGCGGTAGTGTTTCTAAAATGCAAAATCCTACGCATGGTAAAATTTCTAAACTTTATTTTAAAAAAGATCCTATTTTTAAGGGTATTAAAAAAGAAATTGAAATTTGCTTATATCATTCTTTGTATATCAGTTCTATGCCTAAAAAATGCAAAATTTTAGCTCATAATTCAGAAAATATCATTATGGCAATTAAACATAAAAAATATCCTATTTATGGATTGCAATTTCACCCTGAAGCAGTTTTAACGCAAAAAGGCAAAAAAATACTTAAAAATTTTATGAAACTTTAAACTTTTTTGCATTTAAAATATAAATATGAAAATCTAAAATAAAATATCCTTAAAATAATTATCATTAATATAAATTTATAAATAAAAAAACCGATAACAATATAAATTAATTTAAAAAGATTTAAGATGAAAATAGATACTTTGACAAAAAATTTTAGTAATTATCAAACACAAACAAACAAAAACAATAATTTGGTAAGTAATGTTCATAGTGACAATGTGGTTAAAATTCAAATTTCAGATGAAGCAAGAAGTTTAAGTCAAACAAATTCAAAAAATGAAAAAGAATATGAAATCAAAGCAAGTCAAGAAAAAATAGAAAACCACAAAGACCAAAATTCCATCCAAAGTAGCAAAGGTGGCGTAAATCCCGCATTAGAGGCTTTAATAGCAAAATTAGCTGAAATTTTAGCTAAAATTGCAGAACTTACTCAAAAAATGACAAACGCTAACGAACAAATGAAAACGACATTTCAAAAACAAATTGATGTGCTAAAATCTCAAGCAGATGTAATTCAAGCTCAAATTCAAGAACTCCAAAGTCAACAAGCTTGATTATATTTTTTCAAAAGTTTAAGAATGCTATAATGATGCATTTTTAAACTTTTTCAAGGAAAAATATGACTTATCTAGAAATCGAAGGCACAAATCATCTAAGCGGAAATGTTACAATAAGCGGAGCAAAAAATGCTGCCCTACCCTTGATCGTTTCAAGTATACTTGCTAAAAATGAAGTAAAAATCAACAATGTTCCTAATGTTGCTGATATAAAAACTCTTATATCTTTGCTAGAAAATTTAGGAGCTAAGGTTAATTTTCAAAACAATAGTGCTTTTTTAAACACAAACACTCTTAATCAAACCATAGCCAAATATGACATTGTGCGTAAAATGCGTGCTTCCATACTTACTCTAGGGCCTTTACTTGCTCGTTTTGGACATTGTGAAGTATCTTTACCTGGAGGATGCGCTATAGGACAAAGACCTATTGATTTACATCTTTTAGCCTTGGAAAAAATGGGTGCAAATATACAAATTAAACAAGGCTATGTCGTAGCTAGTGGAAATTTAAAAGGCAATGAAATTCTTTTTGATAAAATCACGGTTACAGGTAGTGAAAACATCATCATGGCAGCAGCTTTAGCTAAAGGTAAAACCAAGCTCTTAAATGTTGCAAAAGAACCCGAAGTAGTTCAACTTTGCGAAGTTTTAAAAGACGCAGGACTTGAAATCAAAGGCATAGGTACAGATGAGCTTGAAATTTATGGTAGCGATGGGGAACTTTTAGAATTTAAAGAATTTAGCGTTATACCTGATAGAATTGAAGCAGGAACTTATCTTTGTGCAGGGGCTATTACAAATTCTAAAATTACTTTAGATAAAGTTAACGCCACTCATCTTAGTGCAGTTTTAGCAAAACTTCATCAAATGGGTTTTGAAACTTTGATTGCAGAAGATAGTATCACCCTACTTCCTGCTAAAGAAATTAAACCTGTAGAAATCATGACAAGTGAATATCCAGGCTTTCCAACCGATATGCAAGCGCAGTTTATGGCATTAGCCTTAAAAGCTAATGGAACTAGTATTATCGATGAAAGACTATTTGAAAATCGTTTCATGCATGTAAGTGAACTTTTAAGAATGGGTGCGGATATTAAACTCAATGGTCATATTGCTACTATAGTAGGTGGAAAAGAACTTAACGCTGCTGATGTCATGGCTACAGATTTGCGTGCTTCTTCAGCCCTTATCCTAGCAGCTCTTGCAGCCAAAGGCACAAGCAAAGTCCATAGAATTTATCATCTTGATAGGGGTTATGAAAATTTAGAAGAAAAATTTAAAGGTTTAGGTGTAAAAATCACAAGGCTTGAAGAATGAAAAATATCTTTGAAACCTTAAAAGACTTAGAAGATCAAATTTCATGCTTAGATGAAAGTGAGCTTATTAGCCTTGAAAAAGCAAAAGATAGAATTTTAGCTAAAGATTTATACGCTAGAAAAAATCTACCCAGTTTTGACAATGCTGCTCTTGATGGCTATGCTTTTAATTATGCTGATATCAATGAGGCTTTGGAGATTAAAGGGACTATTTTTGCAGGAGATAAAAATTTTTATACAGTTGCTAAAAATGAATGCTATAAAATCATGACAGGGGCTAAAATGCCCAAAAATGCTGATACTATCTTAATGTTAGAAGATGAGTATATAGAAGAAAATAAACTCATCATTAAAAAAGCCCCTAAACAATACAATGCCTATCGCTATAAAGGCGAAGAATTAAAAAAAGGTGAAATTTTACTTCAAAAAGGCACCAAACTTAATGATAAACATATCGCCCTGCTTGCTTCTCAAGGGCTTTATAAAATAGAAGTCATAAGAAAAATTCGCATAGGTATTTTTTCAAGTGGAAATGAACTTAAAGAACCTTGGCAAGAATGCGATGAAGAAAGTATTTATAATGCCAATGCTTTGCCTTTACTAACCATGCTTCAAAATGCTTCTTATTTAGGTATTATCAAAGATAATTTTAAAAGCACTAAAGAGGCTTTAGAAAATACAAATTTTGATCTTTTAATCACTTCAGGAGGTGCAAGCGTTGGCGAGGCTGATTTTATGGAAAAAGCTTTAGATGAATTAGGCTTTACTCCGCTTTTTAAAGGACTAAAAGCACGCCCTGCAAGGCCTACTAAGCTTTATCAAAAGGGTAAAAATTTCGTATTGATTTTACCAGGAAATCCTATGGCAGCTTATCTTTCTTGTTTTATTTTTGCTAAAAAAATCATTGATTTATTAAGTGGAAACCTAGATAATCCTTTAACATTTTACGCCAAAATGGGTATGGATTTAAAGCTTAAAAGTGGAAGAAATAATCTCATCTTAGGAAATTTAGAAAAAGATATTTTTACACCATTTAATGAAAATAAATTTGGATCTGGTATGATACTTCCACTTATTAAAAGTGAGTTTTTACTTATAAGCGAAGAAAATACAAGTGAATTAAAAAAAGGTGATGAAATCACGCTTTTAAAAATATAATGTTTGTGTTTTTCACAAACATTAGCTTAATTTATCCTCATCATCATGATCATGGATATATTGTTCATCATTTTCCAAGGTGTCAACAAAACGCCCTATCCTTTCCCAGCGAACATTTTTATCTTTATCCCAAGAGAAATATACAAACCAAGGTTTACCTACTATCAACCTATAAGGAACAGAACCCCAAAAACGACTATCATAAGAATAGTCACGATTATCACCCATCATGAAATACTCATTTTCAGGTACATCAAAAACATAAGCATTTCCGCCACTAAAACCTATATGATTTCCAAGTTCTTTAATATAAGTTGGAGACATGGCAAAATCACCTATGCTAAGAAAGCGTAAAATATCACTTTCTATATCTTTTTTTGGATCATAATGAATGCCTTTTTGTTTATAAGGTTCTTTTACATAAATTTGCCCTCCAAGAGTAACAAGATCATTTGGATAATGTTCTTTCATAAAATCATCACCTTCATGCATTCTTACATAAAGTGTTTTATTTGCATAAACTATCCTATCTCCTCCTGTACCTACACAACGCTTTACAAAGTGTTCTTTTTCATTTCTAGGATTTCTAAAAACAACTATATCTCCTCTTTGTGGCCCTTGTGCTTTTATCAAATGTCCATTTTTATTAAAATCTGGCAAAACAGGAATTTCCAACCAAGGAATATGAGGAGTTGGGATACCATAGCTAAATTTTTTAACAAATAAAAAATCCCCTACCAATAAGGTGTTTTTCATAGAACCAGAAGGAATAACAAAAGCTTGTATAAAGAAAAAAATCACCAAAAGAACAATAACTACAGTTCCAGTCCAAGACTGCGAAAATTTATATAATCTCTTTAAAATTTCCATAGATTTTCCCTAATTAAGTCTATTTTTAGCAGATTTAACTGTGTTTTCTAAAAGCATGGCTATAGTCATAGGACCTACTCCACCTGGAACAGGAGTTATATAACTAGATTTTTTAGATACTTCTTCAAAATCTACATCTCCTGCTATCTTTCCACTTTCAAGACGATTGATTCCAACATCAATAACAATCACTCCTTCTTTTACCATATCCGATCGAAGTAAATTCACACAACCTGCTGCTACTATAATCAAATCAGCCTGTCTAGTATAAAAGCTCAAATCTTTGGTTTTGATATGACAAACGCTTACTGTAGCTCCAGCATTTAAAAGCATAGTAGCCATAGGACGACCTACTATATTTGAAGCACCTATAATAACAGCGTCTTTTCCTTCTAAATCAATTTCATAAGCCCGTAAAAGCTTCATAACTCCAAGTGGAGTACAAGGCAAAAACCCAGTTTCTAAGCCTAAATTTAAATATCCTACATTAATAGGATGAAAACCATCAACATCTTTACTGCTTATAATGCTTTCAAGTATTAAATCTTTACAAATATGATCAGGCAAAGGAAGCTGAACCAAAATTCCATGAACACTATCATCGTGATTTAAGGTATTAATCAATGCCAAAAGTTCATTTTGCGTAGTATTTTCATTAAGATGATAAACTAAAGATTTAATTCCACATTCTTCGCAGGCTTTAGCCTTAGATTTTACATAAGTTTGACTTGCAGGATTATCTCCAACCAAGATAACAGCTAAACAGCTTTCAATCCCTTTGCTTTTCAAAAATTGATTTTTTTCTTTTAATTCTTCTTTAATTTTTGCGCTCAAAGCTTTACCATCAAGCAAAGTCATTATTTTCCTTCTATAAATTTAATCACTTTTTTAAAGTAAAAATTGTATCATATTAAAACTTCATTAACAAGGTGAAACTTTGAAAATTGTTTTAATGTTTTTTTTATTTAGTATTAGTCTTTTTGGTGCTGATTTTATCACTCTTAAAGAATACTCTAAAATGCTTTATGAAAATCCAAGGGGTATTAGTTGTAAAGAATGTCATGGAGCAGATGGAAGCGAACAAATTTTAGGATATTATATGAAAAATGGTATTAAAACAGCTTATAAAGTTCCAAGTATACAAAATCTTAGTTTTGAGAATTTTAAAAATTCTCTTAATCAGAGTAAAGACGCAAAATCAATCATGCCAAATTACTCTTTAACAAATGATGAAATTGTAACTTTATATAATTACATCAAGCAATTTAGCAAGGAAGAAAAATGACAAACAAAAAAGCTTTTAAAGAAGCGTGTAAATTCATCGCAGGTGGTGTAAATTCTCCAGTTCGTGCTTTTGCAAATGTTCAAAGTGAGCCAAAATTTATTTCCCATGGAAAAGGTGCTTATATTTTCGATATAGATGGAAATTCTTATATAGACTATGTTCAAAGCTGGGGGCCTTTACTTTTTGGACATTGCGATAAAGATATACAAAAAGCTTGTCAAAAAGCACTTCATAAAGGTTCAAGTTTTGGAGCTCCGACTTTATTAGAAACTGAACTTGCCAAACTTGTTTTATCTGATTTTCCTCATTTAGAAAAAATCCGCTTTGTAAGTAGTGGAACAGAAGCAACCATGAGTGCTATTCGTCTTGCCCGTGGCTTTACTAAAAAAGATAAAATTTTAAAATTTGAAGGATGTTATCACGGGCATTCTGATTCATTATTGGTGAGTGCAGGAAGTGGTGCTGCTACTTTTAACTCTCCTAGCTCCTTGGGTGTTTTAGAAGATGTAGCTAAACACACTTTAGTAGCAAAATATAATGATATAAATAGCGTTAAAGAGCTTTTTGAAAAAAATAAAGATATTGCATGTGTTATCATTGAGCCTATTGCTGGAAATATGGGGTTAGTTCCAGCTAAACAAGATTTTTTAGAAGAACTTGCTAAGATCTGTAAAAACAATCAAACTCTGCTGATTTTTGATGAAGTAATGAGTGGATATAGAGCATCTTACCTTGGTTCCTATGGAATCAATCATATCCAAGCAGATATAATTACTTTTGGCAAAGTAATAGGAGGCGGTCTACCTGCAGCAGCATTTGCTTCTAGAGCTGAAATTATGGATATTTTAAGTCCTTTGGGTGGAGTCTATCAAGCAGGAACTTTAAGTGGAAATCCTTTGGCAATGGCTGCAGGTATAGCAAGTCTTACAAAAGCCAAAAAGAAAACCAAGCTTTATGACAAGCTTGGAAAATTAGCAAAAAAACTTACCCAAGGAATGAAAAAATTAGCAGATGAAAAAGGACTTCCGCTACAAGTTTGTCATGTAGGTTCTATGTTTGGATACTTTTTCACCAAAAATCCTGTATCAAACTACCAAGATGCATTAAAATCTGATCTAGCATTATTTTCAAAATTTCACAAAAATATGCTTGAAAATGGAGTTTATTTAGCGCCTTCTCAATTTGAAACAGGCTTTATATGTTCAAAAATGGATGATAAAATTATAGATACAACATTAGAGGCTGTTAGGGAAAGCTTTAAAAGAATATGAGCAATATTTTAAAAGAAGAAAAAAATCACTTAGAAAATTCCAACAGCAAAAGACAAAAAATCATTCGCAAAACTCTTGAAGCTGCGGATGGTTTAAGTCTTGGTATCTCTATGGTTATTGCTGTATTTATAGGTGTGGGAATAGGATATTTGCTTAAAAAATTTACTCCTTATCCTTGGCTTTTTTGGCTTGGAGTTTTTTGGGGGATCAGTGCTGCTATACTTAATGTTTATAAAGCTTATAAAGTTCAAGTAAAAAGCTATGAAGAATTTAAAGAAAGAGATGAGTTGATCAAAGAAAAAATTCAAAAAGAAAAGAACAAATAATGGAACATAAAAAAGCTCTATTTTATATTTTTGCCATTATTCATTTATTTTTTTGGATCATATTTTCATCGTTAAATTATTTTAAATTAGATACATTTTTAAGCTATGAAATAGCTTTTTTTAGTGTTTTATTGATTATTTTTGCTTCTTATTTAAATTATAAAAAAGTCATTATAAAAAAATCAAAAAATTATGAAAAAGATTTTAATTTCATTTCATCGCTTTTTATCAAAAAAAAACAAAATTTATCAAAAATTATTCATTTTAAAGTTCTAAAAGACGATTTAAAGCCAAATGTTAAAGAGAAAATCCATTTTTTTGCTATGTTTTTTACTCTCTTTAAATTGATGGCTTATGTAATATTGGTTGCTGGATTTTTATTTTTACATCGCCAAGATAAATTAGATATCTTTGCTTATATTTGTGGAATTTCATCCTTGCTAGTTTGTGTGTTTATTTTTATTTTATATATAAAAAAGTATGAGTCCAAAAAAAATTATTAAATCAATGACAGCACTTTTTGCTGGTATGGCATTTTTATTTGCAGGTAATGCCTTGATAGTAAGCTCTATAGGTGTTATATTAAAAGAAAACGGAGAAAGTTCTTTAGCTGTTGGAGTGGTAAGTTCTTGTTTTTTTATAGGCGCTCTTGTTGGAACCATCAGTGCTCATAAAATTATTTCTCGTATAGGTCATATACGCTCTTTTGGGCTATTTGGGGCTATTTTTGGAATTTCAGCTATGCTTCATACAGTAAGCGAAAATCTTATTTTTTGGGCTGTTTTAAGATTTTTCATAGGGATTTGCTACTATGGTCTTTTAATGGTCATAGAATCATGGCTTAATGAAAAAAGCAAAAATGCCATTCGATCTAGAATTTTAGGTTTTTATGAAATTGTTTTTTATCTTGCCTTTGGTATTGGAGTTTTAATCATAGCGTTAAATTTAAGCAAACATAGTGTATTTATTCTCAGTGCAACTTTGATTTTACTTTCATCTTTGCCTTTAAATTTGATTAAAATCAAAGAACCTGTTTTGCCCGCACCAAGTCCTATTTCTATACCTAAAATTTTTGATATAGCCCCTTTGGCTATCGTCACAAGCTTTATAGCTGGAATGCTTATAAATGGCTTTTTTTCTATGGCATCTTTATTTATACTTTTGCAAGGTTTTGATGCAAAAGCGGTTTCTTATTTTGTATTTTGTGGGGTTTTAGGTGGTTTTATTGCACAAACCATCATAGGAACTATTTCAGATAAACTTGGTCGCAAATTTGCCATTATCACTTGTGCAAGCATAGGATTTATCACTATGCTTATATTTATCTTTTTTAAACTTCACTTGTATATGCAATATTTTTTAGGAATTACTCTTGGTGTAGGAATATTTTGTTTATATGCTTTAGCACTTGCTAGAGCAAATGATGTTTTAGTAAGCAAAAATAAAGGCGTAGAGTTAGGTCGTGGTGTTCTTTTTTGCTATTCTTTGGGCTCTTTGTTTGGCCCTTTAATTTTAGGTTTTTTAATGCAATACTTTGAAATCAAAGGTTTTATATGGTTTTATATAGTTTCTTTAGCATTTTTAATTCTTTTTGCTATCAATAAACCAAATATTTTAAATAAAAAATTTAAGAAAAAGCCTGGAAATATGGTGATATTTGATGATTAATACTCAACTAGCAAGTCAAATTGCCAATACGCAAAAAAATGATTTAAAAGTAGATAACTCTACTTCAAAAGATAAAACAAATTTAAAGGACAATCCAAAAGAAGCACTTGCACAAGCTTTAAAGCAAAACTTAGGTTTAAGCAAGGACGCTAGTAGTGAAGAAATACTAGCAAAATTTGTTCAAAATGAAACAGGCGCCAAATTAAAAGAACTTGTTAATAAACTTTTAGATCAAATCAATGCTCAAAAAAATCCCGATTCCCCTGTACTTAAACAAGGAAAAAATTTAAATTTAGCTCCTAATTTTGCTAATGAATTAAAAACTTTAAGCACAGAACTTGCAAAAAGCGATACTTTTACACAAGTTTTAGACAGATTAAATCAAATTTTAAAACCTGCCAGTGAAATAAAAAACAATAACTTAGCTCCTTTGTTTAAAAATTCGGGCGTATTTTTAGAAGCTAAATTAAAAGATGCCCTAAACGAAGAATTACTACCCAAAAGCTTTCACTCTCTTTTAAGTACAATTAAAGGTCTTAGTAGTGAAAAACTAAGCATTCAGATAGCCCAACTTGCAGATGCAAATTTAAGCCCAAAAGACACTCTAAAAGAATTAAAAAATATTATCAATTCTAACAAAAATGAAAATAAGCAAATTTTAAATCAAAGTTCTTTTAAAGCACTTTTAAATTTAAGTTCTAAATTGGAAAATTTTAAAAATTATATAAGTAAAAATCCCAGTCATGCTCAAGAAAAAATCACCCCTATAGCTAATAAAATTTTAAAAGAATTAAATTCCATCAAAAATGATTTTTTCAAAGCTCTTAATAAGCCAGAAAATTTAATGATAAAAGATCCAAACATCCTTAAGCAAACTGCTACCGCCTTTGAAAAACTTGAAAATACTTTAAAAAATATACTAGGCAATCAAGCTTCTAAAATACAAGATAAAGAAAATATTTTAGAAAATCTTTTAAGTAACAAAGAAAATATGAAAGAAGAAAAACTTAATCATAACACAAAAAACCAAGATGAAGAAAAACATATAAAAGCATCAAAAGAAGAAACTCTCACAGATGATACTAAAACCGATATTAAACAAGATTCAAAAAACGAAGAAAATTCACATGTAAAAGAAACTGATATAAAAGAAGATGAAAATTTAGATTCTGATATAAAAACTCACGAAGAAGATACTCAAGATACAAAAAATGATATTCAAAATAATGAAACAGAAAATAAGCCAGATAATGATATAAAAAATTCTACTCCAAACCAAGAAAAAATCAAAGATGAAAAACAAGAAAAATCAAAAGAAAATATCAAAGAAAATCCAAAATTTTATGAAACAAAAACAGAAAATAAAACTTCAATCAATACAAATACCAACACTTCAAATCCTAACACAAACAATACGCAAAATTTAAATAATTCTCAAAATATTCAATCTAACAATAACCAAACTATGCAAAATATTTTTAAAAATCAGGAATTTATAAAACAAAATATTATAAAAAATTTAGCATTTAATGTGGAAAATTTAGATCTAGAACAAGTGCAAGATTTAAGTAAAAATTTAAGCAATCTTTCTCGTAGACTTAATGAAAGTTTAAAAGAACTTGAACCTTATACTCAAAATGCCAAACTTAATCAAGCAGAACTTAAAAATCTCGAACACAAACTCAATCTTTCTACCAAAGATCTAGCGCAAATTAAACCAAAAACAGAACAAGATATAGCTGAATCTTTACATCATGATGTAAAATCAACACTTTTACAAATTTCAAATTTAGCTAAAAATGAAGGCAATGAAGCTATATATAATCAAGCTAATCGTCTTTTAGCGCAAATTGAAATCAATCAGCTTATGTCTTTAGCTAATGATTCTATCAATACTTATCTGCCTTTTTCTTGGGATGATTTAAATGATTCTAAAATTATGTTTAGACGCGGAAAAAAGGATAAATTTTTTGCTCAGATTAAACTCGAATTTGCAAAACTTGGGGATTTGGAAATTCTTATTTCTTTAAATAATGAAAAATATATAGATATTAATATTATGGCAGAAAATATTGAATTTAGAAAAACCATCTATGAAAATGCCCATGAGCTTAAAAGAAATATCAATAAAGCAGGACTTTTAAGTGCAAATTTCTTTGTAGGTGATATCATAAGAAGTAAATTTGATACTAGAAATATGAAAAATTTAGATCTTGAAATGGGTATGGATAAAAAAGTATGAGCAAAATCAAAAGATCGATTAAAAAAGCTGTAGCTCTAGGCTATCAAAAAGAAAAAAACTCTGCCCCAAAAGTGCTTGCAAGTGGCAAAGGTGAAAGTGCTGCTAAAATTATTTCTTTAGCCAAGGAACACGGAGTTCCCATTAAAGAAGATGAAGATTTAATAGAAATTTTAAGCAAGCTTGACTTAGGTGATGAAATTCCACCTAATATGTATAAAGCTGTGGCTGAAGTTTTTGCCTTTATCTATCAAATGGCAAATAAAACTCCTAAAAACTAATCCGCTATTTTTTCTCCAAATTTAATACCCTGCCCTATCTTTAAATTAAAATTTAAAAGTCCTTTTTGAGAGATTAAAACTATAGTAGAACCCAGTTCAAAATTTCCTAGTTCTTCGCCTTTTTTGAAATTTAAATTTTCATATTTTCTAGTAAAATTATGAGAAATTTTAGCATTGGTTTGTATGCTTATATCAAAATTAAAACGCATTTTTCCTACATTTTGCGCTCCTACAAAAACAAGCCAAAAAATACCTTTTTCATTTTGACATTTTAAACTCACTCTTTCATTTTTTACATACAAATTACTAATGCGTTCTAAATGCTTTTCATTTACACTATAAAGGGCGCCACTTGTGTAAGTTGCACTCAAAATTTGCATATCACAAGGGCTGTGATAACGATGATAATCTTTTGGAGAAAGATAGATATTGACATAATCAAGCCCATTTTTAAGCTCATCTTTTTCAAAGCTATCTTTTAAAAGCTCCTCAACGCTATAAGTATGCCCTTTTATAGAAAAAGCAAAATGTTCTTCATTTGCCAAAAAAGTACTTCCACACTCTAAAATTTTACCATCACTTGGACTGATAAAACCTTCTTCAAGTTTCCTTGGAATGTGAAAAGTTCTTGTAAAAAGAGCATTTAAACTCTCGTATTCACAAGGAGCTTTAAATTCACTCATATCGATATTAAAATACTTAACATAATTTTCATTAATAACTTTTTGTATCATTTTGGGAAATTTAATCCCCGCTACAAAACCAAAAAGCCTCGAACTTTCTTTTGAAAAACTCATTTTTTTCCTTTTAAATTTAAAATCACTATTTCACTTGGAGCAAAAACTCTAAGACTTGGCCCCCAAAATCCTGCTCCACTACTCACATAAAGCTTAGTTTTTTCTCCTAAATCATAAAGCCCATGAACAAAACCTTGCTGAAGTTTAACTAAAAACATAAAAGGGAAAATTTGCCCTCCATGCGTATGCCCACTTAAAACAAGGTCAAAATCACTTAAATCATAAAGCAAAGCTGTTTTGGGTTGATGTGTGAGTAAAATACTAGCTTTACTTGTATTTAAATCCACTTTTATTCTTGCTAAATCAGGAGCATATAAACCCTTATCAAGTCCGGCTAAATCTCCAAGTCCAGCAATATTTATAAAACCTAAATCTAAATTTTGATTGACTAAAATTTTCATATTAGTATGTTTTCTAAGTAAATCCAAAACTTTATTGATACCATGATAATACTCATGATTTCCCAAGGCATAAAAAGTTCCATAAGTGGAATTAAAATCATTAAGTTTTGAGATGTAATTTTTTAAATCTTTAGGATTAGTATCAATCAGATCTCCTACTATTACAACCATATCAGGACTTTGCAAATTCACTTTAGTGATGAGCTTATCTAAAAAATTTTCATGCAAATTTTTACCCAAATGTATATCAGTAAGCATGACAATTTTTAAATCTTGTTTAAGATTTGGTATTTCAACATCAACACTCTTTACTTCAGGTGTTTTTAGAGCATTATTTATACTTATATAAATTAAAAACACACTTAAAACTATAAGAGAAAGCTCAAAAATCAAACGCAAAATAAGATTATATTTTTTATCTCTTTTACCCATAAGAGCTAAAATCAATTTAATAAAATCCCAAGCTAAAGTCATAAAAAACAAACAATAAGTCGGCGCATAAAGCATGGCTAAAATTTCATACCAAGTATCACTTAAATATTCATCTCTACGAAATATTAAAAACACAGCTTGGGCTAAAAAAAGCACAATAAAAATAAAGGCAAAAATTTTATAAAAATACTTGAAAAGAGTAATTTTCTTGATTAATCTTTTATAAATATAAACATTTGCTAAGCCAAAAATCAATAATACAATGAAAGAAAAAATTAAAAATATCATAAAAGTATTATAACCAAGTAAAATTAAATATCCGTATAAATTTTTCTGTTATAATAAACTTTTAAATAATTTTAAAGGCTATAAAATGTACCGTTTTGCACCTTCTCCCACAGGTGATATGCACATAGGAAATTTACGCGCAGCAATTTTTAACTATATCTGTGCAAGACAAAAAAATATGGATTTTATCTTACGTATTGAAGATACTGATAAGGCTAGAAATATAGCAGGAAAAGAAGAAGAAATCAAAGAAATTTTAAATCTTTTTGGTATTTCATGGCAGCATTACTATATACAAAGTGAAAATTTAAAATTCCATCGCCAAATGGCTTTAAAACTTGTAAGTGAAAAAAAAGCTTTTGCTTGTTTTTGTACTGAAGAAGAACTTGAAGCAAAAAAAGAGCTGGCTAAAAAACAAGGTAAAGCTTATCGCTACGATGGCACTTGTGAAAAACTAGCCGATATCGATGTTTTAGAATGTGAAAAACCCTTTGTTATCCGTCTTAAAAAACCTACTCACACTATGAAATTTACAGATTTTATCAAAGGTGAATTAAGTTTTGAACCTGAAAACATAGACTCTTTTGTGATTATGAGAACGGATAAAACTCCAACTTATAATTTTGCTTGTGCGGTTGATGATATGCTTGAAAATGTTACTTGTATTGTACGCGGAGAAGATCATGTTTCAAACACTCCAAAACAAGAACATATCCGCGCAAGTTTAGACTATAATAAAGCCATAACTTATGCGCACTTGCCTATCATTTTAAACGAAGAAGGTGTTAAAATGAGCAAAAGAGAAGCACATTCTTCTGTAAAATGGCTACTTGAAAGTGGAATTTTACCTAGTGCAATCGCAAATTATCTGATCATGCTAGGCAATAAAACTCCTTGTGAAATTTTTACCTTAGAAGAGGCTATAAAATGGTTTGATATTTCTAAAGTTTCAAAAGCTCCAGCAAGATTTGATCTTAAAAAACTTTTGCAAATCAATCGCGAACATATCAAAATGATAAAAGATGATGAGCTTAATAAAATTTTAGATTTAAACAAAGATCTTGCACAACTTGCTAAATTTTACACTCAAGAAGCAAGCACCATAAAAGAACTTAAAGAAAAAATGCAGGCTATTTTTAGCACAAAAGACTTTGGCGAGTTTGAAACAGAATGTAAAATTTTAAAAGAACTCTTAAAAGATATTGAACTTTTTGAAAATTATGAAGATTTTAAAAATGAACTTTTAAGCAAAAGCAACTTAAAAGGTAAAAAATTTTTCATGCCTTTAAGAATAATTTTAACAGGAAGTATCCACGGACCTGAACTTAGCGATCTTTATCCTTATATTAAAAATTTTATTCACGAATTAGCAAGGATTTAACTATGGTTATAGACTCTTTTATTATTTCTATTTTTCAAGTACTACAAATTGTCATTAACATTTATACTTGGATTATTATCATCACAGCACTTTTAAGCTGGGTAAACCCTGATCCTTATAATCCCATAGTGCAAATTTTATATAAATTAAGCTATCCTGCTTACGCCTTAGTTAGAAAAATTCCAACACGCATTGGCAATATTGATCTTGCACCTTTGATTATAGTCTTAGCATTGCAGTTTCTTGGCATTTTTCTTGGGAATATCTTAAGGAGTATATTGTGATAAAAAAAATACTCGTTTTTTTATTTATTTTTTCAAGTTTAAATGCTACACAATATAGCATAGAAAAACTCAAAAAAGAAGAAAATTCACTTGCTAAGGATTATTATATTTATAGGCTTTTAGAAAAAAATAAAATCAGTAAAAAAGATGCACAGGATTTAAATTCTCATATTTTTCGCTATATAGGAAAAATTAAATCCGAACTTGAAAAAATCATCCCTTTAAAGCCTTATATCAACCCAAAATATGCTAAATGCTATACCTATACAGCAAATACTATCTTAGATGCAAATTTAACTTGTCAAAGCGTGCGCTTAAATTCATTAGTTTTTATAGCGAGTTTAAATTCCAAAGACCGAACTACTTTAGCTCAAACCTTTAAAAATCAAAGACCTGATTTGACAAATTTATTGCTAGCTTTTAATACTTCTGATCCTATGAGCTATATGGTACAAAAAGAAGATATTAATGGCTTTTTTAAACTTTATAATTATTCTAAAAAATACGACTTAGATTTAAATACAAGTTTAGTCAATAAACTACCATACCACATTGGTTTTAAAGATTTTGCACAAAATATTATTATTAAAAAAGAAAATCCAAAATTTAGACATTCTATGCTAGAAATAAATCCTGAAAATGTAAGTGAAGATTCTGCTTTCTATTTAGGAGTCAATGCCTTAACCTATGATAAAACAGAACTTGCTTATGACTTTTTTAAAAAGGCGGCTCAAAGTTTTAAATCGCAAAGTAACAAAGACAATGCTATATTTTGGATGTGGTTGATTAAAAACAATGAAGAAGATTTAAAAACTTTATCGCAAAGTTCTTCTTTAAATATTTATAGTCTTTACGCAAAAGAACTTACTAACACACCTTTTCCAAAGATAGAAAGCCTCAATCCAAGCAAGAAAAAAAATAATTTTAATATGCAAGATCCTTTTGCTTGGCAAAAAATAAACAAACAAATTCGCGATGCTAACGCAAGTCAACTAGATGTCTTGGCAAAAGAATTTGACACACAAGAAACCTTGCCTATTTATGCTTACATATTAGAACGCAAAAATAATTTTAAAAAACATTATTTTATAATGCCTTATTATGACAATATAAAAGACTATAATAAAACAAGACAAGCTTTAATTTTGGCTATTGCCAGACAAGAAAGTCGTTTTATTCCAACTGCTATTTCAGTTTCTTATGCTTTAGGCATGATGCAATTTATGCCATTTTTAGCCAATCACATAGGGGAAAAAGAATTAAAAATTCCAAATTTCGATCAAGATTTTATGTTTAAACCTGAAATAGCATATTACTTTGGAAATTATCATCTAAATTACCTTGAATCACGTTTAAAATCTCCACTTTTTGTCGCTTATGCTTATAATGGTGGTATAGGATTTACTAACCGTATGCTTGCAAGAAATGATATGTTTAAGACGGGCAAATTTGAACCTTTCTTGTCTATGGAGCTAGTTCCTTATCAAGAAAGCCGAATTTACGGAAAAAAAGTTCTAGCTAATTATATTGTGTATCGACATCTTCTGAACGATAGTATAAAGATTTCGGATATTTTTGAAAATTTAATTCAAAACAAGGCAAATGATCTAAACAAATCTTAGCTACAAGCCTAGTCTCTTCCTTGACACTAGGAAGAGATACTTTAAAATAATCAGTATAGTTATTTTGTATTATATATTTTAAATATTCATCATCCAGTTTTTCAATATTGGCTTTTTTATTATTGATAAAAACTTCTAAATTTTGAATTTTTAATGTATTTGGAGTAAAAGACAAGGCCAATACATCATCTTTACTTATCTTGTCTAGAATTGGGTTTAAATAAGACATGGTTACAATGGCATTAATCTTATCTTGTGTGATTTTGTATTTTTGAGTAAACATTAAAGTTTGAGATTTTAAATTTGTATCCACAATCGCCTGATCTTTTAAAGAACAAGCTCCAAGCAAAAAAGCACCTAAAATTACACTATAAATTTTCATTCTTTTTCCATATTTTTTAGTATTATTGTAGCCTTTTAACCCTATTTTTTGGTTTAAAAAGATATAATTTTACAAAAAAAATTAAGAGTATATTTTATGAAACAACTTATCATAGCTTTTAGCGGGCCTTCAAATTCAGGTAAAACTACACTTATTACCAAAATAGCTGATAGTTTTTTACAACAAAATTTAAAAGTTTTAATCATTAAACACGATCCTGCCGATAAAGCTCAATTTGATTTTAACGGTAAAGATAGTTTTAAATTTTTTCAAAGTGGAGCTGAAGTCATGGTTTTAAGCCCTACAAGAACAACTTTTTTTTCTCATAAAAATAGAGATATTTTAAAAGCTTTAAAATTAAGCCCTGATTTTGACATTTGTTTGGTTGAAGGATTGAAAACTCTTGATTTACCACGCATTAGCGTATTTTGCAAAGAAATTGATGAAAGTTATTTTACTTTTTCAAACGCCATTGCAAGCTATGAAAAAATTTCTCACCCTTATCTTACTTGGCTTGATTTAAACGATATACAAGCTATTTGTCGATACATACTTAAAAATGCTAAAAATTTACAAGGAGAATTATAAAATGCAAGAAGTGATTTCTTATATACAAAAAGCTGTTTTAGAAATTTCTAACGCTTTAAAATTTCCCGATACAAGCTACAGTCAAAATCAAAATTTTACAGGCGATACCCAACTTAAATTTGATGTTTTAAGCGATGAAATCATCACAAAAACCCTAAGTCAATGTTCAAGCATTAAAGCCATTATAAGTGAAGAAAAAGACGAAATTTTAATGCTTAACGAGAGGGCAAATTTTATCGTAGCTTATGATCCTTTAGATGGTTCTAGCTTAATGGATGTTAATTTTGCCATAGGTTCTATTTTTGCCATCTATGAAGAAAAAGCAAGTGCTAAAAATTTAAGAGCTGCACTTTATAGTATGTATGGAGCGCGCTTAGAACTTGTGATTTGCAAAGATCAGCCAAAACTTTATCGCTTAAATGCAAATAATGAATTTATTTTTATAAAAGATCTTAAAATGAATGAAAAAGGCAAAATTAATGCTACAGGCGGAACGCAAAAATTTTGGGAAGAAAAACACGCTAATTTTATCAAAAGTCTTTTTGATGAAGGATACCGCTTAAGATATTCTGGAGCCATGGTAAGCGATATCAATCAAATTTTATTAAAAGGGGGTGGGATTTTTAGTTATCCTGCAACACAAGATGCGCCTAATGGCAAACTTCGTGCTTTTTTTGAAGTCTTTCCTTTAGCCTTTATTATAGAAAAAGCAGGCGGAAAAACCACAAATGGAAAAAATCACTCCTTACTTGAACTTGAATTTGATAAAATCCATGCTACAACTCCTTGTTTTTTTGGCTCAGAATATGAAATTTCAAAACTTTTAAAGGCTTACAATGAATGAAACTAGAGATGAATTTGAGCAAGATATGGATAAAAAGAAAGAAATTTTACTTTCATGTCAAAACTCAAAAAACCTAAACTCTTGTTATAATTGCAATGAAATTTTTAACTGCCAAACTAGAAAAAATTATGTTGATGCAGTCTATAATAGTATGTCTAAGGGTAAAACCGAAGGCGGATTTGACTTTTAAAGGAAAAAAATGCGTTATATTACAACACCAATTTATTATGTAAATGATGTACCTCATTTAGGTCATGCTTATACTACCATCATAGCCGATACTTTAGCAAGATTTTATCGTTTGCAAGGACATGAAACAAGATTTCTAACAGGAACAGATGAGCATGGACAAAAAATTGAAGAAGCTGCCAAACTAAGAAATTCCACTCCTCAAGAATATGCTGATAAAATCAGTTTTGAATTTAAAAAATTATGGGATGAATTTGAAATCACCTATGATATTTATGCAAGAACAACTGATACAAGGCATATTGAATTTGTTAAAGCTATGTTTTTAAAAATGTGGCAAAAAGGTGATATTTATAAAGATGAATACGAAGGACACTATTGTATTTCTTGTGAAAGCTTTTTTACTCAAAGTCAGCTTATCAATGATTGTTCTTGTCCAGATTGTGGCAAACAAACTAGAATTTTAAAAGAGGAAAGCTATTTTTTCAAACTTTCAAAATATCAAGATAAAATTTTACAATGGTATGAAGAAAAAGATCCCATCCTACCAAAAAACAAAAAAAACGAACTTATAAATTTTGTCCAAAGCGGCCTTAAAGATCTTTCCATTACAAGAACAAGTTTTGATTGGGGGATTAAACTGCCTCAAGAAATTAATGATGATAAACATATTATTTATGTATGGCTTGACGCACTTTTTATCTATATAAGCTCTCTTGATTTTCAAAGCAAGGGAAAAAATGCTAAATTTTGGCCTGCGCATGTGCATTTAGTAGGAAAAGATATTTTGCGTTTTCATGCCATTTATTGGCCAGCTTTTTTAATGAGCGTGGATTTACCTTTACCTAAATTTATAGGTGCACATGGCTGGTGGACTAAAGAAGGCGAAAAAATGAGCAAATCTAAAGGCAATGTTGTAAAACCTAAAGAAGTAGTTGATGCCTACGGAAGCGAAGCTTTTAGATATTTCTTGCTTAGAGAAGTGCCTTTTGGTAATGATGGGGATTTTAGCGAAAATATGCTGATAAATCGTATCAATGCTGAACTCAGCAATGAATTTGGAAATTTACTTAATCGCATTATAGGTATGAGTACAAAATATGATCAAGGAAATATTTCAAAAGAAGGTGTTTTAAAATTTTACAATGCCGAACTAAATCAAGCAAAAGAACACTTAAATTTAGCGGTAGAATTTTTAGAAAGCTTACAGTGTAATCGTTATTTAGAAGAACTTTTTAAAGCCTTAAGTGTGGCAAATTTAGCCATTAGTAAATACGAACCTTGGAATTTAATCAAAGAAAACAAACACGAACAAGCTAATGCTTTAGTGGCACTTTGTGCAAATATTTTAGCCAAAACAAGTCTTTTGCTAAGCCCTGCTCTACCAAAGTCTTGTCAAAAGGTGGCCTTAGCTTTAAATTTTGAAATTTCATCTACAAATTATGCAAAAATGATACTTGATAATGAACTTTTAGATTTTAAAGCAAATCCTTGCGAAGCTTTATTTCCAAAAGTAGAAAAAGCTCTTTTAAAACAAGAAATTAAAGAAGAACCTAAAAAAGAAGAAAGTCCTAAAATAAAAATCGATGATTTTGCAAAAATTGAAATCAAAGTTGCTAAGGTACTTGATTGTCAAAATATAGAAGGGAGTGAAAAACTTTTAAAATTTCAACTCGAACTTGACAATAAAGAAATCCGTCAAGTACTCTCAGGCATAGCAAAATACTATAAAGCCAGTGATTTAATCGGTAAACAAGTATGTGTTATAAGTAATCTTAAAAAAGCTAAAATTTTTGGACATGAAAGCGATGGTATGATACTTTCTGCAAAAAGCGGAGATAAACTTGTTTTAATCACCCCTGAACAACTTGTACAAAACGGTTCTTTAGTAGGCTAAAATATGCAAATTAGCAATTTAGGCGAACTTTTAAACGCGACACTCATTCATGAAGGTAGCGTTTTAAGCGTGGAGGGTTTTGCCATAAATTTAAACGAACTTAAAGCAGGCTTTGCCTTCTTTAATAACGATAAAAAAGAAATTACCCAAGCTGTAAAAAAAGGCGCTTATGCTATAATTACAGAAAATGACATTACTATTGAAGATAAAGACATTTTTTACTTTAGGGTAGAAAATCTAGAACAAGCTCTTGTAAGATTTTTACGCTTTTTTTGTGAAGATAAAGAATGTGAATTTTTGCTTTTTAAATCTTACGAACTAAGTCTTTGCAAGGCTTTTTATTTTAACATTTTAAAAGGAAATATTTTTGCTGATTTTGAAAAACTAATCAAAGCAAAAAAAGGTGAAATTTTTTGCTGCTGTGAAGAAAATTACTTAAATAAACTTTGTGCCTATTCTCATAGTCTAAAAGATGCTAATTTTACTTTATTATCGCGATCTAGCTTTTTTTTTACAACTTTGATTTGTGAAAATTTATATTTTAAAAATCTTAATTTGCCTTTTTTTTACGCAAATAGTTTTGCAAAAATTATTTCTTTTTTAAAAGAAAAAAATCAAAAAATAATATTTGATTTTAATAAGATTGATGATTTTAAAATTTATTTTATTGACGATAAATTTGAAATCACTCCTTTTGGTTCAAGCTCTCAAGCGTTTATTGTAAGTAACAACCAAAATACCTTTGAATTCTGGAAAGAAAAATTTAAAAACATAAAAGACTTTAAAATTGCTTCTAAAAATTCTTTATTTTGCGATTTTTCCTATAATCAACTTTCAGATTTAAGAAAATTAAAAAATTTTAAATATTGTTTAATTCTTGAAAATTATGATATTTTTGAACAAGAATTTGAAAACAAAGAAAATCAAACCCCAAGCTTATTTTAAATTCACTCCTTCATTTTCAAGCAAAAATCTTTTTATTTCAAGCCCTCCATTATATCCTCCTATGCCATTGCTTGCAATAACTCTATGACAAGGTATAAAAATAGGAATTTGATTTTTAGAATTTGCATTTCCAACAGCTCTAAAAGCTTTTGGATGATTAATTTTTTCTGCTATATCTTTATAAGTAGCTATTTTACCATAAGGAATTTTCATTAAAGCCTTATAAACCTTTGATTCAAAATCTGTACCTTGTATCAAAACAGGAATGCTAAATTTTCTAAGCTTATGAGTAAAATATAAATCAAGTTCATATTTTGCTAAGTCAAGCAAACTACAATTTTTTTCTGATCTTTTATTATCACAAAAATCGACTCTAGTTAAAAATTTTCCATCACTATGTAAAGATAGGTAACATAAAGGCATTTTATAATAAACTTTAAACATTTTTTATCCTTCAAAGAGCTACAATTATAATAAAAAATATTTAAGGAGTAGAAAATGTCTTTTATGCAAGAATACAATAAACTTGTTGAAGAAAGAGCCGCTTTGGGTATACCACCCCTTCCTTTAAATGCAAATCAAACTAAAGAACTTTGTAAACTACTTGAAAATGAAAATAATGAAGAGCTTGCAAATCTTTTAGAAAATAGAGTAAATCCTGGTGTTGATGATGCAGCTTTAGTAAAATGTGAATTTTTAGATTCTATACTTAAAGGCAAAATCAGTGCTCCAAATATAGACAAAAAAAGAGCCTTAAGAATGCTTGGAACTATGCTAGGCGGATATAATGTTAAAGTTTTAATCGATGCCTTAAAAGATGAAAACATAGCCAAAGATTCTGCAGAAGTGTTGAAAAATATTATTTTTGTACATGATAATTTTCATACCATAGCTGAACTTAGTAAAAACAATCCACACGCTAAAGAAGTTTTACAAAGCTGGGCAAATGCGGACTGGTTTAACAAAAAAGAAAAATTACCTCAAGTGATTAAATGTATAGTTTTCAAAGTAGCAGGCGAAACAAATACCGACGATCTAAGTCCTGCAGGAGATGCTTTTACAAGAAGCGATATTCCTTTGCATGCAAATGCCATGCTAAAGGTAAGACAAGCAGGATCCTTAGAGAAAATCAAAGAGCTTAAAAAAAGCGGTCGTGAAGTAGTTTATGTAGGTGATGTTGTAGGAACAGGTTCGAGTAGAAAATCAGCAATAAATTCTATACAATGGCACTTAGGAAAAGAAATAGAAGGGGTACCAAACAAGCACAGCGGTGGTATAGTAATGGGTTCAACCATAGCACCGATTTTCTTTAACACTGCTCAAGATAGCGGAGCTTTACCTATCATCTGCGATGTAACAAACTTAGAAATGGGCGATGAGTTTGAAATTCATCCTTATGAGGGAAAAATCATAAAAAATGGCTCTACAATCGCAGAATTTACACTCAGTCCAAACACTCTCTTAGATGAAGTTAGAGCAGGAGGAAGAATCCCACTTATCATAGGTCGTGGGCTTTGTGCTAAGGCTAGAGAATTTTTAGGCATGGAAAGCGAAAATATCTTTACCAAACCTGAACAACCTAAATCTTCAAGCGGTGGTTATACCTTAGCTCAAAAAATGCTAGGTCATGCCTGTGGAGTTGAAGGTGTGCGTCCAGGTATGTATATAGAACCTATAACTTTAACTGTAGGCTCTCAAGATACCACAGGTCCTATGACTAGAGATGAAATTAAAGAACTTGCAAGCCTAGGTTTTAATGCAGACTTTGTTATGCAAAGCTTTTGCCATACAGCTGCTTATCCAAAAGTAAGCGATTCAAATTTACATAAAACTTTGCCCAATTTCATGACAAGTCGTGGTGGGGTGAGTTTAAAACCAGGTGATGGGGTTATCCACTCTTGGCTTAATCGTTTTGTATTGCCAGATACCGTAGGAACAGGTGGGGATTCTCACACACGCTTTCCTATAGGAATTTCTTTCCCTGCAGGAAGTGGACTTGTGGCTTTTGCTGCGGTTACTGGTTCTATGCCTTTAAATGTCCCTGAAAGTGTTTTAGTGCGTTTTAGCGGGGAATTACAAGCTGGAGTTACCTTAAGAGATTTGGTTAATGCTATACCTTATTATGCAATCAAACAAGGACAACTTACCGTTGAAAAGAAAAATAAGAAAAATATTTTTGCAGGAAAAATTTTAGAAATAGAAGGCTTACCAAACTTAAAAGTCGAACAAGCTTTTGAACTTAGTGATGCAAGTGCTGAAAGATCTGCAGCTGCTTGCAGTGTGGATTTAAGCATAGAAAGTGTAAGCGAATATATCAAATCCAATATTTCTTTAATTGAAGCTATGATAGAAGCAGGATATGAGAATAAAGCTACCCTTGCTAGAAGGGCTGAAAAAATGAGAGAATGGCTTAAAAACCCTACTCTTTTAAGAGCAGATAAAGATGCAAAATACGCTTATATTATAGATATTAATCTTAATGACATTAAAGAGCCAATCCTAGCTTGTCCAAATGACCCTGATGATGTGGCAACCTTAAGCGAAATTTTAGCCGATGATAAGCGTCCAAAAAATATAGATGAAGTTTTTATAGGTTCTTGTATGACAAACATAGGACATTATAGAGCTTTAGGAGAAATTTTAAAAGATAAAGGCATACTTAAAACCAGACTTTGGGTAGTGCCTCCAACAAAAATGGATAAAGCACAACTTACCAATGAAGGTTATTACAGCATCTTTGGCGCAGCAGGTGCTAGAATAGAAGTTCCTGGTTGTTCTTTATGTATGGGTAATCAAGCTAGAGTAAATGATGGAGCTGTAGTTTTCTCAACTTCTACAAGAAATTTTGACAACCGTATGGGAATGGGTGCTAAAGTATATTTAGGCAGTGCAGAACTTGCGGCAGTTTGTGCGATTTTGGGTAAAATTCCAAGCAAGGAAGAATACTTACAAATTGTCAGCGAAAAACTAAGTGATGAGCATAAGGCAAATATCTATAGATATTTAAATTTTAATGAGATTGAAAATTTCAAACTTGAAAATTAATTCAAATTTAATACTTATTTGGATTAAATAACAAAATTAAAATTTTCAAAGGAAAAATATTGAAGTTATTATTCACTTCCTTTTGTTGTTTTGCAAGTTTAATGGCTAGCGATGCCATTAACTGCGACAACATTAAAAATAATAAAACATTGCTAAATCAAAGTTCAAATTTAAATTATTTAAATATAGCTTCAAGCTGTAAAGAATCTTTAAAAAATCAAGATTTTACAAAAAAACTCTATGCAATTTCCAATGAAATTCGCGGAAGCAATAGCTCTTGTAATGGTGTGGCTTATTTGCCAAAATTACAACAATTTGATTTTTTATTATTAAAAATAGCTATCGATCCCATCGCTTATCAAAAAACTTTAGATACACCCGAAAATTTAGAAAAAAAATATGATATTTTAAAATCTTATTTTAGATATTGGGCATATCAAAGCATAGGAAATTTTAGACTTTACAAAGCTTTTTGGCAAGAATACAATAATGCTATAGAACCTTTGGAAAAGTATTTTGAAAGTAATTTTAATTTTGACAAAGGTAGTAATATTTACTATACTAGCAATGCCTTAAACGAATTTTTAAATTGGGCTGTTGGTGAAACAAAAATTTACAAAGACATTAGTCCTTTAGCAAAAATCATGTCAAATAAAAATTATTCAGTATCTTATATACAAGATTTTATTTTTTCAAATAATCCAAGCCAAGATGATCTTACTATAGCCTTGCAAGCAGCGCTTCTAAATCAAAGAGAAAAAGAAATTTTAGAACTTTTGATTCGTTTTGGTGCTAGGATTGACGAAGGTTATGAAAGTGCTATTTTTTATGCATTGGAAAATTATGAAAATACAAATTTTTTAATCCAAAATGGAGCGAATGTTAATCAAGCCAATGCCTTTGGTAAAACCCCACTTTTTTATGCCATAGAGTTTAATCGTCTTGATATCATAAAACTACTTCTTGATAATGGAGCAAATGTTAATCAAAAATATATTAATAACAATGAAAAATTAGCATTAAGTGCGAACATAGGTTCAAATACGCCTTATTTTATTACATTTTGTGCTCTAGAGCACACTTCAAAAAATGTTTTAATGCATGCTGCAGCCTATGGAAATGTTGAAATTTTAAAACTTCTTATTTCAAAAGGAGCAAATTTTAATGCTGTTGATGATCTTGGTTTTAATGCACTTGACTTTGCGCTAGCAGCAGGTAAAAAAGAAAATGCTGATTATCTAAAAAGCTTGGGTTTAAAAGCAAACGAAAATCTATTTTACGGAGGTAGTTTAGAATGAAAACCGCATTTATTACAGGAGCTAGTTCAGGTTTTGGTAGAGCTTGCGTTGAAGCTTTTATACAAGAAGACTACAAAGTAATCGCCCTTGCTAGACGCAAAGAGCGTCTAGAAGAGTTAAAAAATGCTCACAAAGATAAGATTTACACGCTTTGCATAGATGTAAGAAATCAAAAAGAAATCTTTGAGGCTATTGAAAATTTACCCAAAGAATTTCAAGAAATTGATGTGCTTTTTAATAATGCAGGTTTAGCTTTAGGGGTAGATGAATTTGATAAATTAAACCTTGAAGATATTAACACTATGGTAGATACAAACATCAAAGGGTTTTTATATATTGCAAAAGCTGTTATTCCTATACTTCGCAAACAAAAAAATGCTTATATTTTTAACTTAGGTTCAGTTGCGGGACGCAATCCTTATTTTGGAGGCAATGTGTATTGCGGAACCAAAGCCTTTGTAGGACAATTTTCATTGGCCTTAAGAAATGATCTTAGAGGAAGCAATATCAAAGTAACAAATATTGCTCCAGGACTTTGCAAAACTGAATTTAGTGAAGTACGTTTTAAAGGAGATATTCAAAAAGCTGATGCAGTGTATGAAAATACGCAATTTATCAGCGCTAATGATATTGCCAAAGTGGTAATGTCTATCATTAACCTACCAAGCCATATTAATGTTAATGAAATCGAACTTATGCCTGTCACACAAACTTGGAATGGATTTTATATAGAAAGAGATGAATGAATAAATTTTTAGTTTTATTGTTTTTACCTTTAGTTGCATTTGCAAACTCCTCAGAAGCAGCTGCAAATGCTAATTTATTTGGAGTTTTTACGCTTATACCACCTTTAGTTGCTATTGCTTTAGCTTTTATCACAAAAGATGTTATTTTGTCACTCTTTGCTGGAGTTTTAAGTGGAACTTTTCTACTTAGCCTTTCTGCAAATATTTTCAAAGCACAACATTTAGCTTTTGTAAATTTTTATAATACTGCAGTAGAATCTTTTTCAAAGATTATTTCTTATATCTTAGGTTCAACTTCTGATCCAGTAAATGCGGGAATCATTTTACAAATTCTTTGTATAGGTGGTCTTGTGGCGCTTATCACAAAAATGGGTGGTGCAAAAGCTGTAGCATTAAAATTTGCCAAAAGAGCCAAATCAGCTGTATCAGCTCAAGTTAATACTTGGTTTTTAGGGCTTTTAATATTTTTTGATGATTATGCTAATTTACTGATCGTAGGTCCAATTATGCGTCCTTTGGCGGATAAATTTAAAATTTCTCGTGAAAAATTTGCCTTTATTATCGACTCTACCGCAGCTCCTGTGGCAGGAATAGCTGTAATTTCCACTTGGATAGGCTTAGAAGTTTCCTTAATTAAAACCGCTTATGAACACATAGGCATTAGCGATATTAGTGCTTTTGGAATTTTTGTCGAAACCATACCTTATCGTTTTTATAATATCTTCATGCTTTTTTTTGTAGTCATGACTGCAATCATGGGACGTGAGTTTGGTTCTATGTACAAGGCTGAAGTGCGTGCAAGAACCACAGGGCAAATTGCTCCTCTACCTAAATCAGGCACACTAGATACTGCTGAATTAGAAGATCAGTTTTTAGCACCAAAAGAAGGTATTAAAATTCGTGCTTTTGATGCTATTGTTCCTATTTTTACTTTAATCATTTTAGCTATATTAGGATTTTATTTTAATGGACTTAGCACTTTAGAAGGTGAAGAACTTGCAAAAGCAAGCGCCAATCCTTTGTCTTTTGAAACTTTTAGGGCTGCTTTTGGAAATGCTGATTCTTCTGTGGTGTTATTCCAAGCTGCTTTGTTTGCTGCTATTGTAGCGATTTTTATCGGGGTGCGTCGTAAAATTTTCAATCTTAAAGAAGCAGTAGAAACTTGGATATATGGCTGGAAAACCATGATTTTTACTATAGTATTGCTTTTATTTGCTTGGTCGCTTTCAAGTATAGTAAAAGATCTAGGAACTTCTTTATTTATCACTAGTTTGCTTGCAGATAAATTGCCTGAGTTTATTTTACCTGCTACTATTTTTGCTTTTGCTTCAGCCATTTCTTTTGCCATAGGAACAAGCTATGGAACTATGGGGATTTTAATGCCTTTGGCTGTGCCTTTAGCTCATGAAATCGCCAAAATCAATGGTATGGATGCAAATGCTATGCATCATTATATGGTTATTAATATAAGCTGCGTTTTAACAGGTGCGATTTTTGGAAACCATTGCTCACCAATTTCAGATAATGTAATCCTTTCATCTATGAGTGCAAAATGCGATCATATGGAGCATGTAAGAACACAAATTCCTTATGCTTTATTTATCTGTGGTATTTCTTTAATCGCTGGATATATTCCTGTATCTTTAGGACTTAGTGTTTGGTTTGTCTTGCCTTTGAATTTCATACTTATTGCACTTTTACTAAGACTCATCGGAAAGAAAGTTCCATGAGTCTTGAAAATTTTGGAAATTTTCTTACTTTAGATGAAAAACATTCTTTCATAAAAAAATATTTTAAAGAATTTTATACAAAGGATTTTAAACTTTTTGCTTCAAAAGATAAGCATTATCGTACAAGAGCTGAACTTTCATTTTATCATGAAAACGATACGCTTTTTTATGCGATGTTTGATCCAAAAAACAAAAAAAAGTACATTATAGAATATTTAGATTTTGCTGATGAAAAAATTTGTGCTTTTATGCCAAAACTTCTAGAATACTTGCGTCAAGATAATAAATTAAAAGAAAAACTTTTTGGCGTGGAGTTTTTAACCACAAAGCAAGAACTTAGCGTAACTTTACTCTATCATAAAAATATAGAAGATATAAAGTCAAATTTAGAAAATTTAAGCAATAATCTTCATATCAACCTCATAGCAAGAAGTAAAGGCAAAAAGCTTATTTTTAAAACAGAAAATCTAAGACAAACTTTAAATATTCAAGGTAGAAAAATATTTTATGAATTTAACAATGATTGTTTTATTCAGCCTAACACTACTATAAATGAAAAAATGATTACTTGGGTGTGTGAAATTTTAAACACTCAAAAAAGAATGGATTTACTTGAGCTTTACTGTGGATATGGAAATTTTACTTTAGCTTTAGCACCATTCTTTTTTAAAATTTTAGCCACTGAAATTTCAAAAAGCAATATTAATTTTGCTTTAAAAAATTGCGAGCTTAACAATACAACAAATATCCACTTTGCAAGACTTTCAAGCGAAGAATTAAGCCTTGCTATCAAAAAAGAAAGAGAATTTTTTCGTTTAAAAGATATTCGATTAGATGATTTTAATTTCTCTCATGTTTTAGTTGATCCACCCCGTGCAGGACTTGATAAAAGCGTAATTGACTTAATAAAAAAATATGAAAATATTATTTATATTTCTTGTAATCCTATCACTTTAAAAGAAAATTTAAAGGAATTAAGCCTAACACATAGAGTGGAAGAGTTTGCTCTTTTTGATCAATTTGCCAATACTCCACATCTTGAATGTGGAGTATTTCTTAGCAAGGTATAAAAAAATAATTCATTAATTTAGCTAGTATTACTATCGCGATACAAAGCACAAATACAAAAGGGTGGATAAAAGCACCAAGCGGGTTTTTCTTCTTTAATATAAAATGACAAAATAAAGAAAAAACAACTAAAGATAAAATTCCAAAAGCCAAAATAATTTTTACAGCAAAAAGTAAATTTAAAGGTTTAAAATGAAAACCTGCCAAAGCACCTCCGCTTAAAAAAAGCAAAAGAACCACAAAAGGCATTATTTTAACCCCAGTAGCACTAAAAAGACTTTTGTCAAAATTAGGATTTTTCTTTTTAACTACACCCAAAACAAATACATCAACAAACAAATAACCTATAAACAAAATAGCACAAAGAAGATGGATTGTTAAAGTATATGGATAAAATTCTTCCATTTTTCCCTCCTTATTAAACTTCGGAATTTGCTATATTATAACACTTTTTTCATTTTTTGAATTCACTTTAGTTAATTTTTTAATCATTTAAGATAAAATACCAAAACAAAGGTTAATAATGAATGAAAAAGAAACTATCTCTTATATTATAAATACAAGTAAAAATATTGCCATATTTTCTTTAAGTCCAGATAAGACAAAAGCTTCTTATAGGGTAGCAGAATTTTTACAAAGAAAAAATTATAAAATTTTTCCTATTTATCCTAAAGAAGAGTTTGTTTTAAATGAAAAAGTTTATAGAAATTTGGATCAAATAGAAGAAAAAATCGATACACTTATACTTTTTAGAAAAGGCGAAGTGGCACTAGAAATTCTTCCTAAGCTTGTTGAAAAAAATATTAAAAACCTATGGCTTCAACTTGGTATTAGTAATGAAACAGCCAAAAAAGAATGTAAAAAATTAGATATAAATTTTATACAAAATCGTTGCATTATGTTAGAATATCCGCATTTTAAAACAAAGGAAAAATAATGTTAGAGCTTAATAAAATTTACAAAGCAAAACAACAAATTTCAGGGTTTGTAAACAAAACTCCTTTCATATACTCTTCTTTTTTAAGTGATATTTGTCAAAGTGAGATTTATCTTAAAAATGAAAATTTACAAATTACAGGTGCTTATAAAATTCGTGGAGCTTATAATAAAATAGCCAATCTTAGCGCTGAACAAAAACAACATGGAGTCATTGCCGCAAGTGCGGGAAACCATGCTCAAGGCGTGGCCATTAGTGCAAAAAAATTTGGCATTAAAGCGGTTATTGTAATGCCAGAATCCACTCCGCTCTTAAAAGTTTCTGCTACAAAAGCCTTAGGAGCAGAGGTGATACTCAAAGGGGATAATTTTGATGAATCCTATACTTTTGCAATCTCTTATGCTAAAGAAAATAATCTTAGTTTTATCCATCCTTTTGAAGATGAATTTGTAATGGCAGGACAAGGAACTTTGATGCTTGAAATGCTTGATGAAATAAGTGATCTTGATATGATTATCGCACCTGTTGGAGGTGGAGGACTTATAAGTGGTATCGCAAGTGCAGCTAAACAAATCAATCCAAACATTAAAATCATCGGCGTTGGAGCCAAAGGAGCTCCTGCAATGTATGAAAGTTTTCATGCTAAAAAAATCAAAAATGCAAAAAGCGTACGCACTATAGCCGATGGTATTGCTGTGCGTGATGCAAATCCTATTAATTTTAATATTATTTTAGAATGCGTAGATGATTTTATCCAAGTTGATGATGAAGAAATCGCTAATGCGGTATTGTTTTTACTTGAAAAACATAAAATCATAGTTGAAGGCGCAGGAGCTGCGAGTGTAGCCACCCTACTTCATCAAAAAATAAATACACAAAATCATAAAAAAATTGGCGTAGTTTTAAGCGGAGGCAATATCGATGCACAAATGCTAAATATCATCATAGAAAAAGGTTTATTTAAATCTTACAGAAAAATGCAAATTCATGTTACTTTAGTAGATAAACCTGGGGCATTATTACACCTTACAGACAGCTTAAAAATAGCCAATGCAAATATAGTAAAAATCGACTATGATAGATTTTCCACCAAGCTTGATTATGGCGATGCGATGATTTCAATTACCCTAGAAACCAAAGGCAAAGAACATCAAGAAGAAATAAGAAAAATTTTAACCCAAAAGGCGTTTAATTTCTATGAAAGTTTTTAATAACATATACGGCTTAAATAAAGCCCATTTGGCGGTGCTAAAAAGTGATTGTATTGCTTTTTAGCATCAATCTGTTCTTTGAGTTCTTTTTCACTCATTTTTCCTTCTAAAACCTTTAAAACACTTGCTACGCTTAATCTAATTTGCCCTCTTAAAAAACCATTAGCTTTAAAATGAAAAATGCTAAAATCTTTATAAGCATAAGCTCTAGCAATAAAAATTTCTCTTAAAGTCGTTTTATTATCTCCTCCACTTTTGCAAAAAAACTTTAAATCCTTTTTTCCCACAAAAAAACCCAAAAGCTCATTAGCCTTATCTAAGTCAAATTTAGGATAAAAATGTACATAAGAAGCCATAAAAGGACTATAAGAAGAGTGAGAAAATATATAGCGGTATTCTCTACTTTTTACATCAAATCTTACTTCAAAATCATCTTTTGCTTTTTCAATTTTTTTGATATGGATAAAAGGATGGGAAAATTTATTAAGCTGTTTTTGAAGATATTCTAAATTTGTAAAATAATCTCCGCATTCTACACTAGCTACAGCATAGCTTGCATGTACTCCTTTATCTGTACGAGAAGCCATCAAAAGAGGTGAAACAATACCCAAATGCGATAAGGCACCACTTAAAGCATCTTGAACACCTTTTTTATGAGGCTGAGTAGCAGAACCTAAAAAAGCAGAGCCATCATAAGAAAATATAATTTTTATTTTCATCAATAACGACTCAAAATCATTTTCTTAAAACAATAAGCCGAAACAAATAAACTTAAAGAAAAAATTCCAAGGCAAGCCAAAATTGGAGGTTGAGAAAAAGAACTTAAAAGTCCAAAATATATAGCAATCACTCCAAACATACCTAAATACACATAGCCTTTTTCATAACGATAAGTAACCAAACCAAAACAAAGCGCAAAAAGCGTACTAGCAAGTGGAAACAAGGCTATAGTTGTATAAATCACAAATTCTCTTGCTCTTTGTGGATTTTCGTTTAAATCATTCCAGTATTCATAAAATTTCTTTGTTTGAAGATTGTCTGTATTAAACTGAGTATTTACTACTAAAGTGTCAAATTCTCCACTAAAAATACTTTGACCTTGCTCAAAATTATACATTTTGCCTTGATTTAAGCTAAAAGCAAAGCTATCATCTTTTCTTTGCACATGCGCTTCTTTGGCTATGATAAGTTGTTCTTTATCATCTGTTTTATGTTTAGGGCGATACATAATTATGTTTTCATACTTATCACTATCTTGTTTTTCTATAAAAATCATCCAGTCTAAAAATTTTTGTCCAAATTCTCCTGTTTTGTAGTTAAATTTCACTTGAGTGCTTTTATAGTTTACAAAGTTATCCTGAAGTTCAAATACTATAGGTATCATTACCAAAGCCACAACAAGCATAAAAGCACTAATCAAGCTTGCAATTTTAAGGAAAAATTTTGCCAAAATCATTGGTGAAAATCCCAAAGTAAAAAGTACTATGCTTTCATTTTCCTTAGAAAGCCTAAACAAAGCCAAAGTTAAAGAAATAAAAAAAGATATAGGCAAGGTAAAAATTAAAATTCTAGGCAACATAAACCCATAAAGCTTTAAAAGATCCAAAAAACTAATCTCTATGCTTGAAGTAAGTTTTGCAAGTTGAATAAAAAACACCATAGATACAATAGCAAAAAGTACGAAAAATATAGACAAATTCGTACTTAAAAATTGATTTAAAACATATCTTAAACTAAGCTTCATTAGAATAATCCTAAGTTTTTATAAAATAAAACTGCCACAAAAGCGATATTTAAAAAGGGTATCATAGCAAGTTCTTGCTCTTTTATTGCTTTAATTTTAAAAAAAATAAAAAAAGGCAAAGTTAAAATAGAAGCTATAAGTAATACTAAAAATCCATACTCAAAACCTAAAATTCCACCTATACAAGACATAATGATAATATCAGCATCACCCAAATTTTCTAAAATTTCATCTTTTTTTCGGAAATTCATTAGAAAAAAAACCAAACTTTTTAATAAAAAAACAAATCCTCCAAAACTAAAAGCATTTAGTAAAAAACCTCCGCTAAACTCTTTAAAAATCAAAAAATGTAAAATTTCACTTTCCCTAAAGGCGTAAAAAAAAGCAAATAAAAAAGCGCTCCAAAGTAAAATTTGTGGTACGGCTTTGAGTTTAATATCAATTAAAGAAAGTAAGAAAAGATTAAATAAAAATAGAGATAAAAATAAAAAATCATAAAAATTTTGACTTAAAGAATAAACCAAAATAAGCAAAATTATGCCTAAAATTTCATTGATTAATAAAGAAATAGGCAAATGACATTTGCAAGTTTGACATTTTGCCTTTAAAAAAACATAAGAAAAAATAGGAATAATTTCATAGTATTTTAATTTTGTATCGCAAGAAAAACAAAAAGAGCGCGAGATAAAAAAAGGTTTTTTTTCAATTATCCTACTTGCCAAACTTGCGCAAAAAGAACCCAAACAAGCCCCTAGAATTATTATGAAAAGTATCATTTTCCAAAAGTTCTTTCTCTATTTCTAAATTCTTTAATAATCCTTTTAAATTCTCTCTTGGTAAGAGATGGAAATAAAGTTTCACTAAAATAAATTTCAGCATATGAACACTGCCAAAGTAAGAAATTTGAAAGTCTTTTAGCATTTCCAACGCGAAGCATCAAATCCACATCTAAAGGTAAATCTAAATTTTGCGTTAAATTTTCTTCATTTAGCTCAAGTTTTTTTTCGATCACACGCTTAGCAGCTCTTATAATTTCATCTCTTGCACCATAACTTATAGCCAAATTAACACAAAGTGCGTCACAATGCTTTGTTTTTTCTTCAACTAAGGTAATTTTTTCTCTTACTTTATATTCCAAACGCGATAAATCACCTATAGCTCTTAAACGCACATTATTTTTTTCAAATTTTTCTAAAGCTTCATCTAAACAACGATCTAAAAGTTCAAAAATAAAATCAATTTCATCTTTAGGACGCTTCCAATTTTCCGTACTAAAAGCAAAAAGGCTTAAATTTGAAATATTTTCTTCCATGCAAACTTCCATCAATTTTTGCATAGTTTTGACTCCTTGGGAATATCCAAGTTTTGCCAAAAAACCCTTAGCCCTAGCCCAGCGCCTATTACCATCCATAACAACAGCAAGGTGTTTTAATTCATTCATTTTTCATCCTTTAAAATCAAAAAGCCTTTTGAAAACAAACAAAGGTTCAATCTTGTTTTCTTGCGATACATTAAAATCTAAATGTTCGTTTAAAAATTTTTGTACCTTGGCAAAAGGTGTAAAAACGCTAACACCTTGTGAATCTATCAAAATTTTCAAAGCTCCAAAAACACTAAAATATAAGTAAATTTCTAAATATTTTGCTCTTTTACGCATTTGAAACAAACAAGATTTATTTTCAAAGATAAAAGGAATATGATAAATATTTTCAAAACTTGCAAAAAGCATTTCTTTTAATATCTGATAACGCTCTATATCTTTACAATCTAAAAGATTTTGTATGATGAATTTTTTATAAGAAATTTTATTCTCTAAAATAGCGATTATCAAAGCCAATCCCTCTTCAAAAGGTTTGAAATTAGGACGCTTTGAAAGATGTTTAAATTGTATAACTCCACCATTTTGCATATAAAGTTCAGCTAAATATTCAGCACCAATTTCAAGCTCTATCATGCTTTTGGTTTGAATCTTTTTGTGATTTAACAAAAGCGTATAGTGTCCATAGCCTGATTTAGCCAAAACTTTCATTTGTATAGGCAAGGTAGAATTAATCATACTCATAATTTTTCACACCATTTTACTAATTCAAATGCCAATTTTTCTTTGCTTTGCAAGGTGCTTTTATTTTCATTATTTAAAGTGATAAAATAAAGTTCATTTTGATCGCTTCCAAAATAATTTTTTTGATCAATGATATTAAGACAAATCATATCAAGTTGCTTATCTTTTAAAGATTTTTTCGCATTTTCTAAGGCATTTTGAGAATCAAATTCCATCTTAAAACCTATCTTTTTGCCTTGAAATTTGCAAGTTTTAAGCAAATCTTCATTTAAAGATAGATGCAAGTTTAAACCCTGTAAATGCTCATTTTTTTTAATTTTTCCTTTTACACTTTGAGGGATAAAATCACTCACTGCAGCCGTCATAATCAAAAAATCATGACTTAAATTTTTATCCAAAAGCTCTTTTAGATCCTTAGAACTTTCAAATTTGCAAAGCTCATAAGGAGTATCAAATTCCACAGAGCTTAAAAATTTTACCCTAGCTCCTAAAAAATAAAAAGCATCAGCTATGGCTTTTGCCATTTTTCCACTTGAAAAATTACTCACACAACGCACATCATCAATTCTTTCTCTTGTGCCACCACCTGTGATAACTACGCTTTTATCGCACCAAAACTTTTCTTTTAAAAGTTCTCTTTTGCTAATATTAAAAATATCCTTAACTTCAGCTAAGGCTCCTGCGCCTTCATCTTTACAAGCTAAAACTTTACAAATAGGCTCTATAATCAAAGCTTTATTTTCTTTAAGCATCTTTAAAGAATTTTGCGTGCTAAAATGATGAAACATATTTGTATTTGCCGCAGGAGCTATGATAAGAGGTTTATTTGCTGCGATTAAGGTTTGGATAAAAAGATTATCCGCTATACCAAAAGCAAGTTTATTGATAGAATTAACACTTGCAGGGGCAAATAAAACAAGGTCTACATCCTTGCTAAAAGCTATGTGATTGTTTAAGTTTTGCCAACTTTCATTTTCCTCGCATAAAATCTCATCAGCCAAGGCTTCAAAACTCATTTTGCTAGCAAATTTTAACAAACCATTAGAAAGCAAAACTTTTACCCTAAAGCCTTCTTTTTTAAACAGAGAAATAAGCTCGTAAGATTTATAAAAAGCTATACTGCCACTAATAGCCAAAAGTATGGTTTTCATTTTTGAAATTTCTTGTAATAATAATCTTTTATCATCTTATGCTCTGCTCTATTGATAAACAAAGCACCTTTTTCTACATTGACACTTACTGTGCTTCCTGCTGCTATGATTACTTCATCTTCGATTTTTACAGGTGCGATAAATTGCGTATCAGAGCCTACAAAAACATTTTTTCCTATGATGGTTTTATGCTTTTTTACCCCATCATAATTGCATGTAATAGTCCCACAGCCTATATTAGTTCCACTATCTATCTCACAATCTCCTAAATAGCTCAAATGTCCTGCTTTTACGGTATTTAACTTTGCATTTTTGCATTCTACAAAATTTCCTATATGAGTGTTTTTTAACTCACAATTTGGACGTAAATGTGCCAAAGGTCCTACATCGCTATTTTCTACGATGGAATTTTCTATCACGCTTGAACTTTTAATGATAGAGTTTATAATCTTACTTTTACCCTCTATCCTTACATTTTCATATACTTCGCATTCACCTACAAATTCAACATCTGCACCTATAAAAGTGCTTTGCGGTAAATGAAAAATCACACCCTGTTGCATCCAGTGTTTTTTAATTTTTTCTTGCATGAAATTTTCAGCTATACTGAGTTCAAATTTATCATTAATCCCCATAAATTCATCTTCATCTACAAAAACCGCTTTAATCATCACATCTTTTTCTTTTGCTAGTTTTACAATGTCGGTTAAATAATACTCTTTTGCCGCATTATTATTATCAATCAAAGGTAAAAGCTCTTTTAAAAGCCTCGAGTCAATCACATAAACCCCAGCATTGCAAGTATTTATCTCTTTTTCTTGCGTATTTGCATCTTTAAATTCAACAATTTTTTCAACGCTATCGTTTTTTATCACCACTCTGCCATAACTTTTAGGATCTCTTGCTTTAAAAACTGCTAAATTTAATTTTGCATTATTACCCAACAAAGCTTCCAAACTTGTTTGCTCAACCAAAGGCATATCGCCACAAAGAATCAACACTCTTTCATTTTTAGGCTCAAACCCCCTTAAAGCTCCCGCAGTTCCTGGATAATTTTGCAAGTCTTGCTCTAAAATTTGTGTTTTTGGAAAGTGTTCTAAAATTTCTTTTTCAACGCGTTCTTTTTGATGCGATAAAACTACACTTACATCATCACTTAAAGCAAAAGCCTTTTTTAAAATGTGTAAAATCATACTTTTTTGACAAAGCTCTTGCAAAACCTTTGGCTTTTGTGATTTCATTCTAGTGCCTAATCCTGCCGCTAAAATCAAAATAGAAGTTTTCATTTTTTACCTTTGTTATTAAGAAGTCTAAAAGACTATTTTAGCAGTTTAAAGTTAAAATCCTAATACCCTTAAACTAGTTTTTAGTCATCAAAAGATAAAATTTAAATTTCTTTAGTAAAAAACAAAAAAAGGTTTTTAAATTTTGAAAAAAATATTATTATTTTTACTTTTAAGCATGAGTTTATTTGCTGCTGAAGCAACTATCCCTACAGTAAATTTAAGCTTAAGTGCACCCAATACACCTAATCAGCTTGTTACTACTTTAAATATAGTGATTGTTTTAACCATACTTGCGCTCGCTCCAAGTATAGTTTTTGTTATGACTTCTTTCTTGCGTCTTATTGTGGTATTTTCATTTTTGCGACAAGCTATGGGGACGCAAAGTATGCCACCTAATACCATTTTAGTAACCTTGGCTTTAATTTTAACTTTTTTTATCATGGAACCTGTAGCTACAAAATCTTATAATGAAGGTATAAAACCTTATTTAGCAGAAAAAATAGGCTATGAAGAGGCTTTTATAAAAGGAGCAAAACCTTTTAAAGATTTTATGCTTAAAAATACTCGAGAAAAAGATTTAGCCCTTTTTTATCGTATACGCAATCTACCCAATCCCAAAACCATAGATGATGTTCCCCTTACGGTTTTAGTTCCTGCTTTTATGATTTCAGAGCTTAAAACCGCTTTTGAAATAGGGTTTTTAATCTACCTGCCCTTTTTAGTCATAGATATGGTTGTAAGCTCAGTTTTAATGGCTATGGGTATGATGATGCTACCTCCTACTATGATCTCTTTACCTTTTAAACTCTTAATTTTTGTATTAGTGGATGGATGGAATTTGCTAGTGCAAAGGCTTGTGGAAAGCTTTGTAACCTAAGATTTATAAAATCTTAAAAACAAAATTCCAAGAAAAAGATACAAAAGCAAAAATAATTCTAAAGCTAAAAGTATATACAAAAACAAGCCTTTAACGCAAAAAAGAGCTATAAAAACAACAAAAAGAATTACTAAGGCTGTTCGCCCTAGAAAGACTTTTTCTAGGGTCTTGATAGAATAAAAAGTAAAATCTAAAATAAGAGTAAAAATAAATTCTAGCATTGTAAAATACACCCAAAAACTAAGCTTAGTGGTATCTTGCAGCCATCATGTCAATTTTTGAATTGTAAGCACTTCCGCCCGGTGCAGGTGCATTCGCAACCCCAGCACCTACTACCCCCAATCTTATTCCATAATTTAAAATTAAAGGTATAGCTCTATCTTCTTGATAAGCATATTTGCAATACTCCCCAGCTGCGTTTAGTGCAGTGCAAGATAAAAACAAAAATAACAAAAAAAATGCAACTTTTTTCATTATCTTAAATCCTTTTATTTAAAATTTAGATAATGATATTGTATATCAAAATTTATAAAATTAATATTAATTATCAATATTTTATTAAAAGCCTACAAGAAAAAAGTGATATTATTTTGCTTAAAAACTTCTTTAATGTCTTTTAAATACTTATTGCCCAAAAAATCTAAAAAGCCATTTTTCCTACTCTCATCAATGAAATTATCAAGCTTGTCCTTTAAAGCTTCATCACCTTTTCTTACAGCTATACCCCAAAACTCAGGATTTTCTTGAAAAGGCGCTAAAATGGCTCTGGTTGTATCTTGATGCTTTTGCCAAGTCCGATAAATCGTAAGTTGATCATAAAAAAATCCATCAGCCTTGCCTTGAATCACTTCCAAAATAGCAGCATTTTCTTTATCAAATAAATTAATAGTTGCATTTTTTAAATTTTTAACCGCATATAAATGCCCTGTAGAACCACGCTTTAAAGCCAAAACTTTGCCCTTTTTATCTAAATCTTTGATATTTGTAATATCAGAGTTCAAAGGAGTTAAAATAGCCAAATTTGCCTTAGCATAAGGAATGCTAAAATCCACCACTTTCTTTCTCTCATCGGTAATTGTCATAGAGGACATAATAAGATCTATCTTGGCTGTTTTTAAAGCAGGTATTAAACCATCCCAAGCGATATTTTTTACTACAAGTTTATAGCCGTTTTTCTTTGCAAAAGCTTCTAAAAAATCCACACTAATTCCACTTGCTTTGCCTGTTTTATCGCTCATTTCAAAAGGCGGATATCCAAGCTCCATTCCTACAACCAAATCTTTTGCACTCAAATTTAAAGCAAAAAAAGAGATAAAAATCAAAATAATTTTTTTCATAATTTCCTTTCAAATTTTTTTGTAAAAAAATTATACTAATTTTATCTTATTTTGTTATTAGCAATTTATTTCAAACTTAAAAAATTAATACTTCTTTAAACCCTAGTTTGTCCTATAAGATTATTAAGTCTATCCATTATAGAATCAGCGTAGGAATTAATGGTGCTAGGTTTTGCTTTCCAGCCATTAGCAAGAGCTTGTTTAATTTCAGCGTCTAAAGCCCAGTTACCCATAGCAGATTCTTTAGGAATGTTATTTTCATACATATATAAATCACCTTCTGCTATGCCACGCTCTGCCCAGTATCTAAAAAAGCTTTTAAAGTCACTTTTACCTGTCATAATACTATCTAAGTGTATGGCTGGACCACTAAAACTCTCTTTAGCCATAGCCCTATTATAAGCTTCTATTGTTGGATTAAGTGTGGTTTTTGGACTATATAAAATACGCCCTTCTTGAGATTTTATTAAGCTCATAAACAAAGCTTCTTTAGAATAACTTCCATCTTCATTTTGTGGATAAACTGACATATCAGGATTAAACTGCCAATCTTCACCTTTAGAAACATTTTTGATTTCTTCTAAGGATAAACCTAAAGTCTCAGGTTTAATTCCACTTATTAATCCCGCAGAATCAGAGTAAATACTATTTGCTTCGTTAAGTTGCTCTTGACTTCTATAAATATTTGAAATTAAAACATTAGAATAGTCAGCTACACTCTTAATAGCAATATCATCATTTCTTATTGCATCTGGATGTTTGAAAGCTCCATATCCATTATAAAATCCATCAATAGCATATCCACTAGGCATAGAATTTATATCTGCTTCACTAAAACTTGTTTTATCACTTGGAAAGCTTTGACCTAAAGCATTAGAAAAAAGATTATAATATTGTTTTATGGTTTCAGCCATATCTATATTAGAATAATATTTATCTACACCTAGATATTCTCTTATATCAGAAACATTATATTCAGCCACTCTCTCTATCTCATCCAAAGTAGATTTATGTATCTTAAAATCTTCAGGAAGTCCTGCAGCTTTGTTAAAATCACTTCCCATATAACCATCTTTATCTACACTATAACCATAGGCTGTATTGGTAGAAGTGCTTATATCTGCTTGTTTATATTTTAGAGTATAAATAGAGTTTTTAAATTCACTA
>NZ_RYYJ01000119.1:0-230 GCF_004379015.1 Campylobacter sp. US50a | reverse complement strand
ACCATCATAGGTTATTCTACTTTAAAAGACAGTGGAATATATGGTGTGTATGCAGGTTATGAAGATACAAAAATGAGCTCAACTTATTTTGATATTAATAATAGAACCTATTATGCAGGTTTAAAATACTTTAATACCTTATTTACTACAGAAAAAGGTCAAGAAGTTTATATCAAAGCTCAAGGTAAAGCTGCTTTGATTAAAAATGATTTAACTAAAAAAATAGGAAA
>NZ_RYYJ01000118.1:0-230 GCF_004379015.1 Campylobacter sp. US50a | reverse complement strand
ACCATCATAGGTTATTCTACTTTAAAAGACAGTGGAATATATGGTGTGTATGCAGGTTATGAAGATACAAAAATGAGTTCAACTTATTTTGATATTAATAATAGAACCTATTATGCAGGTTTAAAATACTTTAATACCTTATTTACTACAAGTAAAGGTCAAGAAGTTTATATCAAAGCTCAAGGTAAAGCTGCTTTGATTAAAAATGATTTAACTAAAAAAATAGGAAA
>NZ_RYYJ01000117.1:0-232 GCF_004379015.1 Campylobacter sp. US50a | reverse complement strand
GAAAAGCACGGCTTCATGCGCCGTGTGGCATCGAAGGAAGATGCGCGCGTCGTGCTGATGTCGCTGACCGACAAGGCTCACAAGCAGATCGCGAATCTCTACTCGCAGCAGGTGGTCGCGGACAATCTCGTCTTCTCGGATTTCTCGACGCAGACGTTCCGCGATCTCACCGACAAGCTCTCGACGCTCAAGGAGCGCCTGGCGAAAGCCGCGCAGATGATCGCCGCAGGGA
>NZ_RYYJ01000116.1:0-234 GCF_004379015.1 Campylobacter sp. US50a | reverse complement strand
AATGTCAGATTGGCTATTAGAACATATTTTACATCATGATGTTATGATAGGAAATTGGCTTTCAGAGCAATTATTAGCCAAACAAGAAGAAGAGCTAGAAAAACTTCAACAAGAGGATCTTCAACAAGAAAAACAATATGAAAACAATCCAAATCCAAGCCCTCCTCAAATCAAAAAAGAATACGATTTTATCTATTCTTGCCCTTGTAGAACAAATCACTTTCTTTCCTATAT
>NZ_RYYJ01000115.1:0-236 GCF_004379015.1 Campylobacter sp. US50a | reverse complement strand
GATGTAAAAAATGTCAAGAGCTTTTATTTTTTATTAGAAGCCAAGAAAAAACTTATAAGGGATAAAGCTTGCTTCCAAAATGGGATAAAATCTATAGCGTTCATAATGGCAGAATAGACAACCAACACAAAAAGCTGTTTGAACTTGCAGCCAAAGTTGAACATATATTTGATAAACCCGTTCATAGAGATGAAATTAAAGCTTTGCTTACAGATTTTTTCAACTATATGAAATAC
>NZ_RYYJ01000114.1:0-236 GCF_004379015.1 Campylobacter sp. US50a | reverse complement strand
TTACTGATAAAACTTATGCTTTATGGAGGACTTAGAATTTCTGAAGCTTTAAATGTAAAACTTTGTGATTTTGAAGAAGTTGATGATGAAATTTTAAAAATATCCATAATAGGCAAGGGCGGTAAAGAACAATTTGCATTTATTAAAAAAGAAGAAGTTGATGATGAGCTTGAATATTTTAAAGAAAATATCCAAGATAGTGATTACATAATGCAAACTAGCACAGGAAAACATTT
>NZ_RYYJ01000113.1:0-237 GCF_004379015.1 Campylobacter sp. US50a | reverse complement strand
CTCCAAAGCTTTATCATTGCTTGTGATCTTATTTTTTCCTATATTTGCTCCCAAAGGCAAAACAAAAGGATAAATTTTTGATAATCTTGCGGCGATTTTTTCTGCTCCTTGATTATTAAAACCCATTGCATTTTGTATGCTTTCTTGTTTTACAAGGCGAAATAAACGCGGTTTTTCATTTCCCTCTTGAGGCTTTGGAGTAAAGGTTCCAAACTCTAAAAAACCAAAACCAAGAGC
>NZ_RYYJ01000112.1:0-239 GCF_004379015.1 Campylobacter sp. US50a | reverse complement strand
CCCTTGGACTGCGAGGAGATCCAACCAGTCCATTCTGAAGGAGATCAGCCCTGGGATTCTTTGGAAGGAATGATGCTGAGGCTGAAACTCCACTACTTTTGACACCTCATGCGAAGATTTGATTCATTGGAAAAGACTCTGATGCGGGAAGGGATTGGGGGCAGGAGGAAAAGGGGATGACCGAGGATGAGATGGCTGGATGGCATCACTGACTCGATGAACACGAGTCTGAGTGAACT
>NZ_RYYJ01000111.1:0-239 GCF_004379015.1 Campylobacter sp. US50a | reverse complement strand
CGTATTGCCGCAGGTGCAGCAACTGGAGCAGCTATAGGCTCGAGCTTTCCTATTGTTGGGACAGTGGTGGGTGCAGTAGTGGGAACACTTGTGGCGGGTTTTATTAATGATCGGATTTTTGGCGATGAAGATGAGGAATTAAAAAAACAAGAAGCCAAAGAAAAATATTTAGAGGAAAAATTAGATGAAAAAATGCACAAAATCATCAATTATCTCATCACTCATCAATATATAGAATT
>NZ_RYYJ01000110.1:0-242 GCF_004379015.1 Campylobacter sp. US50a | reverse complement strand
CTTATTATATTTTCTACTATTTTATTTTTAATCATTTCAAAATCTTTGTCATTGATTTTTCCTATGTAAGTTTTTATCCTTTTAGTATCAAAAACTCTCATTTGTCCTAAAAGTGCAACTTGTAAAGTGTCTTTATTGTCCTTAAATTTGTGAAATAAAAAGCCTTTTTTTGTTTTTAGTCTTAGAACTTAAAGGTGCGCCTAAAAATGTGCCATTATAAAAACTATTCACTATCAAAACAG
>NZ_RYYJ01000010.1:0-82919 GCF_004379015.1 Campylobacter sp. US50a | reverse complement strand
TAATTTAAAAGATTTTAAGTCCTTTTTTCAAAAAAGGAAATGAAAGTATAACCAATTAAACTTAAAGAGGGATTAAACAAGGCTTAGAATTTAGCCTTGTTTTGGAAAATTAAAAAATAAAATTAATTTAAATTTACAGGTCCATCACTAGCATGAGATTGTAAAAAACGCAATATTCTAGCTTTTTCTTCATCAGTAATTTTTGCAAAACCCTGCATGGCCGATAAATAAGCATCCCATTCTTCCATTAGATGTTCTTTTGGTTTATGAGCTGCATGGCAAGAAGTACAAGTATCATAATAAGTCAATTCCACCTCATCCCAAGCATCGATTTCTTTATCAGTCAAATCTTTGTTTTTTACCCAAAATTCCATAATAGGAGAAACATTTTGATTTTTAAGCTTTAAAAGTACATAAATTCCATCTTTAGTAAAAGCCAAAGTTTTTGGATCATTTTCCACTGCAAATCCACCAACTCTAATTAGACTCATATCGCCTTCTTTTTTAAGCACTTCAACCTTAACCCCTTCATAAATTTCACCTACAGCTTTTTTAGATTTCGGATCTAAAATTTCCACTTTTTCATTAAAAATATATGCATCTTGTGCAAAAGAAATTCCACATAAACAAGTCAATAAAATTAAAAACTTTTTCATTATTAAGCTCCTATGATTTCTGGTGGTGTTATTGATTTATAAGGTTTTACAGCTCCTTTAACCTTGCGAATAGCCACTAAACAAGTATTTACACTTGTTGCTTGTGCCATGGTTGAAGTTGGCCTTGAACTTGTTAAAACATTAACATGTCCAGCATTACATCTTGGTTTTCTATCATTTGCATCTTCAGGATCGTACCAAGCACCTTCTTGTATGCTAACTACTCCTGGCATAATTTTATCTGTTACAAAAGCACCCGCTAATAAACTTCCACGATCATTATATACTTCTACTACTTCACCATGCGTAATACCAAGCTTTTTAGCATCTTCACTATTTATAACCACTGGTTCACGACCTTGAATCTTGTAAAGATCTCTTACCCAAGTATTATCAAGTTGAGAATGTACTCTATATCTTGGATGCGGACTTAATAAATGGAATGGAAAATTCTTTGTAAGTTTTTCATTCCCCAACCATTCTGCCGGTTCAAACCAAGTTGGATGTGCTTTAAAATCTTCTAAATTATATTTTTCAAATTTAGGTGAATAGATTTGAATTTTACCACTTTCTGTTGCAAGTTTATTTGCGACTGGATCGGCTCTAAATTCTGAATGTCTTACAAAATCATAGGCTTCTTTTGGTGGCGTAAAATGAATAAAACCTTTATCCCAAAATTCCTTAAAGCTTAAGTAATCAGGACAATCGCTTCTTCCATAAAATCCTTCAAGCCATTGTTCTTTTGTTTTTCCTCCAGTAAATTTTTTATGTTCTCTTTCTCCTATTCTTTTTGCCATTTCTTCAAAAATATCATAATCATTCTTACTTTCAAAAACTGGTTCTATCACTTTTTTCATCGCATAAACATAGTCTTGAGAATACGATCCACCAAAACTAATATCATCTCTTTCCAAAGTTGTAGTTGAAGGTAAAACAATATCTGCCATTTTTGCCATAGGAGTCCACCAAGGCTCATGCACAATAACAGTATCTAGAGTTCGAATCGCACGAATAAGCTCATTCGTATCTGGATGATGTCCTAAAATAGAAGCACCTACTACATACATCATTTTAATTTTAGGAAAAGTAATTTCTTTACCTTTAAATTTAATAGTTTTACCTGGATTTAAAATAGCTTCTGAAACCCTACTTGCTGGAATATTAAAATCAAGATTATTTTTACCTTGCGGCAAACCTACTGGAAGTCTTACACCTGAAAATGCCTGTCCACCACCTGAATAATGCATAGAAAATCCGAATCCACCTCCTGGTAGGCCAATCTGTCCTATCATAGCTGCTAAAACCATCAAAGTCCAATCAGCTTGCTCGCCATGATGTGCTCTTTGCATAGCCCAGTTTCCTGCTAAAAAAGTGCGATTTTTAACAAAAGTATCTGCCAAAGAAATAATAACCTTTTCATCCAAACCTGTTATTTTTGAAGCCCATGCAGGAGTTTTTTCTATACCATCGCTTTTACCCAATAAATAAGGTAAAAATTTATCAAAACCATCGGTATATTTTTCTATAAATTTTTTATCATACTTTCCGCTTTTATAAAGATAATTCATAATACCAAGCATCAAAGCTACATCTGTATTTGGACGGATTTTAATCCACTGCGCATCTAAAATTTCTGCAGTTTGAGTATATTGAGGATCAATGCTTATAAATTTTATATTCGATTTGCGATATTTTTTATAATACTCATCATTCCCACGATTTGCAACTTTAAAATCGATTTGATTGCATTTATAAAGATCCGTACCCCAAAGTACATAAACTTGAGTATTTTTTAAAATTTGTTCATGGGTTGTTTGCAAAGAATAAACCTCCAAATCTCCCATAATACTAGCATTTACTTTTCCAGCTGCACCATTACTGTACTCACCATCTGTACCTATATGTCCACCAAGTGCTGTATTAAAAAATCTTCCTGCTACAGAATTACAATTATGCAATAAGCCTACATGTCCCCAACCGCCATAACTTGCATTAAATAAATTTTCAATAGGAGTTTCTTTAAATTTTTGCAAAATAAGCTCATAAGCTTTTTCCCAACTCACTCTTACAAAAGGCTCTTTACCTCTTAAACTAGGTTTTTTCTTACCTTCTAAAAAACTTTTTCTAACACAAGGATACTTCACTCTTGTATCTGAATAAGTCCTATCAATAATAGCATCTGTAATTACTGAAGGATGTTTATCAGATTGCTGAGGAGTAACTTTTACTATTTTACCTTCTGAATTTACATCAGCCCAAAATGCACCAAAATGCGTCGCATGAGGAACTTTTTTTATATCATAAAATTTAGTTTCTTTAGCTGCCATAAGTGGATTTACAGAAGCAACTACAGAAGTTGCGGCCAAAGTTTTAAGAAAATTTCTTCGTGAAATACCCATTTTATACCTTTATTAAATTTGAAATAATTTCAAATTAATTATAATACGATAGTTTTAAAATATGCTAAATTAATTATAAAATAATTTGTATTATTAAAATTAAATTTTATCAAATCATTCAAATTATATTTGAATACTTTTTTAAAATAAAAATTGATTATTTACTTTTTAACGAAATATATCTCTAGTACTCACATTAATTTTTAATATTATAAACTTAATTTTTATTCCTCAATTGCAATGAAATTAATTTTTATAAACTTTAATACTTTAGAAAATATTCTTTAATTTTTTTATTATTATTTGTTTTAGTCAATGCTAGCAACAAAAGAATCCTAGCTTTTTGTGGATTTAAATCATGCGCACAAATAAAACCTAAATTTTGGTCTTCTTGACTTACAATCACACTACCTGATTGGGTACGAGAACTTACAATAACCTTAAGTCCTTTTTTTATAAGCTCTTTTAAAACATTTTTTTGATCTTCATGTATACTTCCTGCACCACTTCCTGCAACAACTATACCCTTAGTTCCATGTTCAAATAAAGCTTTTGCAGCGACACCACTACCATCATTTGAATAGCTATAAAGAATATCTACTTTTGGTAAACTTGTGAGTTTGCTTACATCAAAAGGAGTGTTTTTTGTGTGAGCTTTAGTAACATTATTATAGAAAAAGACTTTACCATCTACTATATAACCCAAATCCCCAAAATCGGGAGAAGAGAAAGCATCAACATTTAAACTATGGGTTTTTACCACGCCTCTAGCACTTAAAATTTTATCATTCATAGCTACCATAACACCCTTGCCCTTAGATTCTTTATCAGCAGCTAATGCTACAGCATTGTAAAGATTTTTTGGCCCATCTGCACTTATAGCAGTTGATGGACGCATAGCGCCAACTAAAACTACAGGCTTATCACTTTTAATGGTTAAATTTAAAAAATAAGCAGTTTCTTCCATGGTGTCAGTACCATGAGTTATAACCACACCATCCACCCCTTCGGCAAAAAGCTTATTGATTTCTTTAGCAAGCTTTAGCCAAATTTCATCACGCATATTTGAACTATCGATATTTGCTATTTGTTCCCCACTAATATTAGCTAAATCTTGAATTTGTGGAACCGCTTTGATTAAAACATCTACACCAACAACCCCAGCTGTATAACCTGTTGTGGCAACAGCACTATCAATAGAACCTGCTATCGTTCCACCTGTTGCTAAAATGGCAATCTTTGGTTTAGCTTCTGCCATACATGCTCCTATAGATAAAAAACTAATACACATAATAGTAACTTTTTCACAATTCTCCCCTTATTTTGTTAAAATTCGTTTCATTAATGAAACTTATATAATATTAATAAATAATAAATAAAAATTTTATAAATTTTATAAAATTTCTTTAATAACAAATTGCGGAGTTACCAATCCTCTAAATTCATTCTTAGAAATACTTCCAAGCAAAGAAATATTTTGATTCAATTCTGGCTCTTTATCAAAATTAAAAAATAAAGCTTCTATGGTTTTATTTTCCTTGGTTAAAATAAGCTTTAAGTGTTTTTCATCTTTACCTAGAAGTTTTTTATTTTTTACACAAAGATTTTCTAAAACAAAAAAAGGTCGTGGATTTTTATGTCCAAAAGGTTCAAAAGATTCTAAAATTTCAAGCATTTCGAAATCAATTTCGCTAGGTTCTAAGATTCCTAAAATTTCATCCGAATCCAAAAATTCACTTTCAGAAATTTGCGAACATTCTTTTTTGATTTTATTTTTAAATTGTTCAAAATTTTCAGAGTTTAAACTGATTCCAGCAGCACCTTTATGACCACCATAATTGCTTAATATAGAATTTGTCTTAGAAATTAAAGCTAAAATATCAATCTTACCAACACTTCTTGCACTGCCTTTTAAGTGTTCTTCATTTTGAGAAAATACAAAAGCAGGTTTATTAAAATGTTTAGCTAAACGACTTGCCACAATCCCTAAAACCCCTTCATGCCAATTTAATCCCGATACCACAATACAAGAATCGTTTTCATCGATTTGATTTAAACTATCTTCAAAAAGCTGCTTTTCTTCATCTTTACGACTTTCATTAAAACTAACAATTTGCTCTAGATATTCTAAAGCTTTATTAAAATCTTTAGTGTGTAAAAATTCATAAGAAATACTTGCATCATCCATTCTTCCAGCACTATTTATAAGTGGAGCAATTAAAAATCCTATATTATCAAGAGCAAATTTATCCTTTTGATAATAATGCTTAATAGCCCGAAAAGCAGCTCTTTTGGATTTGTTAATATGATCTATACCACGCCTTACTAAAGCACGATTTAAATCTCTAAGCTCCATCATATCTGCAATAATTGCAATCGCCAAAAGTTCTAAAAATTTACTCATATCGTATTTAAGCTTGCAAACTTCTTTTAAAGCCGCTATCAAATACCATGCCACTTGAGCTCCACAAATTTCAATTTCTGGAAAATTACAATCTTTTTGCTTTGGATTGATAATGGCAAAAGCATCAGGCAAAACATCTTGAGGCATATGATGATCAGTGATAATCAAATCTATATTTTTTTCTTTACAGAGTTTGGCTGCTTCAAGAGCAGCTATTCCATTATCTACTGTTATTATTAAATTTACATCAAGTTCGTTGATGATCTCAGCATTTAATCCATATCCATCTTTAAAACGATTTGGAATTCTTACTATATAATCAAAACCTATATCATCGAAAAATTCTGCCATAATAACACAAGAAATGATTCCATCAACATCATAATCCCCTACTATGGCGACTTTCTCATTTTTTTCTACAGCTTCTTTGATTCGATTAGCTGCTTTATATGCATCCTTTAAACAGCATGGCAAAGGCAGATCACAAAGTTTGGTATGTAAATCTTTTTCAAAGCGTGAAGCCAAAATTTTTTTAATTTCATTTTTATTAATTATCTTCATAGTTTATAGCTGCCTTGATAAAACCGCAAATCACAGGGTTAACATGCTCAAGTCTTGAAGTAAATTCTGGATGAAATTGCACAGCCAAGAAAAAAGGATGACAGTTAAGTTCAACTGCTTCAATCAATCCTTTGCTTTCACCACTTACAATCAAACCGTGTTTTTCAAAATCTGCTCTATATTTTGGATTTGCTTCATAACGGTGGCGGTGGCGTTCTTTTACACTTTTTGCTTCATTATAAACCTTAGCCAAAAGGGATTTTTCCTTGATATCACATTTATAAGCCCCTAAACGCATAGTTCCGCCTAAAGGAGTTTTTGCAGTACGAATTTGTTTTTCTCCATTTGTATCCATAAATTCATCAATCAAATAAACCACAGGATTTTGGCATTTCTCATCAAATTCACTTGAATTTGCATCTTTAAGTTTTAATACATTTCTAGCAACTTCCACCAAAGCAAGCTGCATACCTAAACAAATTCCTAAAAAAGGAATTTTATTTTCTCTTGCGTATTGAATGGCTTTTATCTTACCTTCTACACCACGATATCCAAATCCCCCAGCAACTAAAATTCCACTCACATCTTTAAATACTTCAGCACTTTCCATATTTTCAAGTTTTTCACTATCTACCCATTTTAACTCCACTTTAGTATCTAGAGCTGCGCCTGCGTGTATAATAGCTTCAGTAAGGCTTTTATAGCTTTCTTTTAAATCCACATATTTGCCTACAAAAGCGATTTTAACTTCATTACTTGGAGCTATAACTCTTTTTACCAAAGAGTCCCAATTTTCCATATTAGGTTTTAAATTTTTCAAATCCAAAATTTCAGCAATAGGGCTTAAAATATCTTGCTTTAAAAAATTAAGTGGAATTTGATAAATACTAGCCGCATCAACACTTTCTATCACGCAATTTTTTTCCACTCCACAAGAAATAGCAATTTTATCTTTTAAATCTCTATCAAGAGCTTTTTCACTACGACAAATAATCATATCAGGACTAATGCCTATGCGTCTTAACTCGCCTACACTATGTTGAGTTGGCTTTGTTTTTAATTCTCCTGCAGCCTTGATAAAAGGTACTAGGGTAAGATGAATATTCATAGCATTATTTTTACCCACTTCCAAACGCAAAGCACGAATGGCTTCTAAAAAAGGCAAGCCTTCTATATCCCCAACAGTTCCGCCTATTTCAACGATGAGTATATCTTTGCCTTCTCCTGCTTTTTTAATGCGATCTTTGATTTCTCCTACTATATGAGGGATAACTTGAATGGTTTTGCCAAGATATTCTCCACGCCTTTCTTTTTCAATCACACTTTGATAAACGCGTCCTGTAGTAAAGTTATTATCTTGAGATAAACTCTCATCCAAAAAACGCTCATAATGCCCCAAATCAAGATCTGTTTCTGCTCCATCATCAGTTACAAAAACTTCCCCATGCTCAAAAGGACTCATGGTGCCTGGATCGACATTGATATAAGGATCAGCTTTTAAAATACTCACTTTAAGTCCTGAATTTTTTAAAAGTGTTGCGATAGAAGCAGCAGCTATCCCTTTACCCAAAGAACTTAAAACTCCACCTGTTACAAAAATATATTTTGTTTGTTTCATTGATAATAAGCCTTATTTTTTTATCTAATTATAGCTTGATAAAACTTTTTATTTCATTAGAATTTTAAGTAAAAAATGCAAGAATTACAAAAAATATTTTTATCAAAAAAGGAATAAGCATGCAAATCACTTTACTTTTTCACACTCCATTATCTATTTGTTCTCATGCAACAAGAACTTGTTGGCAAAGCTTTGAAAAAGGCGATTGCGGTGGCGAAAAAGATAAAGAACTTATCGATCGCGTGGGCAATAAATTCAAACACGCTTCAACCTTAGAACATCTAAACTATACTTTTTATATACAAGGAATTTCAAGAGCTTGTTTGCAAGAAGTTGCAAGACACCGTCACACTAGTCCTAGTGTAAAAAGCACGCGTTATACCTTAAAAGAACTTCGCAATGAAGCTGAATTTAAAATAGGAGATTTTGAAAATGCAAGCCGTTATCTTGTGCTTTGTGGTAATGAAGAGGTTGATAACGCAAGCATTAAAGCCTTAGAAAATTTACGCACTATTTTACAAAAAAGCATTAGTCTAGATATAGCCAAATACTGCTTACCAGAAAGCTATAAAACCGAACTTACACTAACGATTAATGCAAGAAGTTTACAAAATTTCATATCTTTGCGTAGTTCAAAATCAGCTCTTTGGGAGATTAGAAATTTAGCAAATGCTTTATTTGAAGCCTTACCACAAGAACACAAATTTATATTTGAACATTGCTTACATAAAGATATAGAATAAATCATACTAATTTTATCTTATTTAAAATATTTTTATGCTACCATTTATAAAATCAAGCTTTATGCAAGTATATTTTCATATACCTTGTGCTTGATTATAGTTTCTTATAAGGACTTTTTATGGATAAACAATTTTTTCAAGATTTTCTAATGATTTCACAAGCTCATACTATAACTACTCTTGCTATGCTTTGTGTTGTTTTTTACGCATTAAAAAAAATGCGGGATATAAAAATCAATTTTTCTCTTCGCATGCTATTTGCGCTTTTAATGGGTTTGGGGTTTGGTTTTGCTTTGCAATATTTGGCAAATTTTCCAGATGCTAAAGAAGCAAGTAATATTCTTTGGTATAGTGAAACAAAACATTGGTTTGCATTTGTAAGTTCTGTTTTTGTAGCTTTTATAAAAATGCTAGTTGTTCCTCTTGTAAGCATTTGCATTATAAAAGTAATTATAGAAATTGATAAAAATATCAAAATATCCTCCTTGCTTGGAATAAGTCTTTTTTGGATACTCTTTAGCACAGCCATAGCTGCAACCTTGGGTATATTTTTAGGTTATGGTTTTGATTTAGGAAGTAATTTTGCTATACATGAAGGAGATAAACAAATTCGCGAAATTCAAACTTTTTCAAATATTATACTAGGACTAATACCTAGCAACATCATTACAGCTATTAATAAAGAAAATATTATAGCTATTGTCATTTTTTCTTTTTTTATAGGAATTAGTGCTAAAAAAATTTCTAAAAAAGAAGAGTATGAACAAGCCTTTAAAAGTTTTCATAATTTTATCCTAACCTTTTATAATATTATGATGAACATGACTGCTACAGTTATTAGATTTATGCCTTATGCTGTAGTTTGTATGATGGCTAATGTGCTTTTAAGCAATGGTTTTGAAGCTATCAAAACAGCTGGACTTTTTATAATGCTTATTTATATAGCTATGTTTATAATGTTTGGGGTGCATTTTTTACTTCTTGCTTCACAAGGGTTAAACCCTATAAAATATGCAAAAAAAGCCTTTCCTGTATGGTTATTTGCATTTAGCTCAAGATCTTCTTTAGGCACTTTACCTATGACCACTTCAACTTTGCAAAATAAATTTGGAGTTAATTCAGCTATAGCTAATTTTGTAGCATCTATAGGTACAACAACAGGACTTAATGGTTGCGCAGGATATTTTCCAGCTTTAGCAGCAGTTTTTGTAGCTTTTGCTACACATACACATATTGATTTTACATTTGCTTTAATGATAGTTTTGGTAGCTGTGATTGGATCCTTGGGTATAGCTGGGGTACCTGGAAGCGCAACTATGGCAGCTTCTATTATGCTAGCAGGGATTGGATTTGGTAATAATTTTGTCATGCTAAGTTTGATTTTAGCCATAGATCCTATTATAGATATGGCAAGAACAGCAAGCAATGTCTCAGGAGCTATGACTTCGGCACTTTGTACCGCAAAAAATCTAAAAGCTCTAGATAAAGAAATTTACAATTCTTAATCTTTTAAAACCCAATGCTTTTCATTGGGTTTTAGTATTTATTGGCAACCTTCACATTCTATGCTACGATCTGCAACATTGACTTTTTCACTATCAGGGCTTTCACTTCTTAAATAATAAGTAGATTTTACTCCAAGCTCCCAAGCGAGTTGATAAATTTCATTTAAATATCCCCCACTTGCTTTATCGAGCGACAAAAAGATATTTAAACTCTGCCCTTGATCGATCCACTTACCACGCACAGCAGCAGCCTTTACAAGAATTTTTTGATCAAGTTCGTAGGCTGGAGTATAGTATTGCCAAGTATCAAGGCTTAAATTTGGCACAACAACAGGTATCATACCACTTAAATTTTGTTCAAACCACTTTCTTTTATAAACAGGTTCTATAGTCTGCGTAGTACCCACCAAGATAGAAATAGAAGAAGTAGGTGCAATGGCCATCAAATAACCATTTCTCATACCATCTTTTTTAACTTTTTCTCTAAGTTTAACCCAATCGCATTCACTTTGATCAAATAAACCTTCTCTTAAAGTTAAAGCTTTAGCCTTAGGACTTGCTACATCAATAGGAAAAATCCCCTTGCTCCAGTTTGATCCTTCAAAATCTTCATAAGAACCTTTTTCAAGAGCTAAATTTGAACTCGCATTAATAGCCTCAAAGCTAATTTGCTCCATAATCTCATCGATTTTATTTAAATGCTCATCACTTCCCCAATGAATCTTAGCCTCAGCAAGCATTTGTGCCTCACCCATGACTCCAAGACCTATGGCACGAGATTTTAAATTTGTATCTTTTACTTTTCTATGAGGATAAAAATTTAAATCAATTACATTATCAAGCATACGAATAGCCGTTGGCACAACACGCTCTATATCTTCTTTGGTATATACTTTGCTAAGATTTATACTTGCTAGATTACAAACGGCTGTTTTTCCATCATTTTTATATTTTTCTACTATATAAACTTTATTACCATCAATACTATCTAAAGTTGAGATTTTTTTGGCTGGTTTTTCATATCCCCCATCGATTACGACCTTTTGTTCTTCATCAAAATGAAGCTCATCTCCATTTTCAAAAACTACTTTAATTTGATAATAATTTGGCTCGGTATTTTGAAAAATTTCAGTACATAAATTTGAACTTCTAATAATTCCTACATGAGCATTTGGATTTGCTCTATTAGCACTATCTTTAAAACATAAAAATGGCAAGCCTGTTTCAAAATAATTTAGCAAAATTTTCTTCCAAAGCTCTTTAGCTTCTACGATTTCTTTGGTAATGCTTTCATCTTTTTCATATTCTTCATAGCGTTTTTCAAAAGCCTCGCCATATAAATCACACAAATCCGCTGTATCTGCAGGATCAAAAAGAGTCCATTTATCATTAGCTCTTACTCTCTTCATAAAAAGATCATTGATCCATAAAGCAGGGAAAAGTTCATGAGCACGGCGTCTTTCTTCACCTGAATTTTTACGCAAATCAATAAAATCACTTATATCCATGTGCCAAGGTTCTATATAAACGGCTATAGCTCCTTTTCTGGTTCCTAGTTGATCTACTGCCACGGCAATATCATTAGTAATTTTCAAGAAAGGTATAATCCCTCCTGCAGCGTTTTTATGTCCATCTATGCTTCCACCCATAGCACGCACTTTAGACCAATCCCAACCTATACCGCCACCAAATTTAGAAAGCAAAGCCATTTCTTGGTAAGAATCAAAAATACCTTCAATATTATCAGGAGTTGAACCTATATAACAAGAACTAAGCTGATGGCGCGTTGTTCTTGCATTAGATAAAGTCGGAGTTGCAAGCATGAGTTCAAATTTAGAAATTAAATCATAAAATTTCTTTGCCCATTCTTGGGGATTAAATTCATTCTGCGCTAAAAACATCGCAATAGCCATAAACATTTGCTGAGGAAGCTCTATAGGCATACCTTTGCTATCTTTAATCAAGTATCTATCATATAAAGTTTTAATACCAAGATAAGTAAATTGCATATCGCGTTCAGGTTTAATATAAGCATTTAAATCATCTAAATCATATTTTTCTTTAAGACCAAGTAAAATTCTTCCTTCTTTTTCACCCTTTTCAAAATATTCACGCAAATGATTATAGCGATTCATACCATTAACTTTTTTATATAAATCAAATAAAAAAAGTCTAGCTGCAACAAAGGTCCAATTTGGACAATCAATATCTATTTTATCTACTGCAGTTTTAATTAAAGTTTTTTGAATTTCTTCAGTTGAAATTCCATCACGAAATTGAATCTTTGCATCGAGTTCAAGTTCGCTTAAATTCACACCTTCTAAATCTTTTACAGCATCAGAGGTACATTTTTTGATCTTAGAAATATCCAATTCTTCTGTACGACCATTTCTTTTAATAACTTTCATTGCCTTCCTTGCTTTTTATTTAAATGTTCTTTTAAAAATTGCATCAACATTTTTTGTATAGTAGTTATAATCGAAACATTTTCTTACATCCTCTTCGCTCAAACTTTTTCTTAAATCCTCATCGCTTAAAAGCGCCAACAAAAACAAACTTTCATTTTTTTCATTGATAGCAGCCTTGCCATTTTGCAAATCCGCCCAAACTTTCATAGCATTTCTTTGAACTATTTTATAAGCTTCTTCGCGACTAATGCCTTTAAATGGAAGCTCTAAAAGCACTCTCCCTGAAAATACAAGCCCGCCTGTAAGATTTAAATTTTTCATCATATTTTCAGGATAAACCAAAAGCTTATCAATCAAATTTGTAAGACGCATAAGCATAAAATCAGCCGTGATAAAAGCATCAGGCAAAATAAATCTTTCGACACTAGAATGAGATATATCTCTTTCATGCCAAAGTGCAACATTTTCTAAAGCTGGAGCTACAAAAGATCTAAGCACACGACAAAGCCCTGTGATATTTTCACTTAAAACGGGATTTCTTTTATGTGGCATAGCTGAACTTCCCTTTTGTCCTACACTAAAATACTCTTCAGCCTCATAAACTTCAGTTCTTTGAAAATGTCTTATGGCTACAGCGATTTGCTCACAACTTGAAGCTAAAATCGCAATAGCAGAAATAACTTGAGCGTAACGATCTCTTTGAATCACCTGATTTGAAACAGGAGCGGCTTTAAGACCTAAATTTTTACAAACTTCTTCTTCAAATTCCAAAGGTGCATGAGCAAAATTTCCCATTGCACCGCTGATTTTTCCATAGCTTATCACTTCTTTTGCATGTTCTAAAAGCTCTTTTGCATGCAAAATTTCATCATACCAAATAGCTAACACCAAACCAAAAGTGATAGGCTCTCCATGAATTCCATGACTTCTTCCTACCATTAAGGTGTTTTTATGCTCCAAAGCACGCTTTTTGATCACTTCTAAAAGCAAAGAAACATCTTCTAAAATAAGCTCCAAACTCTCTTTTATCTGTAAAGCAACAGCTGTATCTATACAATCAGAACTTGTCATTGCATAATGCACAAAACGACTCTCTTCTCCCAAACTTTCACTTACACTTGTAAGAAAAGCGATAACATCGTGTTTTGTGGTTTTTTCTATTTCGTCTATTCTTGCAATATCAAATTTTGCATTTTTAAGAATTTTTTCGCAGTCTGTGTCATTAATGAGACCGAGTTTATTCCAAGCTTTTACAGCAGCTAATTCTACTTTTAACCACGCATCATATTTTGCTTGCATGTCCCATTTTTTAGCCATGATTTCTCTGCTATATCTTTCAACCATCTTTGAAACCTTTTTAGCTATAATTTTATATTTTAAAAAACGGAAATTATATCAAATTATCCTAAGAAAGTTATTAAATGGCCTACATAAAAATAAAACTCTCAAATAATGGAAAAAAGGCGTTTCAAGTCCTTATGGAAAATTTAAAAATTAGCATAAATGAAGCACAAAAACTCATAGACAAAAAAAGACTTTTTTGTGATGGAATTTTAGTAGAAGAAAAGAATAAAATTTTAAATGGTTTAGTAGAGCTTATAGTCTATGAAAACAACCCCAAAGGAGTAGAAATTGTCTTTGAAAATGAAGACTTTGCCATACTTGAAAAAGAAAGTGGGATCTTAAGCCATCCAAATGGTAGACATTGCAAATACAGTCTTAGTGATGAAATTTGGCATCTTTGGGGAAAAGAAGCTTGCGTAACACACAGGCTCGATAAAGAAACGAGCGGACTTATACTTATAGCCAAAAATAAAAAAGCACAAATTGATCTTAAAAGCTTATTTGAAAAAAAACTAGTTCAAAAAGAATACCTTGCTCTAGCTCATGGAAAAATAGAAGAAAATTTTATAGTTGATAAAGCTATAAATTTAACTAAAAACTACGATGATGTAAAAACAAGAATGCAAATTTGCAAAGAAGGAAAACAGGCTATCACTGAATTTGAAATTTTAGAATACTTTCCTAAAATCAACGCTACTCTTTTACTTTGCAAACCCTTAACAGGCAGGCAACACCAAATAAGAGTGCATTTGCACTATAAAAACCATACCATTTTAGGAGATCCGCTTTATGGGCTTAGCAAAGAACAAATCGAAAGCATTTTAGATGAAAAATTAAATCCTAAAGAACGCTTAAAACTTACAGGTGCCTTGCGTTTGTGTTTGCATTCTTATCGTTTGAAATTTCAATATAAAAATCAAAATTTTGATATCAACTCAAAAATAAACATAAAAGAAATTTTCAACAATTCCATAAAATAAAATGATGTTTCGCTACGCTACAATCAATCACTTTTTTACCAAATTTTAAAACAAAAAAATAATTCTTGCTAAAACTTTAAGTATAATTAAATAAAAAAGCGAGATTTTCTAATGAAATTTGTTAATTTTATACAGGATCAAAAACCCAATCTAGGAGTACTAAATTCTAATGGAAAAATTGTAAGTTTTGCTGATCTTGGCATTGAAACTAACGATATGAATGAATTTATTATCTATTTTGATAAATTTAAACACAAGCTTACAGACTTGGATTCTAAAATAGCCTATGAAATTCCAAAAGAAGATTATCTAGCCCCTATTATAGAACCTCGTCAAGATATTATATGTCTTGGGATTAATTTTTTAGATCATGCCAAAGAATCTGCCAAATTTAAGGGTGAAAAATTTGAAGAAAGAGAATATCCTGTATATTTTGGAAAACGCTGCAATCAAGCTACGCCACCTTTTGGTGATATACCTTTACATGCAGATGTAACTTCTCAGCTTGATTATGAATGTGAGCTTGCATTTATTTTAAGTAAAGATGCTTATAAAATCAAAGCTAAAGATGCAAAAGATTATATCTTTGGCTATACTATTATCAATGAAATTTCAGCTCGCGAACTTCAAAAACGCCACAAACAATTCTACCGAGCAAAAAGTCTTGAAGGTAGCACTATAATGGGACCTTATATCACAAGCGTAGATGAAATTTCTTATCCTCCTAAACTCCAACTTCAAAGCTATGTCAATGATGAACTACGCCAAAACTCTAACACCCGATTGTTTATTTTTGATATTGCTTATGTCTTAGAAGAACTTAGCGCGGGCATGCTTTTAAAAGCTGGAAGCATTATATCTATGGGAACTCCTAGTGGAGTAGGCATGGGGTTAAATCCACCTACTTTTTTAAAATCAGGAGATCAAGTTCGTTGTGTCATAGAAAATTTAGGAGAACTTTGTAATAAAGTAAAATAAAATAAAAAAATATTAAATAAAAAATATCAAATATTAAACAATTTACTAAAATTACACTATAATGGCTTTTTAAAAACTTAAAATTAAGGTTGAAATTTGCCATGAAAAAAATAATAATGATTTTATGTTTATCTTATGCAAATATAGTTTTTGCAATAGATATGATAACTCCTATTCCAAAATCTATCTCTTATGATAAAGAAAAAGCTGAACTTGGTAAAAATCTTTATATGGATAAAAGTTTATCCAAAGATGGAAAAGTTTCGTGCAATACTTGCCATAGGCTTGATCAGCACGGTGTTGATGGACTTGAATTTTCAATAGGAGTTGATAATCAACTCGATAAACCCTTTAACACTCCCACAACCTTTAATTCTGTATTTAATTTTGTGCAATTTTGGAATGGTAGAGCCAAAGATTTAGCAGAACAAGCAAAAGTGCCTTTTTTTAATCCCAAAGAAATGGGGTTAAGTCCTGAACTTCTTTTACAAAAAGTTAATTCTAATGAAGATTATGTAAAAACTTTTAAAAAACTTTATGGAGAAGTTACGGTAGAAAACATAGCTCTTGCAGTTGCAGAATTTGAAAAAACCTTAATCACTCCAAATTCTCCTTTTGATCGCTATCTTAGCGGAGATCAAAATGCTATTTCAGCTCAAGCTAAAAAAGGTTATGAAGATTTTAAAGCTAATGGCTGTATTTCTTGTCATCAAGGTCAAAATATAGGTGGAAATATGTTTCAAAAAATCGGTATTTTTGAAGAATACCCAAATCAAGAAGATTTAGGACGCTATGAAATCACAAAAAGAGAAGCTGATAAAATGATGTTTAAGGTTCCTAGTTTAAGAAATATAGCCAAAACCGCGCCTTATTTTCACGATGGTTCTATACCTACTTTAGATGCTTGTGTTCAGTTTATGGCTTACTATCAACTAGGAAAATTTTTAGATCAAAAAACAGTTGATAATATAGTTGCATTCCTAGAAAGCTTGACAGGAGAATATCATGACAAATAAAAAAAGTTCATTTTTGATAAAATTTATTATTTTATCTACACTAGTTTTAGCTTTTATTCTTGTTTTGCTAGGTATTATTTTTAACAACTACTCCTCATCTAAAGATAATAAAGACTTAATAAACATAGTTCAGCAGCTACAAATTTCAGATGAAAAAATCAATTCCGTTTTTCAAAATAGTTTTAATTTTATTAACTACGATCAAAGTGTTCAAGCAATAAAAAAAATGGAAGAAAACTTTAAAAGACTTAAAAATTTTGGGATTGACATAAACAGAGCAGAAGAAATTTTTAATGCCAAACTAATCCAGCTTAATTATTTCAAATCCGCAAATTCCATAGCAGTAAATTCAAAACTTTATTTGTTTGAATTGGCTAAAAATTATTTTGAAGAATTAGAACAAAACCATGAAACAAATAAAAACAACTATAGAACAATGAGTTCTATGTTAAGCGTTCTTTCAACTGAAAGTATTTTACAAAAAACAACACTCAATCAACTCAACAATCTTATGAAAGAAATCAAAAACGATACAAAAAGTGAAAATTTACAACTTTTTCTAAAACACTATAAAATGATTGTAAAACAGATTTCTATTATGCAAGATAATTCTTCTATTTATGAGAATAATTCTCTTATGAAAGAGTTAAAACAACTTAACACTTTCACCCAAAATACTATAGAACAATCCAATTTATTTAAATTTTATATCGCTTTAACAGTGTTTGGAATCACTCTTGTATTATTTGTATTTTTTATTTTATTAACACTAAAAAAAGTCATCATGCCAATTCATACTTTAGAAAAACTAAGCGCTAATTTAGCTAGTAAAGAAGCCAATCTACACTCTCGTTTAAATATAGATCCAAAAAGCGAACTTGGACAAAGTGCTCAATATATTAATTCATTTATATCCACCGTTCAAAACTCAATCATAGAAGCCATAGAAAATGCTAAATCAAGTCATCAAAATTCACAAAAGCTCAAAAACAACTCTATGATGCTTGAAAACAGTTCTAATTCACAACATGAACAAATTCAAGGTGTTAAAGAAATCACCTATGTCTTAGATGATCATATCAATCTTGCGGGAAATTTAGCGCAAGAAAGCATAGAAAATATGCAAGATATGCACATACTGATGGATAAGGTAGAACTTACTCTATCTGAACTTATAAATTTAATAAATGAAAATAATGAAAAAGAGCAAAATATAGTAGCCAATATGGATAATCTAACTCAAAGTGCAGATAATATCATAGAAATTACAAGTTCTATTAGAGATATAGCCGATCAAACCAATTTACTTGCCTTGAATGCAGCTATTGAAGCTGCAAGAGCGGGCGAACATGGACGGGGTTTTGCAGTTGTTGCTGATGAAGTAGGTCAACTTGCCGATAAAACAAGTAAATCTCTTTTAAATATAAATGCTACTGTTAATGCTATAGTCCAACAAATCAATGACAACAAAGCCTTAATGGATCTTATCCATGATTCTATGAAAGAAACCTCTTTAAAAACCAATGATTTGCAACAAGAACTTGTAAATTCTATGCATAAACTAGAAAGCTCTATAGAATCAACCCAAACCATGAAAGATAAAAGCATGGAAGTAAAAGATAAAATGCTTATCCTAGGAACAAGCATAGACAAGGTTAACGAACTTGCAAATTCTGTTAAAGATTTATCATCCGAAATCAATAACATCTCTCAAAATGTTCTAAATGGTGCGTCTAAACTCTCTGAAAAATTAAGTAGCTTTCAGTAACTTTTTTCGTGTTAATTTAAATTAACACGAAATTTTAATAAAAAATTTATCTTTAATTTATGTTTTTAAAGTAAAATTAACGGTTTTTATTTCATAAGGAGATACTATGGAGTTTCTTGAACTTTTATTAGTTTTAATCGCCTTGATACTGATTATCAAAAAACCAGAAAAAGAAAATTTGGCTTTTGGTTTGGTAATGGTAGCTTGGCTTTTAATGGTTTTTTTCTATGTTGGCCACAAAACAGGCGCACTATTAACAATAATGAATCTGTAAGGAAGGGCTAAATGAACGAAATCAATAAAACAAAAAATTTCTATACGCTAATGTGTTTAGCAGGCTTTTTGATCATACTCTTACCTGTAGGTATTGCAAATTTTGTATTTGGTTATATGTTGGGTGATAGTCCCTGCACGCTTTGCTGGGGACAAAGAGAAGCAATGATCTTTATCGGTGTGATGGCGCTTTTCATTGTTCGTTATGGTATGAAAGGTAAATACCTTGCTGCTCTTTTAATCATGACAGCAGTAGGCCTTTATCAATCTTTTGCTCACTATGGCAATCACGCTCATAGAGATTTAGATCAAGGTTTTGGTTTAGCAGTTTTTGGTATCCATACTTATTTTTGGGCTGAAGTGGTATTTTGGGCTGTTGTATTGCTTTTAGGTGTGATTTTTGCTTTTGCTCCTAAATTTAATGCTTTTGAAGCAGAATTAAATGGAGAAAAATTTAGAAAATATACGAAATTTTCTCTCGCAGCTGTAGTTATCAGTGCGATTGTAGTAGCTTCAAATGTTTTCCAAGCTTTTGTAAGCACAGGAATTCCTCCTTATGTGGGACAAGGCGATCCTGTAAGATTTAGCTTAAATCCAAAATACATCATTTGGAGTAAAGAAGGTTGGAATGGTTTATGGCAAAATATTTCTTTCTTAGGAAAGCGCGATGTTAAAGCTCCTGATTATGCTTTTGCACCTGCAAGTGAAAAACTTGGCATAAAATTTGATAATGATATCAACAATGCTCCATTTGCAAAAATCAATGATGAGCTTAAAATCTCAAATGAACAAACTATAAATTTTGACAAAGCCATCAATACTCTTGATTATATCAACAATGAATTTGTAGCAAGCTCTAAATGGGATGTGGCTTTCTTAGACAATAATTTTAGCGTTAAAGAAGGTTTTGAGCTTGATCCTTATTTTTCAGCTTCTATTGATCCAATTATTGGCATCATACCTTATATGAACGATAAATTCATTCTTATGGGCTCAAACAAATCTTTCTTAAGATTTGCAAAAAATCCTAATGCAAGTGAAGAAGATATCGCTAAACAATACGCTGATTTTGTAAAAGGTAATGATAAATTTAAAGGCCAAGGTGAAGGTTTAGGTCGTGGAAGACTTGATACTGTAAGAGCGAAATTTAACCATGTAGCAAGCATGAGCACAGATGGAAATTATCTTTATCTTGCAACTGTTCCAAACAACAAAGACGCTAAAACTTTTGTAATCTCTAAAGTTTCTTTAAAAGATCGTGTTCTTTCAGGAGAATTTACTCCAAAAGCAAATCTTAAAGAAGGTAAAACTTTAGGCGATCTTTATGTAACTTCTATGACTTTTAAAGATGGGGAAATTTATGCACTTAGTAAAAATCACAATGTGATTGCCGTAATTGATCCAGTTAAGGAAGAAGTAGTAAAAACTATCGCTTTCCCAAGCTCTATCACTAATGCTAGAAGCATTTTCTTTAAAGATGGAAAAATCAACATTCTTTCTTATCAAGATGGAGCAAACAAGCTTTATACTCTAAACTAAGCTTTAAGTCCTAGTGAAAACTAGGACTTATATTTGATCTTATCTTTAAACCCTGCTTTTTCAAAACCTCTTAAACGAAGCAAACAACTATCGCACTCCCCACATGCTTCATCTTCACTCTCATAACAAGACCAAGTAAGTTCTAAAGGTACATTTTCTTTTAAGGCTAGTTCTACAATTTTAGCTTTGTTCAGTCTAACAAGCGGAGTTTTTATATAAACTTTGAAATTCTTACTCGTGCCTTCATTGATAAATTCTTGTGCCTTTTGTATAAACTCATCAGTACAGTCAGGATAACCACTGCCATCTTCTTCTACCACCCCTATAAAAATACTCTCACAATTTTCCTTTTCAGCCAAAGATCCTGCTATGCTTAAGAAAATTCCATTGCGAAAAGGCACATAGGTGATAGGTGGGGTATCGCTTATGCAAAGCTCATTTTTAGGAATGTCTATACTTTTATCGGTTAAGGCATTACCCCCTATATCTTTGATAAAACTCACATCTAAAATATAAGATTTTTCTACTTTTAAAGCCTTGCAAATTTGCTTAAAACATTCTCTTTCTTTCTCTTGAGTGCGTTGTTCATAATCAAAATGCAAAGCGATGATTTCATAACCTTCTTTTTTGGCTAGATAAGCACACAAAGTGCTATCCATACCACCACTTATAATGCAAAGTGCTTTTTTACTCATTTTTATCCTTAAATTTGCTATAATTTCGCAATTTTAACGAAAATTTTTAAATTTAAATTGCAAAAAAAGGCAAAAGCATGATAAACATAAAACTCATAGAACACATTTTTAAAGCCGCTTCTATCAGTCGTTGGAATGATTATCCAAGAATGGCAAATTTGGTTGAACTTGACAAACAAGCTCATAAATTCATCATCGCATATTTTATCGCTAAAATGGAAAAAGATGTGGATATGAGAGTGATTATAGAAGGGGGAATTTTTGAGTTTTTAAGTCGTGTGGTAGTAACCGATATACGCCCTGATGTGTATCATGAAATCGTGCGTCAAAAAAAAGCTGAAGTTAATGCTTGGGTTTTAAGCAAAATCGAACCTATGATAGAAGATATAGAAGATGGGGAATTTCTAAAGCGTTTTGAAGCGTATTTAAACGGTAATGCTTATGCTAAAGAAAGACTTATCTTAAAAGCAGCTTCATATTTTGCTACAAGATGGGAATTTAACATAGTTTATCAAACCTCAGCTTTTTTAAATGATATTGATGAGATTAAAAACAAAGTTGAAGAAGAATTAGAAGATTACTATGAACTTATAGGAGCTAGAAAAATCGCTTTAAATCAAAAAATTGCAAAAATTATTGATCTTAGCGGAAGACTTCGCTTTCAAAAGCGTTGGGCTCAAACTCCACGCATACCAGAAACTGCGGTTTTAGGACATATGCTTGTGGTGGCGATTTTAGGATATTTTTACTCACTAAAAATCAAGGCTTGCGATAAAAGACTTGAGAATAATTTTTATTGTGCTTTGTTTCATGATTTACCAGAGTCTTTAACACGTGATATTATCAGCCCTGTAAAATACGGTATTGATGGGCTTCATGACATCATAAATGATTATGAAATGAAACTTATTAATGAGAGAATTTTACCCTTCGTGCCTGAGGGTTTAAGGGCTGAGTTTTCTTATATTTTAGGTATTAGAGAAGGTAGAAACGGTGAGTCAAATTTTGTAAAAAATGAGTTTGAAAACCGCACTTATAAAAATGCTAAAATCGAGCTTTGCAGCGGAAGCTTAAGCTCTTTTAATGAAAATGAATTTGGCGCTATAGATGGTAAGGCGCTTAAATACTGCGATAAAATCGCCGCTTATATAGAAGCAGGACTTAGTATAAGCTATGGTGTAAAGTCTAAAGAACTTGAGAGTGGTTTTTTAGGAATGCATGAGTTTTTTAAAGAAAATCCTACTATAGATGGGGTGAATTTTTTTGAAATTTGTGAAAGTTTAAGAGAGTATTTTAAAATTTAAATAAGATTTTTATACTCCTATTTTCAATATATTTTAAATAAAAATATTATAAATTCAAATTTTATTTTGTATAAAATATAAAGGAGTTATTATGAAAAAATACTTTCAAAAGCGCTATACTTTAGCCTTTTTTATAGGTATATTAGCGGGTATTTTCGGAGCTATTGTTAAATGGGGGTGGGAAGTACCTTTTCCTCCAAGAAATCCCAATGTTTTTTGGCCAGCAGATGCTTTAGAACGCGTTACTCCACCTAAAATTTTTCTAGAACAACTAGGCTTACCTACTGATTGGACTTATATGTTTTCAGGTATGCAAATGCCTTTGTCAATTTTTATAGTGCATGTTGGTTTTTCTATTGTTTTTGGAGTGGCTTATTGTATGATAGCGGAAAAATGGCACCGTATTACTATGTGGCAAGGTGCAGTTTTTGGATTTTTTGTTTATCTTTTTGCCCATGTTATTGTAATGCCTTTAATTGCAGAAGTTCCACCACTTTCTGAAATTCCTTTTGATGAACACCTGTCTGAAATTTTTGGACATATTGTTTGGCTGTGGGGCATGGAAATAGTTCGTAGAGATATAAGAAATCGTATAACCAAAGAAATAGAAGAATGAAAGGTTTCCTTTCATTCCATATCCAAAACCGCACCTTTACTAGCATTGCTAACAAGTTTTTGATACATTCTAAGCCATCTTGAAGGCACTTCTTTTTGAGGTAATACAAATTCTTTTTTGCGTTGAGTGATTTCTTCTTCACTTAAATTTGCATGGATGGTATAAGCATCTACATCAATTTCTATTTCATCTCCATCTTTTAAAAGTCCTATAAGACCACCTTCAGCTGCTTCAGGGGAAATATGACCGACGCTTAAACCCCTTGTAGCCCCACTAAAACGACCATCAGTGATTAAAGCTACATCAGCACCCAAACCCATACCCATTAAAAGTGAAGTAGGGCTTAACATTTCTTGCATACCAGGGCCACCTTTTGGACCTTCATAGCGTATCACACAAACATTTCCTTTTTGCACCTTGCCTTTAATGATGCCTTTTATAGCTTCATCTTGAGAGTTAAAACAAACAGCTTTGCCTTTAAATTTTCTTTCTCCAACTATTCCTGCGGTTTTTATAACACAACCTTGCTCAGCTAAATTTCCAAACAAAATAGCAAGCCCACCTACTTTTGAGTAGGCATTATCTACCTTACGAATGATATTTTCATCTTTGATTTTGGCATTTTTTAAGCGTTCTTTGAGACTTTCTCCTGTGATAGTCAGTGCATCAAGTTCTAAAATATGTCCTTGTCTGCTTGAAATTTCAGCCATAACTGCACTCACACCCCCTGCTTTGTGGATATCATCCATATAAACACTATTTAGCGATGGGGCTATTTTTGCTATGTGTGCAACTTTGCTTGAGATAAAATTTAAATCTTTAATATCTAGCGCTACCCCTGCCTCACGCGAAATGGCAAGCATGTGTAAAACTGTATTGCTACTTCCACCCATTGCCATATCTACTACCATGGCATTACGCACGGCTTTTTGAGTGATGATATTGCGAATTTTAAAACGCTCATCTAAGGCGATTTCACAAATACGACGCGCTGCTTTTCTTAAAAGCTCTTCTCTTTCTTTGCTTAAGGCTAAGATGGTTCCATTACCTTCTAGTGCTATACCCATAGCTTCGCATAAGGTATTCATGGAATTTGCCGTAAACATTCCCGAGCAAGATCCACCACTTGGACAGGCTGAACATTCTATGTCTTTAAATTCTTCTTCGCTAATTTTTTTGGCTTCATAAGCCCCTACAGCTTCAAAAACAGAGCTAAGACTGATCTTTTCTCCTTTTTTGGTTACTCCTGAAGCCATAGGCCCACCACTTACAAAAATGGTTGGAACATTGACCCTTAAAGCTCCCATTAACATACCAGGAGTGATTTTATCGCAGTTTGGAATACAGATTAAAGCATCAAGTTGATGAGCATTCATCACTGTTTCAATGGAATTTGCGATGATTTCACGACTTGGTAAAGAATAAAGCATACCTTCATGTCCCATAGCTATACCATCATCTACGCCTATGGTATTAAACTCAAAAGGCACACAACCATTTTTGCGTATCTCATCTTTAATGATTTTAGCATAATCATTTAAAAAATAATGCCCTGGGATTATGTCTATATAGCTATTTGCTACACCTATAAAAGGTTTGTCAAAATCTTCATCTTTCAAACCACAAGCACGAAGTAAAGAACGATTAGGTGCTTTTAAATGTCCTTTTTTTATCGCATCGCTTCTCATTGTAACTCCTGATAATAATTTTTTAAAATTATATTTAGCAAAGCTTAATTTTTGTGAAATTTATTTTGATATACATTTTCATAAATGATAAAAATTATTAATTGACAAAAATATTTTTTTATAATACAATGCTTTTTGATAATCAAAAAGGAGTCAAAATGAGACAATATGAAACCTATAAATGCCAAAAATGTGGCAATGAAGTAGAAGTTCAAAATGTAGGTGGCGGTAAGCTTAGCTGTTGCGGTGAAGAAATGAAATGTATCACTACAGATTTAACTGCAGTAAATTTGATGAAAGCTTTTGCGGGCGAATCTATGGCAAGAAACAAATACGATTTGTTTGCTGATGTAGCTGAAGAAGAAGGTTGGCATGCGGTTGCTAGACATTTTAGAGAAGCAGCTGAAAATGAAAAATGGCATGCAAGAGCAGAATTTAAAGCTTATCATGAAATCGTTGATGGCAAACCTTTAGAGGTAACTACAAAAAATCTAGTAAGTGCTGCAGAAGGTGAAAACTATGAGCACACAACTATGTATCCAAATTTTGCAAAAATTGCTGAAGATGAAGGCAAAAAGGCTATAGCGAGATTATTTACAGCTATTGGCAAAGTAGAAATCGAACACGAAAGAGAATATCTAGCGCTTAAAAAAATGCTTGAAGAAGAAGAATTTTTTAATAGCGAAGTAGAAGAATTATGGGTTTGTGAAGTATGCGGACATATACATCGTGGTAAAAAAGCTCCAGCAGCCTGTCCTTTATGTAAAGCACCAAAAGAGTATTTTAAACGCGAATTTTTGGGTTAAGTTAAGAAATTCTTATCCTTTTTAAGATAATATTATAATTATTTTTTAATAAAAGGATAAAAAAATGAAAAAATTACTATTTTTATTTTTTGCTTTAACGGCTTTTCTCTTTGGTGCTGTAAATATCAACACTGCAACGCTAAAAGAATTAAAAAGTTTAAATGGTATTGGCGAAGTTAAGGCTAAAGCAATTTTAGAATACCGCAAAGAAGCAAATTTTACAAGTATTGATGATCTTAAAAAAGTTAAAGGCATAGGTGATAAGCTTTTTGAAAAAATCAAAAATGATATCACAGTAGAATAAAAGGGCATTTTTGTCCTTCTTTTTAGAAAAATTTTGAAAACTTTATTTGACACAAAAGAACTTTTAAACGAATTTGATATAAATTTAATCGGTATTGATGAAGCAGGACGCGGTGCTTTAGCAGGTCCTATGATGATGGCGGCTTGCAAACTGAACAAAAAACTTGATGGGTTGTGTGATTCTAAAAAACTAAGCGAAAAAAAACGCGAAGAACTTTATGAAATCATCATCAAAAATTCAAACTATCTCATACTTGCTTTTTCTTCAGAACAAATCGACGCACTAGGCTTAAACACTTGTTTAAAAACAGGCTTAAAGCTTATAAAAAAGCATTTTAAAACAGAAAATAACTTCTTATATGATGGAAACACCAACCTAGGTATAAATGGGATAAAAACACAAATCAAAGCCGATTCTAGCATTTTGCAAGTAAGTGCAGCTAGCATACTTGCAAAAGTTAGTAAAGATAGGGTGATGAATTTCTTAGCTAAAGACTTTCCTTGTTATGAATTTGAAAAAAACAAAGCCTATGGCACAAAAGCTCATAAAGAACTTATAGCTAAATTTGGAATTTGCAAACTCCACCGAAAAAGTTTTAAACTTTTATGATTATTTTGCTAAATTTTGATGCAAACTCAAAGCACATTCTATACCATCTTTTATAGCCCAAACAACTAAAGATTGTCCTTTTCTAGCATCTCCACAAGCAAAGATTTTTTTATGAGTGGTTTGGAAATTTTCTGTGTTTATGTTGTTTTTCTCATCTAATTTCACTCCAAAATTTTTAGCGATAGCTTCTTCGCACCCGCTAAAACCCATAGCTAAAAGCACTAAATCCGCTTTATAAGTTTTTTTAGAATTTGGAATTTCAACATTGATAGCTTTACCTTCTTTAAACTCGCGTTTTAAATCATTTGCTTCAACACCTTCTACATGAGTTTTTCCTAAAAATTTCTTTGTCATTTTTTGATATTCCCTAGGATCTTTGCCATATACAGCAATGGCTTCTTCTAAACCATAATCAGTAGTAAAAATGTCAGCTTTTAAAGGCCAAGGATTGTTTTGGCTTCTTTGCAAAGGTCTTTTTGGACTTCTTTCAAAACGCACTATAGATTTAGCCCCTTGTCTTGTCGCCACAGCAATACAATCCACACTTGTATCCCCACTTCCTATAACTAAGACATTTTTACCTTTGGCCGTATCTGCACCCTTGCCTGTTTTTAACAAAGTTTTGGTATTTTGCGTTAAAAAATCAAGAGCAAATTCAACCCCTTTTAGTTTTCTACCTTCTATATCAAGATCTATAGGCTTACTTGCTCCTGTACAAAGCACCAAAGCATCAAATTCTTTTAGAAGTTTTGAAACCTTATCTTTGCTGTCTATATTTTCATTCACTTTAAATTCAATCCCACTTTTTTTAAGCAAATCCACACGTCTTTGAACTATACTTTTATCAAGCTTCATATCAGGGATACCATACATCAAAAGTCCACCTATTTTATCGCTTCTTTCAAAAACACTTACTTTATAACCTAGTGAATTTAAAGTATTAGCACAAGCAAGTCCAGCAGGTCCACTTCCTATGATAGCGATTTTTTTGCCATTATATTGCTTAGGTTTATTTACTCTTACTAAATTTTCCTTAAAAGCATTTTCTATAATGGATAATTCATTATTTTTTATGCTCACACTAACACCATTTATAGCACACACACAAGAATCTTCACAAGGAGCAGGGCAAACACGACCGGTAAATTCAGGAAAAGGATTAGTAAGTTCAAGTCTTTCATAAGCTTCTTCCCATAAAGAACGATAAATAAGATCGTTCCATTCAGGAATGAGATTGTTTAGAGGACAGCCTATATCTTTTCCTTCGCTCATCACGCCCGTATGACAAAAGGCCACACCACAATCCATACATCGTCCGCCCTGAATTTCTTGTTCTTTCTTGTCTAAAAGCGTTGTAAATTCTTTGTAATTTAAAACCCTTTCCTTAGGAGCAATTTTTTTAAAATCCATTCTTTTAAAGTCTAAAAAACCTCTTGCATTTCCCATTTTTACTCCTTAAAACTAATCAATATTTTGCTTAAAAAAGTCTACTAATCTATTATAAATCTCTTCATTTCTCTTTTCAATATCTTGTTTTAACCAATCATTTTTTGCAGATTGAGATAATTCTTGTGCTTCTAAAAATTTTGATTCTTTATATTTTTCTTTCTTATCGTCAAAATAATTATTACTTGCTTTAATATTAAGTCTTTTTTCAAGCCACATTTTATTACCAATGGATTCAATATAAGGTTGTGCTTCTTCTTTACTCCATCCAGTATAGCTTGATCTCCATTGTGTGGTTTTTGGGAAAATATGCTCAATTTCGGCTTTAATATTAATTTCTTGATTTGGATATTTCAAATAAAGATTTAAAGTCAATAGTGCTGGGATAAGCTTGTTTGCATTAAAAAATTGTTCCCTAAATAGTGTTTCATTTTCTAAAATCTGCTTTGAATCTGTCTGAAAATTTAGTTCTCCTTTTGAATATAGTGATGCATATGCATTAAAAACAATTGGTTTAATTTCTGCAACAGTTGGCTTATTGATAAGTTTTACCAAAAAATTAGCAATCATCTTCGCTAAAAACTTATCGTGCCCATCAAAATGATTTATTTTTTTATCTTGACAATACATATAATATGCACTATCTAAATATTTCCAATATTCATTTGGTAACTCATTTAAAACTTCATAAAATTGATATGACCTATTATTATATAAATTACTAAATTCATCATTCCAAAATTTACCAAGCAGCTCAATTTCATTCATCATATTATCATCTTCTAAAATATTTTTATATTCTCTGGTAAAAAATGGTCTTAAACCAATCTCACTTGTTTTAATTTTATTTCTCGCGCGAATAACATGCATATAGTTTCTGAATATAAAATCCATATTGTTTTGGCTTTCAAGCTCTTTCCATTTAGATGCGAATTCTTTTCTTTCTTCTAAGTTTCTTTTACTCTTAAAAATAATTCCCTTAAAAATATCAGAGTCGCTAAGTGGAATTCCTCTATTGTTTAGAGTATTAAAAATTCTTAAAGCATTTTCAAGTCTAGAATCCTCATCATACCCCTCGCATTCTATAGGTAGCAAAATGCAAGATTTTAATATTACCACACATAATTTTTCCCATCTGGTTGGATTTTCTTTTGCAAATTCATCAGATTTTAAAAGGAAAAATAAATAATTTTTCTCATAATTAGATTTAACTTTTTCAATCCTTGATTTAACATCTTCATCTTTTAAAGTGTATTCATTAGTTAAAATTTGTCTCAATATATCTTCATCTTCTTTTGCAATCACTTCACTTTGTAAATGAGATATAGCATAATCCACTTTTCCGCTAACATCATCAATATCCCATAAACATCTTTCGAGCATTGACACAAGATTTCTTGTTTCTTCACTTCTATCCTTAAAGGCTTTTACATACAAAGCTTTTAGCAATAGACTTAAAGATGTTGTTCTTTGTTGCCCATCTATGATATTTTGATGATTATTTTGCTTATACATCACAATACTACCCAAAAAATATTCATCTTCAGGTTTTCTATCCTCATCATTAAAAAAAGTAACAATATCATTCCACAACTGTTCACATTCTTCTAATGTCCAAGCATAAGGTCTTTGATACATTGGAATTAAAAATTTATTTTTAGAAAGATAATCTAAAACACTTTTTCTTTCTGTTTTCATTTCAGCCATAATTTCTCCTCTAATAAAAATTTATTTTTTAATTTTCAAAAATGCTGCTAAGTTCGGATCTTTTTCATTTTTACAAAGATCAAGCATTTTTAACATCTTTTCATAATCTCTTGGCATGACTTTAAAAAAGTCTTTTTTATCGAATTTTTCTAAAATATCTTTAGCCTTTTTAGAATCTGTATAAGCGATATGTTTTTCTATCACGGCTTTTAATTCTTTTTCATCCTTAGCATTAAGATCTTTAATGTCTACAAGCTCGGTATTTACATGAGCTTCATTGTGTCTTCCAAAGATATAAACAACGCCCCCACTCATACCAGCAGCGAAATTCGCACCCACATCGCCAAGCACTACAACAAGTCCCCCTGTCATATATTCACAACCATGCACGCCTGTTCCTAAAACCACAGCTAAAGCTCCTGAATTTCTTACACAGAATCTTTCCCCTGCTATACCATCTAAATACACTTCACCCTCAGTTGCTCCATATAAACAAGCATTTCCTGCGATGATATTTTCTTCAGGTGAAAAAGTGGCTTCATTTGAAATTTTTGCTATGATTTTTCCCCCACTTAAACCCTTGCCTAAATAATCATTGCTATCGCCTATAATCTCAAGTTTAATGCCCTTTAACAAAAACGCTCCAAAGCTATTGCCTGCATTGCCTATAGCTTTGATATGGATACTATCTTCATCTAAAGCACCTTTTCCATAAGTTTTTAAAATTTCACTTGAAAGCATAGTTGCAAAAGTACGACTTTGATTTCCTACTTCTAAAGAAAGTTTGATAGGCTCTTTTTTCTCCACAGCATTTTTACAAAGTGGTAGTAAAATTCTATAATCAATCGTTTTTTCAAGTTTATTGTCTTTATAATCTTTAAAATGCACAGCGGTTCTATTATAAGTAGGCAAGGATTTTAAAATTTTATCCAAATTTAGCTTTCCTGCTTTACCTTGCACACTTTTTTGGCGGAGTTTATCCACGCGACCTATCATATCATCTAGGCGTTCAAAACCAAGCCTTGCCATGTATTCTCTAAGCTCCTGGGCTATAAAATACATGAAATTAATCACATCATCTACTTTGCCTTTGAAACGATCTCTAAGTTCTGTATCTTGAGTGGCTATACCAAAAGGACAGGTATTTAGATGACAAACTCTCATCATCGTACAACCTAAAACAATCAAAGGCGCGGTTGCAAAACCAAATTCTTCAGCTCCTAAAAGTGCTGCTATGGCTAAATCACGCCCATTCATAAGCTTTCCATCAGTTTCTAATCTTACCCTATCTCTAAGCTTGTTTAAAATCAAAGTTTGATGTGTTTCAGCCAAACCTAACTCCCAAGGAATTCCTGCATGCGGTATAGAAGTTCTAGGACTTGCACCCGTACCTCCATCATAACCTGAAACAAGGATTAAATTCGCTCCTGCCTTAGCCACACCTGCAGCAACCGTTCCTATGCCATTTTCGCTTACAAGTTTTACTGAAATTTTAGCGTCTTTGTTAGCATTTTTTAAGTCATAAATAAGTTGAGCCAAATCTTCTATAGAATAAATATCATGATGAGGAGGTGGGGAAATAAGCGTTACACCTGCAGTAGAATGTCTAGCCTTAGCTATCCAAGGATAGACTTTAAAGCCCATTAATTGTCCGCCTTCACCTGGTTTTGCGCCTTGAGCGACTTTGATTTGAATTTCTTTTGCATGACTTAAGTAGTTTAAATCCACGCCAAAACGCCCACTTGCTACTTGCTTAATGGCTGAGTTTTTATCCACACCCTCTTTGATTTCATAGCGTTCTTCATCCTCGCCACCTTCGCCTGAATTTGATTTAGCACCTATTTTATTCATAGCTTGTGCTAAACACTCGTGTGCTTCTTTAGAAATAGAACCATAACTCATCGCCCCTGTTCTAAAGCGTTTAACTATACTTTCTACACTTTCAACCTTATCTATACTGATAGCTTCACTAAAATCAAATTCCATCAAAGAACGCAAATTAACTTGTTTTTCATCTACTAAAGCCGAGTATTTTTTAAAGCTTTCATAGTCTTTGTTACGACAGGCTTGCTGAAGATTAAAAATCACAAGCGGATCGATTAAATGTTCTTCTTTAGCACTTCTAAAACCATGAATTCCTTTAGAATCTAAAGCCTTATGTGTATCGTTAAAAGCATGTTTGTGTAAAGCAATGAGTTCTTTTTCAAAATCTTCTAAATCCATACCTTCAATGCGTGAAGTTGTAGAAGTGAAGTATTTATCAATCACCTTAGAGCTTAAGCCCAAACATTCAAAAAGTGCAGAGCCATTATAACTTTGCAAGGTAGAAACTCCCATTTTAGAAGCAATTTTGACTATGCCACTTGAACTTGCCTTGATGAAATTTTCTACCGCCTTTTCATAACTTAAATTTAAATCTTTATTGACAATAAGTTTTTGTATGCTCTCATAAACCAAATAAGGATTAATAACAGTCGCACCATAACCTAAAAGACATGCAAAATGATGAATTTCTCTAGGTTCACCACTTTCGATAATAAGACTTGTGTGTGTTCTTAAATTTTTTCTTACTAGATGATTATGCACTCCAGAAACAGCAAGCAAAGCGGGGATATAAGCGTTTTTTTCATCCACTCCTTTATCACTTAAAATGATAATAGAAACACCTTTTTTAACCTCATCTTCTATCTTAACGCAAAGCTCATCTAAAGCCTTTTCTAAAGTTTTTTTAGAATAATCATAAAGTATAGAAAATTCTTTAACTTGAAATTTATTTAAAGCCTTAACTTCAAAAAGTTCTTCATTGCTTATCACAGGCAAGGCTATTTTTACGCGTTTTGCATTGTTTTCATCAGGTTTTAATAAATTGCCTTCGCTTCCTAGATAAATCCTTGTAGAAGTAACGATCTCTTCTCTTATGGCATCAAGGGGAGGATTAGTTACTTGTGCAAAAAGTTGTTTAAAATAATTATACAAAGGTTGATAAGTTTTAGAAAGTATAGCCAAAGGCGTATCTACACCCATAGCTGCTATAGCTTCTTTGCCATTTTGAGCCATAGCAGCCACACTCATTTTAAGCTCATCATAACTCCAACCAAAAGCTTTTTGAAGTTTTAAAACCTCATCTTCTTTTAAAAACTGATGTTTATAAACTCCACTTTTTTGTTTTTCAAGTTCAACTAAATTTTTAAGCCATTTTTTATAAGGCTTAGCATTAGCATAATGCTCTTTGATTTCATTATCAGCTATAACCCTACCTCTTGCTGTATCAACGAGTAAAAGTTTTCCAGGTTCTAAGCGTTTTTTGGCTTTGATATTTTTTTCATCAAGTTTTAAAGCCCCTGTTTCACTTGAAAGTATGAGCATATCATCTTTTGTAAGATAATACCTTGAAGGACGAAAACCATTTCTATCCAAACTCGCCCCCATAATCACTCCATCAGTAAAAACTATAGCAGCAGGCCCATCCCAAGGCTCCATCAATAAAGAATGATATTCATAAAAAGCACGCTTTTTGCTTTCCATATTTTCATTTTTATGCCAAGGTTCTGGCACCATCATCATAAAAGCTTCTTCTAAAGTACGACCATTTAGAGCTAAAAATTCTAAAGTATTATCAAACATTGCAGAATCACTGCTAGGCTTAGCTATGATGGGAAAAATTTCATCTAAATTTTCAAAATACTCACTTTGCATCAAACCTTCTCTAGCTCTTATACTATCAACATTTCCGCGTATGGTATTAATCTCTCCATTATGTACCATATAGCGGTTTGGGTGGGCTCTTTCCCAACTTGGAAAGGTATTAGTCGAAAAGCGAGAATGCACTAAAGCAATGGCTGATTTCATATTAACATCTTTAAAATCGAGATAAAAATCGCTCAATTGAGTTGAAAGAAGCATTCCTTTATAAACTATAGTACGTGAAGAAAAACTTGAAAAATAAAATTTTGGCACATTAATAGCTCTTTTTTCTATGAGACGACGTGTGCTATAAAGCACTCTTTCAAACTCAAGCCCTGCACTTATTTTACTTGGTTTTTTCACAAAGGCTTGTAAAAAATAAGGCATAGCTTTTAAAGCACTTGCACCTATATCGCTAGGATTAAAAGGCACTTCTCTAAAACCTAAAAATTCAAGTTTTTTATCCTTTAAACCTTGTAAAAATATCTCTTTTGCTTCTTCTTTTGCATCAGTATTGGGTGATAAAAACATCTGTGCTACGGCATAATCACCCTTTTTAGGAAGTTCAAAACCCAATTCTTGAGTTTTAAAAAAATCATGTGGAATTTGGATTAAAATCCCCGCCCCATCACCTGAATTTTCTTCAGCTCCTGCACCACCTCGGTGTTCAAGATTCATCAAAATTTCTAAAGCATCACAAATAACCTTATAAGAAGCAATACCGCGTATATTAGCAACTGCAGCGATACCACAGGCATCGTGTTCATTCTTTGGGTGATATAAACCTATGCTTTGATTATTTTCTAGGATATTTTCTAAATCCATTTTGCTCTCCTTATAAGACTGATTTAAATTTTGTTAGCTTTATAAGGATTATAGCATACATTTTTTTAAAATCGATATAATTTTTATCTTAAAAATAAATAAATTAAAAAATATTTTGATAGATTTGTAAAAATTATAAAAACATGGCGATAATACTACCTAAAATCAATAATGGGCCATTATAGAAAATAAAAGTTGGTATGCAAGTATCTTTAATATGATCGTGTTGTTTATCAGCATTTAATCCTACAGTAGTTCCCATGGTTGTTTCACTGGCTGGACTTCCTGCATCTCCTAAAGCTCCTGCTACTCCTAAGATAAATATAATAAGTGCTGTACTAAAACCAAGCTCCAAACAAATAGGACAAAAAAGCGTAGCTATGATAGGTATAGTTCCAAAAGAAGTACCTATACCCATAGTGATGATAAGTCCTATTAAAAGCATGAAAAATACTGCTAAAAATTTACTTTGCTCCATCCAAGGAACGACTGAATTTACAAGATCTACTACTGATCCACTTTCTTTTAAAACTTCTCCATATCCTGCAGCAACAAGGATAACAAAAGCTATAAAACCCATCATTTTAAGTCCATCATCAAAAACTTCATTGACTTTTGAAAATTCAACTCCACCCAAAATAACCATTAAAACAAAACCCAAAAGCCCTGATAAAGGTAAATTCATAGTCAAAATTTGCAAAATTAAAGTTAAAACAAGCCCAGCTAAAACGCCCCATTCCTTACGAGTCATTTCAAGATTTTCTAAATTTACTTTAGCAATTTCTACTTCTTGATACTCTCTTGGCTTACGATAAAACACAAAAAGCGCTAGAAAAAGTCCTGTTATCATACAAATAGCAGCAAAATACATAGTATTTGTAACATCATTTAAAGATACACTTACATTATTTGCATTTAAATTATCTTTTAAAAGATCTTGAAAAGTAAGTCCAAAGCCTACTGGCAAAACCATATAAGGCGTAGTAAGTCCAAAAGTTAAAGCACAAGCAACCGCTCTACGATCGATTTTAAGTTTATTAAAAAGACTTAAAAGAGGTGGAATTAACAAAGGTATAAAAGCCACATGAATAGGAATTAAATTTTGAGAAAAACAAGAAATCAAAGCTATAAACAAAAGCAATAAATATTTTTTATGAGATATAAAATGGCTTACTATCTTAATCAAATATGCAGTTAAATTTGTCTTTGAAATCGCTGCGGCAATGGCTCCTAAGAGTATATAGCTAAGAGCTGTTTTTAAATTTTCTTTCATTCCGCTTATAAGTATATTCATAGTATCTACGAGTTCAAGATGAGAAAATACACCTGCAACAAGAGCTGAAATCAAAAGACTCAAAAGCACATTAAAACGAAGCAAACAAAGTAAAGTCATCAAAACAACACTGATAATGATAGGATTAGTAAGTAAAGTCAAAATCATTCCTTAAATAATTTTAAAAATTTAATTGTAGAAAAAACTTAGTTAAAATGTAATAAAACTCGAACATATGATGATTTTATTTTAATATGTAAAATTATAAAAATAATTAATTATTTAAATTTTTAAAATTTATAATAAAATAAAAGATTATATAAATATTTAAGGATATTTCAATGAAACAAAACGATCAAAAAGAAAATCGTAGAGACTTTCTAAAAAATATAGGACTTGGTTTATTTGGCATTAGTGTATTGTCAAATTTTTCTTTTGAGAATTTTTTAGGAAGTAAGGCTTTGGCAAAAGAATTGCCTGATTTTAAAATAGAAGGTAAAAAAGATCTTATCTATCATGGTGAAAAACCATTAACAGCAGAAACTGAAATTTATGCTCTTGATTCTGATTTTACAAAACCTGAAAATTTCTTTGTTAGAAATAATGGCTTACCACCAAGCCTAGAAACGATAAAAGAAAGACTTCATAAAGGTTGGACTTTAGAAATCGATGGAGAAAGCATTATCAATAAAAAATCTTACACCATAGAAGATTTAAAAAAGAAATTTAAAACCTATACTTATGCCTTAACAGTTGAATGCGGTGGAAATGGTAGATCCGAAGTTATACCTAGCACAAAAGGAACTCAATGGGGTTATGGTGCAGTAGCTTGTGGTAGATGGACAGGAGTGCGTTTAAAAGATATTTTAAAAGATTGTGGCATCAAAAATGATGCGGTGTATATCGGATATTATGGTATAGATACAAAATTAAATGGTGAAGAAACTTCACCTATTAGTAGAGGAGTTCCTATTTCTAAAGCTTTACAAGATGAAACTTTAATTGCTTGGGCTTATGAAGGTAAAGATATTCCTTTAGTTAATGGCTATCCGCTTAGACTTGTTTGCGGTGGTTATCCTGCAAGTACAAGCGGTAAATGGCTTTATAAAATTTCAGTAAGAAATAAAATTCATGATGGTGAAAAAATGGAAGGTTCTTATAAAGTTCCTGTAAATCCAGTAAAACCAGGAGATTTTAACTATAAAGGCGAGATGAAAATCATAGAATCAATGCCTATAAGATCTGTAATCACTAATATCAAAAATGGTTCTGAAATAAAAACAAATAAAAAATTTGAAGTTAGAGGTAAAGCTTGGGCTGGCGAACTTGAAGTTAGTGAAGTTTATATAAGCAATGATTATGGCGTAACATGGACTAAAGCAAAGGTAGAAAAACCATTAAATAGATTAGCATGGCAAAAATGGAGTGCTCAAATATCAATACCAACAAAAGGATATTATGAAATTTGGGCAAGAGCTATCGATAGTCAAGGTAACAGTCAACCTATGGTTTTAGCACAGTGGAATCCAGGAGGATATATCAATAATGCATGCCATAGAGTTAATGTTTATGGAGTTTAAGTATGAAAAAAATTATATTGATCTTAGCATTGTTTTTAAGTGCAAGTTGGGCTCAAAATCTTGAAATTAACCCTGATACAGGATTGATTATCGATCCTGATTCACCTTTAGTGGAAGCAAATTGTTTAGCTTGTCATGGATCCAATCTCATTACCAATATGCACGCAAGTAGAAAAGCTTGGTTAGCAGCTATAAGATGGATGCAAGATAGTGAAGGACTTTGGGAAATAGAACCTGAAGATGAAGAAAAAATTTTAAATTATCTTGAAAAATATTATGGAGAAAAATACGATACAAGAAGAAGAATTCCTCTAGCTATACTCTTACAAAACAAAACTCATTGAAGAAATCATTTCTTCAATGATAAATTTACACATCCAAATGTTTTACATCTTTAGCGTGTGCTTGGATATAATCGCGTCTTGGTTCAACCTCATCACCCATAAAGAGATTAAAGGTATCATTTGCACTTTGTGCATCTTCAATAGTGATTTTTAAAAGTCTTCTTACGCTTGGATCCATTGTGGTTTCCCAAAGTTGCTCAGGATTCATTTCCCCTAAACCTTTATAGCGTTGTATAGTAGCACCTTTTTTAGCATTGGTTTCAACATCTTCAAGAACTTCTAAAATATCTTTATCAAATTCCAAGCCTCTATCTTTAATCTTATCAAAAATATAACTTGCTTCTTCATATAGTGGATGAGTGAAAAGTTCTTCATTGATCACAAGTTCTTCTAAGCCATTTTGAGTTTGAACGAAAGCTCGAATTTCATTTTCGTTGATATAATGATTTAAGATATTGTGTCCTTGTGTTTCTAAAAATTGTTTGATTACACTAAATAATTCTTCATTATTTCCTTTAACTAAATTTGAATTTTCTATCATATAGCGTATCACAGAAATCACATTAAAACGCTTTTCAAGATCTTTTAAAATCGCACGATAAGCTGCAACGATTTTTAAATAATCTTTTAAATCATTCATTCCTATACCTTCATAGTTTAAACCTTCTATTCCCGTTTCTATCAGGTATTCGCTCAAAGCTTTTTCATCTTTTAAATAAATTTGCTTTTTAGCTTTTTTATAAAGATATAAAGGTGGTTGTGCTAGATAAATATGTCCATTTGTTACAAGTTCATTCATAAAACGGAAGAAGAAAGTTAAAAGCAAGGTTTGTATATGAGATCCATCAACATCCGCATCTGTCATGATGATGATTTTATGATATCTAAGTTTTGAAAGATCAAAATCTTCACCTATACCACAGCCAAAAGCGGTAATCATATTTTGAATTTGCTCAGATTTTAAAATTTTATCTAGTCTTGCTTTTTCAACATTTAAAATTTTACCACGCAAAGGCAGTATAGCTTGGAAAGATCTTTCTCTACCTTGTTTTGCAGAACCTCCTGCAGAATCCCCTTCCACAAGATAAATTTCACTTTCACTTGGATCTTTACTTTGACAATCAGCTAATTTCCCTGGTAAAGTTCCTACGCTTAAACTTTCTTTTTTACGCGTTAATTCTCTGGCTTTTTTCGCTGCTTCTCTACCACGAGCAGCCATTAAAGCTTTGTTCATTATAGCTTTAGCTTCGATAGGATTTTCTTCAAAATATTTAGTCAAATACTCAAAACTTGCTTTTGAAACTATAGGACGCACATAAGTTGAACCAAGTTTTCCTTTGGTTTGTCCTTCAAATTGTGGTTCAGGCACCTTTACACTCACAACAGCGATCAAGCCTTCACGCACATCTTCGCCTGTGATTTTATTATCCTTTTCTCTAGCACTTGCATTTGCTTCTATATAGTTACTTATCACACGAGTTAAGCCCATTCTAAAACCAGCTTCATGTGTTCCACCATCTGGAGTTTTGATATTATTTACAAAAGAGAGTAAATTTTCGCTATAAGTATCATTGTAAAGCAAAGCTACTTCAACATTCACATCTTCTTCATCTACGCTAAAGAAAATTGCTTTAGTTAAAGCTTCTTTTTTATTTAAGTCTGTAACAAACTGAGAAATTCCACCTTCAAAGTGAAAACTTTCATGTTTGCCTACGCGGTTATCTTTAAAATTTATAGTGATTTTTGGATTTAAGTATGCAAGTTCACGAAATCTTTTAGCCAAAATTTCATAATCAAATTCAGTCACTTCAAAAATTTGATCATCAGGCCAAAATTCTATAGTTGTTCCTGTCTTTTTACTTTTTCCTATCACACCAAATTCACTGATAACTTTACCTTCTGAAAATTCTTGACGATAAATTTCTCCATTTCTTTCAACTGTAGCTACAAGTTTTTTAGAAAGTGCATTTACAACTGAAACCCCAACACCGTGCAAACCGCCTGAAACTTTATAAGTATCTTTATCAAATTTTCCCCCTGCATGAAGGACAGTTAAAACAACAGTTAGAGTCGGCATATTTTCAGTTGGGTGCATATCAACAGGAATACCACGACCATTATCACTAACTATACAGCTTCCTTCAGTAGTGATTTCTACATCTATAGTATCACAATGTCCTGCCATAGCTTCATCGATAGAATTATCCACAACTTCATAAATCATATGATGAAGTCCGCTTATGTTTGTATCTCCTATATACATACCTGGGCGTTTTCTAACAGCTTCTAGGCCTTTTAGGACTTTAATATTACTCGCACCGTAATTTTCTTGCATATTTTTCCTTTATCTTTTACTTGTTCTTATTATAAAACCATAGGCATGATAATCATTGATAGTCCTTGGGATTTGACTATAAATGCTGAATTAGGTTCATTTACACTTAAAGTGAATTTTTCTTCTTCTATAGAAGTTAAGAAGTCAAGTAAATATTTGATTTTTATAGTAAGATTAAATTCTTCACTCACTCCTGTTTGAATTTCAAGTTCTGTTTTTGCTTCCATATTGTCTAAACTTATACCTTCAAAGATGATTTTATCTTTGTTAAAATGAAGTTTCATTTTTTCAGTTACAACGCTGATTTTTTTAAGACTATCTATAAAATCTTCAGTTGAAAAGCTAAGTTCTTGTTTGAAAGTTTTTGGTATAACTTTTTCATAATCTGGAAATTTATCGTTAATAAGTTTTGTAAAGAATTCAAAGTTTTCATTTTTAGCGATAAGCATATTTTGATCATAAAAAATTTCTATTTTTTCATAGAAAAGTTTTTGCATTTCCATGATAGCTTTTTTAGGGATACTAAAACTGAATTCTTGATTATTTGCTTTTTCTAAAGTATAGATTGCAAGGCGTTTTGTATCAGTTCCTACGAAGTTAATTTTATCTGTTTTTATATCTAAAAATGCACCATTTAAGGAGTATTTTGGATTGTTTGTATCAATACTTGGTAATATCTTTTTAAGAGAACGACTTAAGTCACTTGAATCAATGTCAAATTGGTTTTTTCCTTCTGTATTTGGAAAATTTGGAAAATCTTCGTGATTAAACATAGGAAGTTTGTATTTTGTACTTTTTTGTCTTATAAATAAGAAATTATCAATGGTTTCTAAAACAACTTCTTCGTTGTTTAAGCTTTTAATAACATCTGCAATACTTTTTGCATTTGCAGTAGCAAAACCACTTGATTCTACGCGGATTTTTTTTATCTTATAGTTGATACCTATTTCATAATCACTAGCTCTAATAAGAAGTTTATCTTCATCAGCATGAAAAAAAAGATGAGAAGTAATGGTGCTTGAATCTTTTTTTTCTACATAAGCATTACATAAAATCACTGCAGATTCTAAAGTATTTTTATTGATACTTAACTTCATTTTTTCTCCTTGGTTTATTTTAATTTAAATTCGTTGTAATAATAAGCTTGTTGAAATTGTGAAATTCTTCAAAGCAAAATAATCAAATTTGTATTTTATCATACTTTGCTTAATTTCTTTTTTTCACATTCTAGAATTTATTTTTCACATCCTTTCACTTAACTTTGACTTTTAACAAGAATTTTGTTTTTAAGTTCTTCGATTTTTGCTTTTAAAGAAGCATCATTTTCTATCATTTCTGTGATTTTTTTAACATTATGTGAAATAGCCGTATGATCTTTCATTTCAAAATAATTCGCAAGTTGTGGCATAGTCAAAGCCGTAAGTGTCCTAGCTAGGTAAATCACAATGCGTCTTGCTGTGACTATATTTTGAGTTTTTTTATTGGATTTCACATCACTTGGTTTGATGTTAAATTCTTTACATACCAAAGATAAAATGTCATCTATGGTGATATTTTCTTTCTTTTCTTTGATATGATCTTTCATCACACTTTTGGCAAGTTCGAGTGTGATTTCTTGTCCTAGTATGGTTGCATAAGCATTTAAACTTATGATGATGCCTTCGATTTCTCTTATATTATCCCCTAAAGAAGTAGCGATATAGTTTATGATATCATTAGAAAGATTGATATCGTTAAATTCACATTTTTTTCTTATGATGGCTATTTTTGTATCTAGTTGAGGTGGAGTTATATCAGCTATGATCCCATGTGCAAAACGACTTTTTAAGCGTTCGGTTATACCTTTTAGCATGTTGGGTGGATTGTCTGAAGTCATGATGATTTGTCCATCGTTGTTTTTGATTTCATTAAATATAAAGAAAAATTCTTCTTGAATTTTATCGGTTTTTCCTAAAAACTGCACATCATCTATAAGCAAAACATCGCAGTTTCTATATTTTTCATGAAATTTATCTAAAGAGCCATTTTTTAAATTTGAAGTAAAATCATTGATAAAATTTTCACTTGTAGCGTAAATGACTTTTTTTCCCATTTCTAAACTTGCATTTCCAACTGCTTGAAGTAAATGTGTTTTTCCAAGTCCTGTAGGCCCATAAACAAAGATTGGATTATAAAGTTTTCCAAGTTTGTCTTTATGTATTATAGCTTTACATGCTCCATAAGCGTATTTGTTAGAATCCCCCACAACAAAACTTTCAAAAGTAAAAGAAGGATTTAAAATCGTGCTTTGTGCCTTTATATGAGCTATGTCGATTTTTGTGCTTTTGTTGCTTTGTTTAGTACTTTGTGCTTGTATATTTATGATGGCTTTATTTCCGCTTTGCACTTCATAAAAATGTGCGATTTTTTTGCCGTATTTTGTTTGTATGAATTTAGCCATGAGTTCATTTGGAGCATTAAAAACCAAAAGATCTGCTTTGCTTTGCTTTTCGTTGAATTTTAAATTTGATAGATAGTTTTCGTATTCGTTTTCGCTTAATTCTTTTTTTAAATTTTCAAGTATTTGGCTTGGATTCATAATCTCTCTTTAAATTTTGCATAATGTATAAATTTTATCTTAAATTTCATAAAAAAAGGTTAAAATCCGCTTTTGTATTTTATTTTCAAAAGGTATGAATTTGAAAATTTTAGGTATAGATCCAGGTTCGAGAAATTGCGGTTATGCTATCATAGAAGCCAGCAAAGGAAAAAATATTCTCATAGAAGCAGGACTTATAAAGATAAAGCCAAGTACTTTACAGTATCAAATCACAGAGCTTTGCGAGGGTTTGGATTTGATTTTTAAAAATCATTCTTTTGATGAGGTGGCTATAGAAGATATCTTTTTTGCTTACAATCCAAAAACCGTTTTAAAACTCGCACAATTTCGCGGAGCCCTATCTTTAAAAATTCTTCAAATTCATGGAGACTTTGCAGAATACACTCCCTTACAAGTGAAAAAAGCCGTCACAGGAAAAGCCAAAGCAACCAAAGAACAAGTTGCTTTTATGGTAAAAAGACTTTTAGGACTTGGTAAAGATGTCAAGCCTTTAGATATCACAGATGCTATAGCAGTGGCTTTAACCCATGCGGCAAATTTAAGAGTTAGGGTGTGATTTAGTAATTTTCATTACACAAAAGTCCAAAGTTCCATAAACTCCTAAAATACCTTTAAATTTTTTCTATAAATTTTTAAAAAATTCATAAAAAATTTCAAAAGTTGGAACAGAACTTGCTTGTAAAACTTCACATAAACGCAAAAGTTTTTTAAAGCCAAAGCGTTAAATTTTTAAAGCAATATTTTATAAAGGATTTAAGATGATGAGATCACTTTGGTCTGGCGTAAGCGGACTACAAGCACATCAAGTTGCGATGGATGTTGAAGGTAATAACATTTCAAATGTTAATACCAATGGTTTTAAATACTCTCGTGCAGATTTTGGAACTATGTTTAGCCAAACAGTAAAAATCGCTACAACTCCAACTGATGGAAGAGGCGGACAAAACCCACTTCAAATCGGTCTTGGCGTTTCAGTAAGTTCTACTACAAGAATTCACTCTCAAGGTTCAGTTCAAACTACAAATCAAAACACTGACGTTGCTATCAATGGTGATGGTTTTTTTATGGTAAGTGATGATGGCGGTCTTACAAACTATCTTACGCGTGATGGAGGCTTTAAGCTTGATGCTTATGGTAACTTTGTAAATAATTCAGGTTTTATTGTTCAAGGATGGAATATCAACTGGGATGATCAAACCATAGATAGTTCAAGAACTCCACAAAATATTTTCATCGATCCAGGCATGCATATCCCTGCAGCAAAATCAACCGAAGTAGCTATCAAAGCAAATTTAAATAGTGGTTTAAATATAGGAACTTCAAGTAGAAATCTTTATGGTCTTGACTCAGTTCATGGTTATAATACTAAAACCAACAAAGCTGAAGATGAAAACGATACAGGAACGACTCAGTTTTATACCACTTCTAAAAACTCGATTGAAGTAACCGAAAAAGGTGTGGATGCAGGATCGCTTTTTAACGCCAGTGGAACAGGGTTAAATTTAAGAGATGGTCAAGGAATTTGGGTTTCATACGCTGATGCAAAATACTCTACTAATCAAGTTGGTGCTAAAGCTTTTGATGAAAATTCTCATACAAATCAAACTGCGGCTTTTTGGGGTAATAAAGATCAAAAGGTAAATTTAGATATAGTTATAAATGGGGTTAAAATTCAAAATGCTGATATTCAAAGTATAGATGATGCTATAGCTTATATCAACACTTTCACCGCACCAACCGATACTAGAGATGGAACAGGAGTAAAAGCAGTTAAAAGTTCTGATGGCAGTGGTATACAGTTTGTAAATGATAATGCTGATGGCACTACAGACAATATGAAAAATATTAGCTTAACTGTAAATGATGGAAATACAGCAGGTGAACTTTGGAATGCAGTATGGAATACAAATGATAGTAAATTTACTTTTAATCAAAATAATCCAGCAATTACGAAAAATGGTACTTCTTTATGGACTGCAACTCAAATGAATCCTACTCCAGATGGTAAAAAACCTGTAACCTTAACTGGAACAAATTCAGCTCAGGTTATCACTGCGCATAAATATATCTATAGTTCAAATCCTGTGGATTTACCACCTATGTACAATCCTGATGGAGGCCCTAGTTTTAATGATAATACGCCTAATAATACGAATGATGTTCCTACGGATCCTGCTTCTGCTAATTATTTTAATGCTGTAAAAAACGGTAGCCTTTTAAATACAAATGCAAGACAGTTTAGAACCACAGAAGATTTAAGAGAACTTTTACAAAGAGATGCTAGATATGGGGTAGACTATGATGGAGATGGTAAATTTACTGCAACTGGAGATGTAAACCAAGCTGTAAAAGTTGTGGTAAATGATACAGGACATTTTGCTATCTCAAATGCTAAAGAAGATTCAACTATTCCAAAAGGTGCTGGAGTGGCTAATGCTACGCAAACTACACCAAAAAATATGAGTTTTAATATCACTGCTTATTCTAACAAAGAAGGCACAGTAAGTACAAACGATGCTTTTACAGCTATCTTTAAAGCTTGGGATGGTCCTTTAGTAACGGGTGGATCGATCAAAGAAAGCGAACAACTTAAACTTTCATCTTTTTCAGCCGCGCTTGATATCTATGATTCTTTAGGTTCAAAACACAGTCTTGAAGTACAGTTTGTAAAACAAAGTACCACTCAAGATGGGGGTAATGAATGGCAAATGATCATCCGTGTGCCAGAACCTGCAGAGATCAACACTACAGGAGAAGGTCCTACGAACATCATCGTGGGTAGTGCAAGATTTAACAACGATGGATCTTTGGCTAGCTATACACCAAAAACTATAAGCTTTTCACCAAACAATGGTGCTGCGCCAAATCAACAAATCAAACTTTCCTTTGGAACAAGCGGAAGTAATGACGGCCTTGTAAGCTCAAACTCTGCTTCAACTCTAACAGGACAAGCAACCGATGGTTATACTTCAGGAAACTTAAAACCTGATGCAATTCGCGTTGATGATAAAGGAAATATCTTGGGCGAATTTACCAATGGTAAAACCTTTGCTGTAGCAAAAATCGCAATGGCTTCAGTGGCTAATAACTCAGGCCTTGAAGAAATCGGCGGAAACCTTTTTAAAGTTACTGCAAATAGTGGTAATATTGTAGTAGGTGAAGCAGGAACAGGGGGTCGTGGTGAGATGAAAACCTCAGCTCTTGAAATGTCAAATGTGGATTTGAGCCGTTCTTTAACAGAACTTATCATTATCCAAAGGGGTTATCAAGCAAACTCAAAAACCATTTCAACCAGTGATCAAATGCTTCAAACCTTGATTCAGCTTAAACAATAATTTAAGCTTAGCATTCTATAAAATATTGTTTTTTGCTCCCTTAAAGGGAGCAAGCCTTGCTTTACAAGCCTATCTTGGTAGTCTTGTAATACTAGGCTTAGGCTTGAACTGCCTTCAATTTATTGCTAACTCACTCTTGCTAGGGGTGAGTTGCAATAAAATTGCATTTTCTTATCTGTATCATAATCGTTTTAAAAACTTATTTTGTTATAATTTTTGCTTGAATTTAAATTTAAGGAAAATCTATGCGTTATGGTGAAAAAGAAATCAAAGAATTTGATGTAGAAAATATGGAAATTTGGCCAAATGATGCGAAAAATGACTATATCATTAAAATCACTTTGCCTGAATTTATGTGTACTTGTCCGCGTTCGGGTTATCCTGACTTTGCGACGATTTATCTTGAATATATGCCTGATAAATTTGTGGTTGAGCTTAAGGCGATAAAGCTTTATATCAATACTTTTATGTATAGAAATGTTTCACATGAAGCAAGTATCAATGAAATTTATAATACTTTAAAAGATAAATTAAAACCAAAATGGATTAAAGTTGTAGGGGATTTTAACCCGCGTGGAAATGTGCATACGGTGATAGAATGTCGTAGTGATATAGTTGTTCCAAAATAATATTTGAGTAAAATATTCACATATTTTTATGTAAAGATTAAATATTTTATAAAAATTCTTATTTAATCTTTGAAGAATATATAATATAAAAAGATATAAAATTTTTAGATCGAATTTTATTATAAGGAGTTAGGATGAATAAAAAATTATTAAGCATTGTCGCAAGTGCTACTTTGTTTTCAAATTTGGCTTTAGCAGATGAGAATTCCGGTTTTTTTATAGGTGCTGATGCAGCTTGGATGCATGCTCAAGTAAAAAGTGAGTTAAAACATAAGAAGAATACAAAGCAAAATTTTAATGGAGATATTTCAGGTAATATACCATCATTTGGTCTAAAACTTGGATATCGTTTAAATGAAAATCATAGAATTTATGCTGGTTATAATTATTCTGATGAATTTAGTGATTTTATCAAAACTCCTAAAATTCAAATCGAAGGTGATTTTGCTACACATAAATTTTTAACAGGTTATGATTTTACTCCTAAGCTTTTTGAAAAAACCAGAGCTGTTTTAGGTGTGTATGGAGGATATGCAAGAACAGATCTTACCTTAAAAACAAGCTTTTTATCTTTGTCGCAAAATTTTGACGGTTATTTTTATGGAGCGAAAATAGGTGCTTTATATGATTTGACACCACATAATGAAATAGAATTAGGCTTTAAAGCAGAGCAAATTCATTATAATTCTAGAAATTTTTATCAAAATACAGTAGGTTCAAACTTTTACGATCCTAAACAAATAAATTATGGTGTATATTTAGGATATAATTATAAATTTTAATCTAATGCAAGTTTTTATAACTTGCATTAATGAAATCAACCTCCACCAATAAAGTATTTTTCAACATCGTCAAGTAATTTTTCACAAATTTGAGAATCTGTATTTTTTTCTACTATAAGATTTATATAAGTTTTAGTATCTCTAAAGCTTCCTGCTGATTTTGAATTTTCGCGGGTGAGTTTTTGAGTATCTCTAGTGTATTCTATATTGATGTTAAATTTAAGTGCAGCACTTGCTTCGCCTAAATTTGTTTTTACTACTACATTCATTTTAGAAGCTTTAGCGAGTGTGGCTTGGGTTTTATTTATGATTTCTTTAAAGCGTTGGCAAGATCGTATGAGTGTAGCGATAAATTTGTTATCAAGCCCCTCATAAGCTACTTTGAGTTTGTTTTTGATGTCTTTTGTACTTTCTTTTTCAGGGGCTACAAAAACCATGTAAAAACCATTTTTTATAGCTACATTGTCTGTTTTTACATCGCGTCCACTTGACATAACTTTAACATAAATGGCATTATCAAGATAAACACGATCTACCATAGGGCCATAAATTTCGTATTCTTTTTTTCGGACTATGACTTCACGAGCTAGGACATTTAATTTCACATTGGCTTCGTGGATAACAGGTTCCATTTCCTTTTTAATCTCTAAGAGTTCTTTTAACATCAACATCCTTTTTGTTACTTAAAATTACAATTATATCAATAATTTTCTTAATTTAAGAATTTTACAAACACATTTACTAAAAATATGATACATTAGGGATTAATTTTAACAAAGGAGGAAAAGATGAAACAAATTTTTAAAATTTCAAATTCAGTCCAACAAAAAAGTAAAGATACTTTTAATCTACTACTGCAACTCTCACTCTAAAACTCAATTTTATTTTTAATCATTTTTTATATTTTTAAGTTTTTATCATTGTTGTCAAGTTTTTGAATTTTTTTAAATTCATTTAGTTTGTTTGGTTTTAAAGGATTAAATCATGAAAGATAATAAAATCATAATCTTTGATACCACTTTGCGTGATGGAGAACAAGCTTTAGGCAGTTCTTTGGGTATCAATCAAAAATTACAAATCGCTTTAGCGCTTGAAAATTTAGGCGTAGATGTTATAGAAGCAGGTTTTCCGGTATCTTCACAAGGGGATTTTAAAGCGGTGCAAAAGATCGCTTCTAAGGTTAAAAACTCAACCATTTGTGCACTTTCTAGAGCATTGGATAAAGATATAGATATGGCTTATGAAGCTTTAAAAGTGGCAAAGCATTTTAGGATTCATACTTTTATAGCCACTTCAACTTTACATATACAAGATAAATTAAAAAAAGATTTTGATGAAATTTTGTCTATGGCAAAAAGAGCGATTATAAGAGCAAGATCTTATACTGATGATGTAGAATTTTCATGCGAAGATGCAGGAAGAACTCCTATAGATAATCTTTGTTTTATGGTGGAAAATGCGATAAAAGCAGGCGCTAAAACTATAAATATCCCAGATACTGTGGGCTATACCCTGCCAAGTGAATTTGCTAATATCATCAAAATTTTATTTAACAAAGTGCCAAATATAGACAAGGCTATCATTTCTGTGCATTGTCACAATGATTTAGGTATGGCAACGGGCAATAGCTTAAGTGCTATTTTACAAGGTGCAAGACAGATAGAGTGCACTATAAATGGACTTGGCGAAAGGGCGGGCAATTGTGCTTTAGAAGAAGTGGTTATGGCGATAAAAACTAGGAAAGATTATTTAAAAGGTTTTTATACTGATATTAAATGTGAAAATATCTCTAAAACTTCAAAATTAGTTTCAGCTATCACTAATGAAAGCATACCTTCGCATAAAGCTATAGTTGGTAGCAATGCGTTTTCTCATAGTTCAGGCATTCATCAAGATGGAGTGCTTAAAAATAGGCAAACTTACGAGATCATAAGCCCTAGTGCCATAGGAATTCATGAAAATCGTATGTTAATGACGGCAAGAAGTGGAAGAGCTATGATAAAAACTTGCCTTGAAAATTTAGGCTATGATGAAAATACTTATAATTTAGATGATGTTTATGAGCGTTTTTTACGCCTTGCGGATAAAAAGGGTCAAGTGTATGATTATGATTTAGAAGCTTTGATGTTTTTAAGCTATGAAAATGAAGAAGAAAATGAATTTATACTTGAAAAATTAAGCGTGATTAGTGGCAATATCCCAACCGCTTGTGTTTGTATGCGTATCAAAGAAGAGCTAAAAACTGAAGCTTGCACAGGAAATGGTCCTGTTGAAGCAGTTTTTAACTGCATTGCTAGGATAACAAATTTAAAGCCTGTGTTAAAAGCTTACAGTATTAATGCAAAAAGTTCAGGGGTAGATGCTCAAGGACAAGTGGATGTGGATTTGGAATTTAAAGGGAGAAAATTCCATGGAAAAGGACTTTCAACAGATGTTATAGAAGCTTCAGCACAAGCTTTTGTGAGTGCTTACAATGCGATTTATCGCTCTTTAAAAGTAGAAGAAAGGAAAATGGCATGAAAACTTATAAAGTAGCTGTTTTAGCAGGAGATGGCATAGGACCTTTAGTGATGAAAGAAGCTTTAAAAATTTTAACTTTTATTGCGCAAAAATACAATTTTAGTTTTGAATTTAACGAAGCTAAAATAGGTGGTGCAAGTATAGATGCTTATGGAGTGGCTTTAAGTGATGAAACTTTAAAGCTTTGTGAGCAAAGTGATGCGATTTTATTTGGTTCTGTTGGTGGGCCTAAGTGGGATAATTTGCCCATAGATCAAAGACCTGAAAGAGCCTCGCTTTTGCCTTTAAGAAAGTATTTTAATTTGTTTGCAAATTTGCGTCCTTGTAAAATTTATGAAAGTTTAACTCATGCTTCACCTTTAAAAAATGAGATTATCCAAAAAGGAGTGGATATTTTATGTGTTAGAGAGCTTACAGGTGGGATTTATTTTGGTAAGCAAGATTTAGGCAAGGAAAGTGCGTATGATACTGAAATTTACACTAAAAAAGAGATAGAAAGGATAGCTCATATCGCTTTTGAAAGTGCAAGAATAAGAAAGAAAAAAGTGCATTTAATCGACAAGGCGAATGTTTTAGCAAGTTCTATTTTGTGGCGAGAAGTAGTGGCAAATGTTGCAAAAGATTATCAAGATATAAACTTAGAGTACATGTATGTGGATAATGCTGCGATGCAGATTGTAAAAAATCCTAGCATTTTTGATGTTATGCTTTGTTCAAATCTTTTTGGTGATATTTTGAGTGATGAGTTAGCTGCCATTAATGGATCTTTAGGTTTGTTAAGTTCAGCAAGTTTAAACGATAAAGGTTTTGGGCTTTATGAGCCAGCAGGTGGAAGTGCGCCTGATATAGCTCATTTAAATATAGCCAATCCCATAGCTCAAATTTTAAGTGCGGCTTTGATGTTAAAGTATAGTTTCAAAGAAGAACAAGCCGCGCAGGATATAGAAAATGCTATATCTTTAGCATTGGCACAAGGAAAAATGACTAAGGATTTAAATGCTAAGTCGTATTTAAATACTGATGAAATGGGAGATTATATTTTAGAAATTTTAAAGGAGAATAACAATGGCTAAAACTTTATATGAAAAAGTCTTTGATGCTCATGTGGTTTATGAAGGCAAAAACGAACTTCCTATACTTTATATCGATAGACATTTAATCCATGAAGTAACAAGCCCTCAAGCATTTTCAGGGCTTAAAATGGCTAAGCGTAGAATGGCAAGAGCGGATTTAACTTTGGCTACTATAGATCATGATGTTTCAACTAAAAGTATGGATTTAAATGCTTGTTCTGATATGGCAAAAGAGCAAATTACAACTTTGATGCAAAATACTAAGGAATTTGGAGTAAGGCTTTTAGGACTTGGAGATAAAAATCAAGGCATAGTTCATATAGTAGGTCCTGAGCTTGGCTTTACTTTACCTGGGGTTACTTTAGTTTGTGGGGATTCTCATACGGCAACACATGGGGCTTTTGGAGCTTTAGCCTTTGGTATAGGCACGAGTGAAGTAGAGCATGTCATGGCAACGCAAACTTTAAAACAAGCCAAACTTAAAACCATGAAAATCGAATGTAAAGGGCAGTTTCAAAAAGGCGTTTATGCTAAGGATTTGATTTTGTATTTGATCGCACAATACGGCACGGCAAAAGGCACAGGTTATGCTATAGAATTTTGCGGAGAACTTATAAGAAATTTAAGCATGGAAGCTAGAATGACTCTTTGTAATATGGCTATAGAATTTGGAGCTAAAGTAGGTATGATAGCTCCTGATGAAATCACTTTTGAGTATATTAAGGGAAAGGAATTTGCACCTAAAGGAGAAGAATTCCAAAAGTATTGTGAGTATTGGAAGAGTTTAAGAAGTGATGAAGGGGCAAAATATGATGAGAGCATTACTTTGGATGCAAGCAAGATAAAACCACAAATTAGCTATGGAACAAATCCTTCGCAAGTGATTGGCATAGATGAAAAAATTCCAAAAATAAGTGATTTTAAAAATCAAAGTGAGCAAAAATCTTTGCTTGATGCTTTATCTTATGTAAATTTAGAGCAAGATCAAGTTATAAAAGGGGTAAAAATCGACATTGTATTTATAGGATCTTGTACAAATGGGCGTTTAGAAGATCTTAAAATAGCCGCTGATATCTTAAAAGGGCGCAAAATTCATAAAAATGTTAAAGCTTTAATCGTGCCTGGTTCAATGCAAGTAAGAAAAGAAGCTGAAAATTTAGGACTTGATAAGATTTTTATCGATGCAGGGTGTGAGTGGAGATATGCAGGGTGTTCTATGTGTCTTGGTATGAATGATGATAAAGCAAATTCAGGTCAAAGAGTTGCTTCAACTTCAAATCGTAACTTTGTAGGAAGACAAGGTAAAGGTTCTATCACTCATTTGATGAGTCCTGCAAGTGCAGCAGCTTGTGCCATAGAAGGTGTTATTTGTGATAATAGAAAGTATTTAGGAGTTTAATATGCAAAAATTTATTATATATAAAGGTATAGCTTGTCCTTTAGAATATGCCAATATAGACACAGATCAAATTATACCTAAACAATTTTTACTTGCAGTGTCTAAGCAAGGTTTTGGCAAGCATTTGTTTCATGATTTGCGTTATTTAGATGATAAAGAAAGTGTTTTAAATATGGATTTTAATCTCAATAAAAAAGAATATCAAAATAGCTCTATTTTGGTAAGTTTTGAAAATTTTGGTAGTGGCTCTTCAAGAGAGCATGCACCTTGGGCTTTGGTTGATTATGGTATTAGAGCTATTATTGCACCTTCTTTTGCGGATATTTTTAAAAACAATGCATTAGGAAATGGTTTGCTTACTATAGAGCTTGCTAAAGATGAGGTTTTGGAAATAGTTGATGAGTTAAAAAAATCCCAAGATAAAAATATAGAAATTTCTTTGTTGGAAAAAAGAGTATTTTTTAAAGATAAGATTTTTTCTTTTGATTTAGATGATTTTCACAGAATTTGTCTTTTGGAAGGACTTGATAATATAGCTTTGACTTTAAAACATGAAGCACAAATCAAAGCCTATGAAAAAAACTCAAAAAGCTTTTTGGTTTAGAATTTTTTCATAAGCTAAAAAAGGATCTTGGTAATTAGGTATGTCAAAGTTTCCACAAAAATTAAAATCAAGCTTTTTAAAAAGCGAATTCATAGGAAAATTTTTACTATGAGTATCTGCTCTTAAACTTGCCTTGTGATTTTCCAAGGCAAAATTTTCGCAAAAATTTAAAAGTTTTTGTGCCACGCCTTTGCCTTTTGCATTTTGTTTGACGGCTAAACGGTGTAGATAAAAGGCTTTATCATCATAATTTTTGTTAAAAATAACTTGTTTGTAAAATTCAGGTTCAAATTTTTCATTGATACAGATAAAGCCTAAAATTTCATCATTTTCTTTAAACACATAAAGTTCTTGTGCTTGTATGTCTTCTTGAAAAACTATTTCATTGGGATAATTCTCATCCCATTGGTGAAAATTCATAGCTTTCATAGCATTTAAAGCATCTTTTGTGATTTCAAGTATAGAATTTAAATCTTTATGGACGGCTTTTTGTATGATAGTGTTTTGCATAATAATCCTTTGTATAAGGAAGGGTGATGGTGGCTCCGATTGGACTTGAACCAACGGCCACTACCATGTCAAGGTAGTGCTCTACCAGCTGAGCTACGGAACCATATGGTGGAGCATAGCGGGTTCGAACCGCTGACCCCAACGCTGCCAGCGTTGTGCTCTCCCAGCTGAGCTAATGCCCCTTTATAAGTCTGAGATTTTATCGCAATATTACTTGTTTTTGGCTGAAAACTAAAATCAAATTTTTAATTTATGATGTAATATATGTATAAAAAGATTTATTTTTATGAAAAATTAGAGAATTAATGAGAGTAATTTTACTATTTGATTAATTCTAAAATATCTCTTTTTTTGCTAAGTTCAAGCTGTCTAGAATAATAAAAATATTTGGTCAAAACCAAAATTCCTATATGGAATTCTTTTTTCTTATCTAAAAATTTCTTAATATATTGATGAGCATTATTAATAATTTCCAATGCATCTTTTGGGCGACTTTTAAAATATTCAATTACTGCTGACAAATTCTCATTATCAATCAAAGCAAAGTGATAATTTGGTTTTAGAGTTCCTTCCATAAACCAAGTTTCGCAAGTTATTTTTGGAGCTAAAACTAAAGAATTAGAATTCATAGCCCATTTTAAGTTGCTTGCTACATCGTTACCCTCTAAAGAAATTATAAATTTATACTTCATTTGTTCTTTTTTATTTAAAAAGTTTTTTTTCCATTGGCTAGATTGTTTTGAAGTATCTCCTATATCGCAAAAAGTTCTACCAAAATAAGAATCAAAAAATTCTTTTCTATGTTTTTGAAATACTGCTCCTCTAAATATTGCTATATCCTTTTTATTTTCATAGTTTATGTTATCTTTTAAAAAGCAAAAATGCCTATTTTTATCAAGTTTTAATAAAATATTATTTATATTATTTTCCAAAGATCTCGATTTGCAAATAGTTGCTTCTTTAAAAGTATGTCTTACATCGCCAAATTCTTTATTCCATAAAAATTCATCTTTAAAGTATTTACTGATTTCATAAGCATCAAAAGCATAAGAGGTGTCTTTAAAAGGAAATTTTCCTATTTTTTCCTTTGCTGTAGGTGTAAAAAATTCATTTATTTGATTATAATATTTAACTCGAGTTTGTATTTCTTCTAAGTCTTTAATATTGTATTTTAAAATATCATTAAAAATTTTATCTAAATTTATTTGAAAAAAATATCTTGGTATAAAAGATATTCCTATTCCTTTTAAATTCATCAAAAGTCTTGATTGTAGCATTATAAAAAACCTAATAAATAAAATTTTTAATATTTTATCAAAAATTTAAGAATTTGTAAACAATAAAATAACTTTTGACAAAACAATAATTTTTAAATATTAAAAATAAGAATGGCAGACAGGAAGGGATTCGAACCCTCGAAAGCTTGCACTTTACACGCGTTCCAGGCGTGCTCCTTCAACCGCTCGGACACCTGTCTATGAAATAAAGTGTTCATTATATCTATAAAAGCTTTAAAAATAAAGAAATTTTTTAAATATTGAAAATAAAATTATTTTTTAAAAAAATCAGAAAATTTTTAGTAAAAAGTAGTATAATTATATTTTTATTTTTAGTCAGGGTAGCTCAGCTGGTTAGAGCGCTGGTCTCATAAGCCGGAGGTCGGGAGTTCAAGTCTCCCCCTTGACACCATTAAATGTAATAATTATTTTTTTTCTTTTGTTACTACAAAAACAATTCCACCGAAACCTATAATCACAACAGCTGTTATAAAAACGATTTCAAAAATATCTAACATTGTCATTGTTCTTTTGCCCTTTCTTTAAGCTGTCCACAAGCAGCTGAAATGTCAAGCCCTTTACTTTCTCTTATAGTGCAAGTTACACCTTTATTACTGAGTAAATCTTGGAATTTAATCGCATTTTCTAAACTAGGGCGTTTATATAAACTTCCTTCATGTGGATTAAAGAGTATTAAATTCACTTTAGCTTTAATGCCGTTTAAAAGCTTGACTAATTCTTTAGCGTGTTCAAGCTTATCATTGATACCATCAATTAAAAGATATTCAAACATTACCCTTTTTCTTTGATCTATAGGAAATTCACGCACCGCATCCATAATTGCAGCGATATTATAAGCTTTATTGATAGGCATAAGCTCAGTTCGAAGCTCATCATTAACCGCATGCAATGATATAGCAAGTAAAACACCTAAATTCATTTGACCTAATTCTTTGATTTGTTTTGCTAAACCGCTAGTGCTGATGGTTTGACGGCGAGGACTTATGGCAAGCCCCTCATTTTGCGCTAAAATTTTTACCGCTTTAGAAACATTTTTAAGATTATCCAAAGGCTCGCCCATACCCATATATACTATATTTACACGGCGTTCATAAGGGATATTGTTTTGTTTCTTTATCCATAAAATTTGTCCGACTATCTCCCCTGCACTTAAATTTCTTTTCAAACCACCCTTGGCAGTAAGACAAAAACTACATCCGCTTTTACAACCTACTTGAGAAGAAACACAGATAGTATATCTCGCATGAGAAATTCTTTTGCCTTCTGTGTCTATTTTTTCTTCTTTCATAGGCAAAAGCACACTTTCTACCCTTAAACCATCGATAAGTTCAAAAAGATATTTTATACTTCCATCTTTGCTTTGCTCATTTTTAACGCATTTTACAGGAGAAAAATGAAAATTTTGCGCAAGTTCTAAACGTAGATCTTTTGGTAAACTTGACATATCGGAAAAATCATTGGCGTATTTTTGATAAATCCATTGATAAATTTGTTTCACGCGAAACATCGGTTTGATTTTTTCTCCTAATTCTTCAGGTAAAAAATCTAAAATATTAACAAGCTCTTTCAAAATTATTTTCCTTTTTGAATTTTTAAATATAATGATATTTTTTTAAGTATTCTTCTAATTTTTCTTTTGCCTTTTGATGATTTTTTATAAAATCTTCGTGAGCATTTTCATTACAAAAATTTGTTGCACACAAAATACACTCTGCATCAATATTTAAATTTTTAGCTACGCTCAAAACAGAAAAGGCTTCCATATTTTCTGCAAAAAAACCTAATTTTGAAAATTCTTTTGCTGCTTTTGAATTTTGACAAATATAATTTGAAGAATTGATTTTGATTGTTTCACGAGAAACATTTTCTTTTTCTAAGCAAATTTCATATTTTGCAGGAGTATAAAAAGCATGTGAAATTTTAGAAAATTCTACATTAAAAGCATATGAACTTCTATAAATTTCTAAAATTTCTCCCTTATCATAAAGTCCACAAGTTCCTATAAATATAAGTTTTGATGGTGTTTCTTTTAAGCAAAGTTGACCCAAATGAAAAGCTGATTCAACCAAACCTATACCTATAGCTTTTGCAAAAGAAAAATTTTCATTTCCACCCGCACAAACAATCATTTTGATCCTTATGAAATTTTACAAAAATAATTCTACCTAAAAAGACTTAATTAAGAATTTTTAGATAAAATTATTTCTTATGGTTAAAGCAAAAAAACAATACGGACAAAATTTTTTAATCGATAAAAGCGTATTAGCAAAAATCATCCAAGCCATACCCAAAGAGATGAACAATATCATTGAGATTGGGCCTGGCTTAGGTGATTTAACGCAAGAACTTTTAAAAATTTCTCAAGTAAAAGCTTATGAAATCGATAATGATCTCATACCTATTTTAAAAAAGAAATTTCAAAAAGAACTTGAATGTGGAAAATTTAACTTGATCCATCAAGACGCAAGCGAAGCTTTTAATCCTAGTCTTGATGAAAAACCATATTTTTTGGTTGCAAATTTGCCTTATTATGTTGCAAGTCATATTATATTAAAAGCTTTAGAAGATAAAAATTGTCTAGGGCTTATTGTAATGGTGCAAAAAGAAATGGCTGAAAAATTCTGCGCTAAAGAAGGAAATAGTGAGTTTTCTTCCTTAGGTGTTTTAAGTGCAATGATTTGCGAAAGAAAAATACTTTTTGATGTTGATCCACAATGTTTTAATCCTCCACCAAAAGTTATGTCAGCGGTGATGAGTTTGATTAAAACTAAGGATTTTGATGAACTTTGCGAAATAGAAAATTTCAAAAATTTTCTAAAAGACTGTTTTAAAGCTCCTAGAAAACAACTCTTAGGAAATTTAAAAACATATAAAGCAAAAGTTTTAGAAGTTTTAAGCACCCTTGGCTTAAAAGAAAACATCAGACCACATGAAATTTGCGTTGATTCATACCTTAAAATTTATGACAAATTAAAGGATGAATATGGACGAAAACAAAGAGATAAATAAAAACGAACAAAATCCGAACTCAAATTCAAAAAACAATAAACGCTATAAATATAAAAATCGCAGAAAAAAATTAGCCGATTCTTTGCAAAATGAAAATGATACTCCAAAAATTGATCAAAATTCTAACAAGGAAATTTCTGAAAACTCAGAGAATAAAACTGAGAAAAAAAAGAAAAAAAATCGCAATCTTCCTTCAAAACTCACAGGCAATGAAGATTGGCAAATCGCTCTTGCAGAATGTATAGAAGCTAACCGTGTTTCACATGAAAACCGCTTACACCCTTTAAAATATAATAATTCTAGCGAACATAAAATCCGCATCACTCCTTTAGGAGGCTTGGGAGAAATTGGTGGAAATATCAGTGTTTTTGAAACCAATAAAGATGCAATTATAGTAGATATAGGTATGAGTTTTCCTGATGGAACTATGCATGGGGTAGATATTATCATTCCTGATTTTGACTATGTAAGAAAAATTAAAGATAAAATTCGTGGTATAGTGATCACTCATGCGCACGAAGATCATATCGGTGCGGTGCCTTATTTCTTTAAAGAATTTCAATTTCCTATCTACGCTACACCTTTGGCTTTAGGAATGATTTCAAACAAATTTGAAGAACATGGCTTAAAAGCAGAACGCAAATGGTTTCGTCCTGTAGAAAAACGCAAAGTTTATGAGATAGGTGAATTTGATATAGAGTGGATTCACATCACGCATTCTATCATTGATGCTTCAGCACTTGCGATCAAAACAAAAGCAGGAACGATTATCCACACAGGTGATTTTAAAATCGATCAAACTCCAATCGATGGCTATCCAACAGACTTAGGGCGTTTGGCGCATTATGGAGAAGAAGGGGTTTTATGTCTTTTAAGTGATAGTACAAATTCTTATAAAGAAGGTTATACAAAAAGTGAAAGCTCCGTAGGGCCAACTTTTGATCAAATTTTTGCACGCACCAAAGGCAGGGTGATCATGAGCACCTTTAGTTCTAATATCCACCGCGTTTATCAAGCTATCACTTATGGTTTAAAATACGGTAGAAAAGTTTGTGTGATCGGTCGTTCTATGGAAAGAAATCTTTATACCACTATGGAATTAGGCTACATCAAACTTGATAGAAAAATTTTCATCGATGCTGATGAAGTAAGCAAATATAAAGACAATGAAGTGCTTATTGTAACTACAGGAAGTCAAGGCGAAACCATGAGTGCGCTTTATAGAATGGCAACAGATGAGCATAAATTTATAAAAATCAAACCTACAGATCAAGTGATCATTTCAGCTAAAGCCATACCAGGAAATGAAGCAAGTGTTTCTGCGGTGCTTGATTATCTTTTAAAAGCAGGAGCTAAAGTAGCGTATCAAGAATTTAGTGAAATTCATGTAAGCGGACACGCTAGTATAGAAGAACAAAAGCTTATGCTAACCCTTACTAAGCCTAAATTTTTCCTACCAGTTCATGGAGAATACAATCACATCACCAAACACAAAGAAACAGCGATGAAATGCGGTATTCCTGAAAGAAATATCTATCTTATGAGTGATGGTGATCAAGTAGAACTTTGCCAAAAATATGTTAAACGCATAAAAACCGTAAAAACAGGTAAAGTTTTTGTGGATAATCAAATCAACAAACAAATCGCCGATGATGTAGTTATAGATCGCCAAAAACTTGCAGATAGTGGTATAGTGGTTATTATCGCACAAATTGACAAAGCCACAAAAACACTGATCAACAAACCAAGAGTATTTAGCTATGGGCTAGTAGCTGACAAACACGATCATGCTTTTAGCAAAGATATGGCTGAAGTTTTAGGACAGTTTTTCATTAATGTTAAAGATGAAGTACTCAATGATCCAAGATTTTTAGAAAATCAAATCCGCCAAGTTTTAAGAAAACATATCTTTAGAAAGATTAAAAAATACCCAACCATAGTTCCAACTATTTTTGTAATGTAAAAAAGGGCAAAAACGCCCTTTTTAAGGAAGATCAAATGAGAATTAATAAATTTATATCCCATAACACCCGCTATTCACGCCGTGAAGCTGATGAACTTATCAAACAAGGTTTAGTAAAAATAAACAACAAAATTGCCCTTTTAAGCGATGAGGTTAAATTTGATGATAAAGTCTTTGTTAAGGGTAAAAGAGTGCAAAAAAGAACGCAATTTAGCGTGATAATCTACCATAAACAAAAAGGCGAAATTGTCAGTAAAAAAGACGATCGTGGAAGAAAAACTATATACGATACCTTGCCAAGACAATTTAGTACTTGGCTTAGTGTAGGCAGACTAGATTATGCAAGTGAAGGCTTGCTTTTGCTTACAGATTCTCCTGTGATTGCCGATGCTTTAATGCATAGTGATTTAGAAAGAGAATACTACCTTAAAGTTAAAGGTACGGTGAGCAAACAAGTCATCGAAGCGATGCAAAATGGACTTGAGATTAAAAACGAAAAAAAAGGCGCACATGCAAAAACTAAAATTACCTCTATGAGTTTTGCTCCTTTTATAGACTTTGAAATTTTTGGATCAAGTGGAGGTTATACTAAGCTTAGAGTGGTTATAAATGAAGGTAAAAATAGAGAGCTTAGACGCTTTTTTGGACATTTTGATCTTGAGGTTATGGATCTTAAGCGTGTTGCTTTTGGAGCATTAGATCTTGGTATGTTAAAGGCTGGAAAACATCGCTATTTAGAAAATGGAGAATATGAAAAACTAAGAGATTTTTTGAAAATGAATAATATATATTATTAATTTTTTATAGGTTATTTTAATTTGAAGGGAGATTAAAATAAAAGACTTTAAATTATTTTAAAATTTTTGTAATTTATGTGAAGATGGACAAATTTAACTTAAATTGTTTTTTACATAAAATAAAAATCTTTTTCTATTTCTCTGCAAATTTGACTTTTGCAATGTAATTCTTTTTTATATTTTTTCAAAATTTCAAAAGTACTTGAGATAAAAATGCCAAAACCACATTCTTTGACATACTTAAAAACATTTTCAAATTCTTTTTGTGAAATATTGTTTAAATTTGCATTGAATTCTAAATCTTTGCTTACGATATTAAGTTGTGAGTTGAATTTAGCTCCTTGTATTTTTCCTTCATAATTTAAAGAATATTTTTGTAAAGCAAGTTTAATAAAATTATTATTTTTTTGATGTTTGTTAAGAGTGTTTTTTAAAATGTTGCCAATTTGAATATCTTTTGCATAGACATTTATTTTTCCAAAATCTTCTTTGAAATTACTGTAAATAATTCTAAGATTTTCAGTATAAGCAAGAATAAAAATTTCGTCGCCTACAAAAAAATTTTTAACATCGCAAACTATCTTTTTGTCTTTAATGTTACATTGATAATCTGCAGCACCTACTCTAGCACCACGTATTCCATAAAATTGCAAAATATCATAAATAGGCATAAAAATAAGTTCTTTATCTCTACTATAAGGATCTTTAAGAGAATTTAATCCTTTATTGATACAGGTTAGTGAATTTTCAAGGTTTACGCCAAAGACAAAAGTGCAAAACGTTAAAATGTAAAAGATGAATTTTATGCTTTTTCCTTAAGTAAATATAAAAAAATTATTTTATAAAACATTTTGATGTTATGTTTTGATAATTTAATTTTTTTGGATAATTATATATTTTATTCCTTAAAATAAATATAATTCATTGATTGTTAAAATTTTCACCAAAAAATAAAATATTTCAATTTCGTCCTTTTAAAAAGGAAAATAATATAAAATTTTCATTGAATTTCTTGACTTTGAAAACAAGATTTTATATACTCTCATTTCAATTTTTATAAATTGGTTAGTTTTTAACTAACGAGTTCTTTTTAAAGGAAATATTATGGAAAGAATTAGGCTTAAGCTAAAAGCTTATGACCATCGAGTACTAGACAGAACAGTTGCAGCAATCGTAGAAGCTGTTAAAAGAACAGGTGCGGATATCAGAGGTCCGATACCAATGCCTACTAAAATCAAACGCTATACAGTTTTAAAATCTCCACACATTAACAAAGATTCTCGTGAGCAGTTTGAAATAAGAATTCACGCGCGTATGCTAGATATAGTAGCAGCGACTCCAGATACAGTTGATTCTTTAACTAAGCTTGATTTAGCGCCAGAAGTAAGCGTTGAAGTAAGAGCTATGGGTAAGTAAGGATAAGATATGGAATATATTGTAGAAAAAATCGGAATGAGTAGAACAATTACTAATCCAAGTATCGCTGTAACTTTACTAAGAGTTGTAAATGCAAAAGTATGTGAAGTTGAAGGCGGAAAGGCTTTAGTAGCATATCCAAAAGGTAAAGCAAGTAATAAATGTGTCGCAGGACAACAAAAAAAGTATAATCTTTCTGCAGAATACAATAGATTTGCGACTTTAGAAGTAGCAAATACTGAAGCAGGAGATTTAGATGAAACTCCATTAAATGAAGCAAAAATTTTAAAAGTAAGCTTTAACACTAAAGGTAGAGGTTATAGCGGTGTTATGAAAAGACATAACTTCGCAGGGGGTCCAGCAAGTCACGGTTCTAGATTTCACAGACGCCACGGATCTATTGGTAATAGAGAATGGCCAGGTCGTGTTCAACCAGGTATGAAAATGGCAGGACACTATGGAAATACTAAAGTGACCGTTAAAAACGAAGTTATATCTTATGATGCTGAAAACAAAATTTTAGTAGTTAAAGGTGCAGTACCAGGTTATAATGGTGCTATGGGTAAAATAAGGATTGCAAAATGAGTAAAGTAGTTGTTTTAAATGATAAATTAGAAAAAGCAGGTGAACTTGATTTACCTTCAAAATATGCGGAAGTAAATCCACACAATCTTTACTTGTATGTAAAATCTTACCTTGCAAGTTTAAGAGCAAATACAGCTCATACTAAAGGTAGAAGTGATGTAAGTGGTGGTGGTAAAAAACCTTGGAGACAAAAAGGTCGTGGCGGTGCTAGAGCGGGTTCAACAAGAACTAACGTTTGGGTAGGCGGTGCGGTTGCTTTTGGTCCAACAAATGAAAGAAACTACTTCCAAAAAGTAAATAAAAAACAAAAAAGATTGGCGCTTGAAAGAGCTTTAGCAGATAAAGCAGCTAAAGGTGCGTTATTTACTGCTGATTCTTTGGCTATTGAAAGTGGTAAAACAAAAGATGCAAACGCTGTGATTAAAAAACTTGGCGTCAAAGATGCTTTAATCGTTAAAGATTTACTAGATGAAAAAACACTTTTAGCTTACAGAAATTTAGCAAATTGCTATGTAGTTGATGTAACTGAAGTAAATGCTTATTTAGTATCTGTATTTAATGCTGTTATCATAGAAAAATCAGCATTAGAATCTATTACAAAAGAGGGATAATTATGGCAGATATTACTGATATAAAGACTATACTTTACACAGAAAAAAGTTTGAATTTGCAAGAGCAAGGTGTCGTAGTTATTCAAACTTCACCAAAAATGACTAAAACAGGTTTAAAAGCGGTTTTAAAAGAGTATTTTGGTGTAACTCCAAAAAGTATCAATTCTTTAAGAATGGATGGAAAAGTTAAGCGTTTTAGAGGTCGTTTAGGTCAAAGAAACGATTATAAAAAATTCTATGTTAAGCTACCTGAAGGTGTTAGCTTAGAAAATACGGAGGCTTAAGATGGCAATTAAAACTTATAAACCATATACTCCAAGTAGAAGATATATCACAGGTTTAAGTTCTGAAGATATTACAGCTAAACCAAGTGTACGCTCACTACTTGTTAAACTTCCAGCACACGCGGGTCGTAACAGCTATGGAAGAATTACAAGTCGTCATAAAGAAGCGGGTGCTAAAAAACTTTACAGAATTATTGATTTTAAACGTCGTAAATTCGGTATAGAAGGTAAAGTAGAAGCAATCGAGTATGATCCATATAGAAATTGTAGAATTGCTTTGATTGCTTATAAAGATGGGGAAAAAAGATATATTCTTCAACCACGTGGATTAAGCGTTGGCGATATTGTTGCAGCTGCTGAAAGCGGACTTGATATTAAACCAGGTAATGCAATGAAACTTAAAAACATTCCTGTGGGTACTATTGTTCATAATGTTGAGTTAAAGCCAGGCAAAGGCGGTCAAATGATCCGTTCTGCAGGTGCTTATGCACAACTTATGGGTAAAGAAGAAAAATATGTTATCTTAAGACTTGCAAGTGGCGAAATGAGACAAGTTTTAGCTGAATGTATGGCAAGTATCGGCGAAGTTGGAAATGAAGAATGGGCTAATGTAACTATCGGTAAAGCAGGTAGAAATCGCCATAGAGGTATCCGTCCACAAACTCGTGGTTCTGCTATGAACCCAGTAGATCATCCGCACGGTGGGGGTGAAGGTAAGAAAAATTCAGGCCGTCATCCAGTAACTCCATGGGGTAAACCAACCAAAGGTGCGAAAACTCGTCGTAAAAAAGCTAGCGATAAGCTAATAATTTCAAGAAGAAAAGGAAAGTAAGATGGCTAGATCACTAAAAAAAGGTCCTTTTGTTGATGATCATGTAATGAAAAAAGTCATCGCTGCTAAAAAGGCTAATGATAATAAACCAATTAAAACTTGGTCAAGAAGAAGCACAATTACTCCTGATATGATAGGACTTACATTTAATGTTCATAATGGTAAAAGCTTTATTCCAGTTTATATTACTGAAAATCATATCGGTTATAAGCTTGGTGAATTTGCTCCAACACGCACATTTAAAGGGCATAAAGGCTCTGTGCAAAAGAAAATTGGTAAGTAAGGGATAAGATATGAGTAAAGCATTAATTAAATTCATAAGATTATCTCCAACTAAAGCAAGATTGATTGCTAGGGAAGTTCAGGGGATGAATGCAGAATTAGCTATGGCTAGTTTAAAATTTATGCCAAATAAAGGTGCAAAATATATCGCAAACGCAATTTCAAGTGCAGTAGCAAATGGTGGCTTTGAAGCAAACGAAGTGATTGTAAAAAGTTGTCGCGTGGATGCAGCTGCGGTGTTAAAAAGATTTAGACCAAGAGCTAGAGGAAGTGCAAGTCGTATTAGAAAACCAACTTCACATATTTTAGTAGAAGTGGCAAAAGCAGAAGTGAAAGCTGAAGAGAAAAAAACAGTAGCTAAAAAAACTACTACAACAAAAGCTCCAGCTAAAAAAACAACAAGCACTAAAAAAGCAACAGCGAAAAAGGAAAGCTAATGGGACAAAAAGTTAATCCAATTGGTCTAAGACTAGGAATCAATAGAAACTGGGAATCAAGATGGTTTCCAACTAAAGCAAATTTAGTAGAAAATATCGGTGAAGATTACAAAATCAGAGCTTTCTTAAAAAGAAAACTTTATTACGCAGGAATTAGTCAAATTTTAGTAGAAAGAACTGCTAAAAAACTTCGCGTTACTGTAGTTGCCGCAAGACCAGGTATCATCATCGGTAAAAAAGGTAGTGATGTTGATAATTTAAGAAAAGAATTGCAAGATTTAATCGGTAAAGATGTAAATATCAATATCAAAGAAGAAAGAAAAGCAGGAGCTTCAGCTCAACTTGCTGCTGAAAGTGTTGCAACTCAACTTGAAAAAAGAATTGCTTTTAGAAGAGCAATGAAAAAAGTAATTCAAGGCGCGCAAAAAGCAGGTGCTAAAGGGATTAAAGTTTCAGTTTCTGGTCGTTTAGGCGGTGCTGAAATGGCAAGAACAGAATGGTATCTTGAAGGACGCGTTCCACTTCATACTTTAAGAGCAAAAATCGATTATGGTTTTGCAGAAGCTAGAACTACTTATGGAAACATAGGGGTTAAAGTATGGATCTTTAAAGGTGAGGTATTACACAAAGGTATGCAACCTGAAAAAACTGAAGAAAGTGCTCCAGCTAAAAAGCCAAGACGCACAAGAAGGGGTAAATAATCATGTTAATGCCAAAAAGAACTAAATATCGCAAAATGATGAAAGGGCGTAACAGAGGTTATGCTAATCGTGGAACAGAATTTACTTTTGGTGAATTTGCATTAAAAGCAACTGAAGCAGGACGCATTAACTCACGCCAAATCGAAGCAGCGCGTATTGCTTTAACTCGTTTCGTTAAAAGACAAGGAAAAACTTGGATTAGAGTTTTCCCAGATAAGCCTTTGACAAAAAAACCTTTAGAAACTCGTATGGGTAAAGGTAAAGGTGCTGTTGAGGAATGGGTAATGAATATCAAGCCAGGCCGTATCATTTATGAAATGGCAGGAGTAAGCGAAGAAATGGCAAGAGAAGCATTGACTTTAGCTATGCATAAACTTCCATTTAAAACTAAGTTTGTTACAAGAGAGAGCCAAAATGAAATATACTGAGATTAAAGATAAAACAGCAGCTGAGCTTGCAACAATGCTAAAAGAAAAAAAGGTGCTTTTATTCACTTTAAAACAAAAGCTAAAAACAATGCAACTTACTAATCCAAAAGAGATTAGCCAAGTAAAAAAAGACATTGCTAGAATAAATACAGCAATTAACGCTTTAAGATAAGGATAGAAAATGGCATTTAAAAGAGAAATTCAAGGCGTTGTTGTTAAAATCGCTGGTGAAAAAACCGCAAGTGTTTTGGTTGAAAGAAAAGTGGTTCATCCAAGATATAGAAAAATTGTTAAACGCTTTAAAAAATATCTAATTCATGATGAGAGAAATGAAGTTAAAGTGGGTGATACTATTGTTGCAGTAGAATGTAGACCGCTTTCAAAAAGAAAATCATTTCGCTTAAAATCTGTATTAGCTACAGGAGTTGAGTAATGATTCAAAGTTTTACTAGACTTGCAGTTGCTGATAATAGCGGTGCAAAAGAATTAATGTGTATCAAGGTTTTAGGGGGTAGCAAAAGAAGATACGCTACTGTAGGTGATGTAATCGTTGCATCTGTTAAGAAAGCTTTACCAAATGGAAAAGTTAAAAAAGGTCAAGTGGTAAAAGCGGTTATCGTTAGAACTAAAAAAGAAATTCATAGAGATAATGGTTCTTTGATTCGTTTTGATGAAAATGCTGCAGTTATTCTTGATAATAAAAGAGAGCCTATCGGAACTCGTATCTTTGGGCCAGTGGGCAGAGAAGTTAGATATGGTGGCTTTATGAAAATCGTTTCACTAGCACCGGAGGTATTATAATGGCGGTTAAATTAAAAATCAAAAAAGGTGATAGCGTTAAGGTTATCACAGGCGATGATAAAGGTAAAACAGGTAAAGTTTTGGCGGTATATCCAAAAACACTTAAAGTGGTAGTTGAAGGATGTAAAATTGCTAAAAAAGCTATTAAGCCGAGCGAGAAAAACCCAAATGGTGGTTTTATCAATAAAGAAATGCCAATGGATATTTCCAATGTGGCAAAAGTTCAGGAGTAAGCGATGATGAGATTAAAAGAAAAATACAATCAAAGCATTAAACCTGCATTGGTTAAAGAATTTGATATTAAAAATCCTATGCTTATCCCTGTGATCGAAAAAGTAGTTATCAGTGTAGGTGCTGGTGAGTTAGCTAAAGATCAAAAAGTATTGCAAAATGTTGCAGATACTATTTCTTTAATTGCAGGACAAAGGGCTGTGATTACTAAAGCTAAAAAATCAGTTGCAGGATTTAAAGTTCGCGAAGGTTTTCCTGTAGGTGTAATGGTAACTTTAAGAAAAGAAAATATGTATGCTTTTCTTGATAAATTAATTTCTATTGCTTTGCCAAGGGTGAAAGACTTTAGAGGTTTAAGTAGAGATGGTTTTGATGGACGCGGAAACTATAACTTCGGTCTTGATGAGCAGTTGATGTTCCCAGAAGTGGAGTATGATAAAATTTTAAGAACTCATGGTATGAATATTTCTATAGTTACAACAGCACAAAATGACAAACAGGCACAAAAGTTATTAGAACTTATCGGTGTGCCATTTACAAAAGGAAAGTAAGATGGCTAAAAAATCAATGATTGCAAAAGCGGCACGCAAGCCTAAATTTAAGGTTAGAGCTTATACGAGATGCCAAATTTGTGGGCGTCCGCATTCGGTTTATAGAGATTTTGGAATTTGCAGAGTTTGCTTAAGAAAAATGGGCAATGAAGGTTTGATTCCAGGTCTTAAGAAAGCAAGTTGGTAAGGATAAAATATGATAAATGATATTATTTCAGATTCACTCACTCGTATCAGAAATGCAGGAATGAGAAAGCTTGAAACAACCAAGCTTTTACATTCTAAAGTTGTAGAAGCTTTAGTTGGAATTTTTCAAGCTAAGGGCTATATTGAGAGTTTTAATGTTATTGAAGAAGATAAAAAGAAATTTATCAATGTAGTTTTAAAATACGATGAAAAAGGTAAGAGTGTTATCAATGAGCTTAAAAGAATTTCTAAGCCCGGTCGTCGTGTTTATAAAGGTAAAGATGAAATCAAGCGTTTTAAAAATGGTTATGGTACTATCGTAGTTAGCACAAGTCGTGGCGTTTTAGCTAATGATGAAGCTTATAAAGCAGGTGTTGGCGGCGAAATTTTATGTACTATTTGGTAAAAAATCTGCTTTTTATGGCATTGGGTATCCATTCTTTTAAAAAAGTAGAAATATCCTAGACAAATAAAAAGGAAAAATATGTCTCGTATAGGTAAACAACCGATTGCTATTCCAGCAGGAGTAGAAGTAAAATTAGAAGGAAATTTGCTTAAATTTAAAAAAGGAAATTTGGCAAAAGAACTTGATACTAAAGCAAATGTAAATGTTGAGATTAAAGATAATAATATTCTTTTTTCTCCAAAAGGTGAAGATAGACAAAGTAGAGCTTATTGGGGAACTTACAGAGCTTTAGCTTACAATATCGTTGTAGGTTTAACTCAAGGTTTTTCAAAAACTCTTGAAATCAATGGAGTTGGTTATAAAGCAGCTTTAAAAGGTAAAGTTTTAGAACTAAGCCTTGGTTTTTCTCATCCTATTAATTATGATATTCCAGAAGGAATTGAAATTGTAGTGGATAAAAATACTATTGCAGTTAAAGGAAGTGATAAACAAGTTGTAGGTCAAGTTGCTGCTCAAATTCGTGAATTTAGACCACCAGAGCCATATAAAGGAAAAGGCGTTAAGTATTCTGATGAACGCATTATCCGCAAAGCTGGTAAGACATCTAAGAAGTAAGGGTAGAATATGAGAGCAAATGTATTAAAAAGAAAACTAACTTTAAGAATCAAAAGAAAAAAAAGAATTAGAGCGAAAATTTCAGGTTGTGAAAATTTTCCAAGAATTTCTGTATTTAAATCGAACAGAACTCTATATATCCAAGCGATTGATGATGTAAAAGCTGTAACTTTAGCAGCAGTTGATGGACGCAAACTTGGCGTTAAAGCAAATAAAGATGGCGCTAAAAAAATTGCTGCTGAATTTGCTAAAACTTTAAAAGCTAAAAAGATAGAACAAGCTGTTTTTGATAGAAATGGTTATGTATATCATGGTGTTATTGCAGTTTTGGCTGAATCTTTAAGAGAAAATGGCATTAGGCTATAAGGGGTAAATCGATGGAAAAATATAATAGAGAAGAATTTGAAGAAGTAATCGTCGATATCGGCAGAGTTACTAAGGTTGTTAAAGGTGGTAGAAGATTTAGATTTACTGCTTTAGTTATCGTTGGAAACCGCAAAGGTTTGGTAGGTGTTGGTTATGGTAAGGCTAAGGAAGTTCCAGATGCTATCCGTAAAGCTGTTGACGATGCGTTTAAAAATATCGTTGAAGTTAAAACTAAAGGCTCAACTATCGCTCATGATGTAGAGGTAAAATACAACGCAAGTAGAATTTTACTTAAACCAGCTAGTGAAGGTACAGGAGTTATCGCGGGTGGTTCTACACGCCCTATCGTGGAACTTGCAGGTATTAAAGACATCTTAACCAAGTCTTTGGGTTCAAATAATTCAGCTAATGTGGTTCGTGCTACAATCAAAGCTTTAACAATGTTAAAAGGATAAGAAGATGAATTTAACAAAAGCAGCGGGTTCAACGCATAAAACTAAAAGAATTGGCCGTGGTCAAGGTTCTGGCATGGGTAAGACTGCTACTAAAGGGGGTAAAGGTCAAACTGCTAGAAAAGGTTATAATGAAAAAAGAGGTTTTGAAGGGGGTCAACAACCACTTCAAAGAAGACTACCAAAAGTAGGTTTTACTTCTAAAATTCAAAAACCTTATGTGATTAATGTTGAAAAAATCACAGCTGTAAAAGAGCTTAGTGAAATTACATTTGAGAGCATTAAAAGTGTTCACAAAATTTCAAAATCTGTGAATAAAATCAAATTAATTGGTGCAAGTGCAAAAGACTTAGTATCAAAAATCAAAGACGAGAATATTAGCGTCACCGGATCAAAATAATGAATAGAGCATTGACGAATAAGATTTTAATCACCTTAGCATTTTTGTTTGCTTATAGGGTTCTGGCTTATGTGCCAGTTCCTGGCGTCAATGCTGATGTGATTGCGGAATTTTTTAATAACAATCAAAACAATGCTTTGGGTTTATTTAATGTTTTTAGTGGTGGAGCGGCTGAACGCTTTTCTATCATTTCTTTAGGTATTATGCCTTATATTACTGCTTCTATTATCATGGAGCTTCTTGCGGCAACTTTTCCAAATATCGGTAAGATGAAAAAAGAACGTGATAGTATGCAAAAATATATGCAAATTATCCGTTATGCGACTATTGTGATTACTTTGGTTCAAAGTATAGGCGTTGCTATAGGTTTGCAAAGCTTACATGGTCGTGGTGGTGCAGGGGCTATAATGGTGGAAGATTTAAATATGTTTATCGCACTTTGTGCTATTTCTATGCTTGCAGGAACTATGCTTTTAATGTGGCTTGGCGAACAAATTACACAAAGAGGTATAGGAAATGGTATTTCTTTAATCATTTTTGCAGGTATTGTTTCAGGTATTCCAAGAGCGATTTCAGGAACTGTAGGACAAATTAATTCAGGTGAGATGAATTTCTTAACCGCTTTTGCAATTTTTGCTTTGATTTTAATCACTATAGGCGTGATTATTTATGTAGAACTTGGAGAAAGAAGAATTCCTATTTCTTATTCTCGTAAAGTTGTAATGCAAAATCAAAACAAACGCATTATGAATTATATTCCTATTAAACTCAATCTTAGTGGAGTTATTCCACCGATTTTTGCTAGTGCGATTTTGATGTTTCCAACAACGATTTTACAAACTAGTACAAATCCTTATCTGCAAGCCATTAATGACTTTTTAAATCCAAATGGTTATTTGTTTCATGTTTTAACTTTCTTGTTTGTAATTTTCTTTGCTTATTTTTATGCTTCTATTGTATTTAACGCTAAAGACATAGCAGAAAATTTGAAAAAGCAAGGCGGTTTTATCCCTGGAATTCGTCCAGGTGAAGGAACTTCAAATTATCTTAATGAAGTGGCTTCTCGTTTAACTTTATCAGGTTCTATTTATTTAGGGCTTGTTGCAACCTTGCCTTGGGTTTTGGTGAAATTTATGGGTGTGCCTTTTCATTTTGGCGGTACTTCTGTACTTATTGTAGTTCAAGTAGCGCTTGATACAATGAGAAAAATTGAAGCTCAAATTTATATGAGTAAATACCAAACTTTAAGTGCGGTAGGTTTGTAATATATTTCAACAAGGGTAATTTTCCTTGTTGAAATAATTTTTTTATTTTATTCTTTTTCTTGTATGTTTTATTTTTATCAAATGTGTAAATAATCTACAAAAATTTAAATTAGCTTTTAAAATTTTTCTAATTTTTTTAAAAAAATACTAAAAATATGTAATACTAAAATTAGATTTGTTTAGGAGAAGCCATGAAGAATACTTTAAAAAAGAATTTTTTCACTTTGATTTTGCTTTCTTTTTGTGGCTCTATTATTTATGGTTTGCCTTATTTTAGAAAGTATTATTATGATGATTATATGGCTTTGTATCATTTAGATAATTTTCAAATGGGTTTATTAGGTAGTGCTTATGGTTTGTTAGGACTTTTTTCTTATGCTTTGGGTGGATATTTAGCAGATCGTTTTGCTCCTAAGAAGCTTTTGATCTTTTCTTTGGTGGCTACAGGATGTGGGGGTTTGCTTCATCTTTATTTTGCTTCGCTTAAGGCTCTTATGATTATTTATGGGCTTTGGGGTATTACTTCGCTTCTTACTTTTTGGCCTTCTTTGATGAAAATCATACGCACTTTAGCCAGCGAGCAAGAGCAAGCAAGAGCTTATGGGGTCTTTGAAGGGGGTCGTGGTGTGGTTAGCGCTATACATTTAGCTATTGCTACGGCTATTTTTGGCTATTTTCAAACCAAGGCTTTAGCTTCTAAGGGTATAGAGATGATTATCATTTTTTATTCTTTAGCTCCTATAATTAGTGCAGTGATTTTGTTTTTTCTTTTAAAAGAGGGTAAGCATGAAAAAAGTGAAAATTTAAAATGGAGTGATTTTTTATCTCTTATTAAAAATCCTGCTTTATGGCTTGTGGTGGCCATCACTTTTTGTACTTATTTTTTCAATATGAGTTTTTATTATTTTACCCCTTATGCGAGTAATGTTATAGGTACTTCTGCTGTATTTGCAGCTATTTTAGCGGTTTTAGCCTCTTATATACGCCCCATTGCTTCTATAGTAGGTGGTTTTGTAGCTGATGGTTTTGGAAAGGCTAAGGTTATGTTAGTGGGTTTTGTAACCATGGGACTTGGAGTGGTGCTTTTAATGTTTAGTGCTTATTGGGGTGGTTTTATACAAATGGTGGCTTTAACCTTAGCTTGTGTGATTGTTTATGTGGCTATGTATTCTAATTTTAGTATTTATTATTCTTTATTAAGCGAGGGTAAAATTCCTGTACATTTAGCTGGTATGGCCATAGGTATAGTTTCTACTTTTGGATATTTGCCTGAAGTTTTTGCACCTGTTTTAGCAGGAGATTTGCTTGATAAATATCAAGGAGTAAAGGGTTTTCATATCTATTTTAGTATCATGATTGCTATGGCTATTATGGGTGCTATTTTTTGTTTGTTTTGGATAAAAAAATACAATAAAAAAGGAAAAAAATATGAAGAAAATAATTAAAGATTTTAAATTTAAAGTGAAAGTGATAGAAAATATTTGGATTACTTTAAAGGATGGCACAAGGCTTTCTTCTAGAATTTGGTTTCCACAAACCAATGAGAAACTTCCTGCTATTTTAGAATACATTCCTTATAGAAAAAATGATGGTACAAGAACAAGAGATGAACCTATGCATGGCTATTTTGCAGGCAATGGTTATGTTGTTGTAAGAGTGGATATGAGAGGCAGTGGGGAATCTGATGGGCTCTTAAAAGATGAGTATTTAAAGCAAGAACAAGATGATGCCTTAGAGCTTATAGAATGGATAGCCAAACAAGAATGGTGCAATGGCAAAGTAGGCATGATGGGTAAGTCTTGGGGTGGTTTTAATTCTTTGCAAGTGGCTGCTAGAAGACCTAAGAATTTAAAAGCCATTATAGTGGTGGGTTTTACCGATGATAGATACAATGAAGATATACATTATAAAGGCGGGTGCTTACTCAATGATAATTTTTGGTGGGGCAATATCATGCTTGCTTATCAAGCCCGTTTTGTAGATCCAAAAATCGATCCAAATGGAAGAGAGAAATGGCTTCATAGACTTGAAAATATGCCTTTATGGCCTGCTTTATGGATGGAACATAATTTAAAGGATAAGTATTGGAAACATGGCTCGGTGAGTGAAAATTATGAGGATATACAAGTACCTGTTTTTGCTTTAGATGGATGGGCTGATTCTTATACCAATCCTGTTTTTACTCTCATGCAAGGTTTAAAGGTTTCAAGAAAAGCCATTATAGGCCCTTGGGCTCATGTTTATCCGCACGATGGTTTTCCAGCTCCTGCTATGGGATTTTTACAAGAAGCTTTAAAATGGTGGGATAAATGGCTAAAAGATGAAGATAATGATGTTCTTGATTGTCCTATGATACAAGCTTATATAGAAGATCCTTTAAAACCTAGTTCTAAAGTGAGTGAGGTTAAAGGGCGTTTTGTGGGATTAGAAAGTTATCCTAGTAAGGATATAAATTATCATACCTATTTTTTAAATCCTTATAGACTCACTCAAGAAAAAAGCAAGCAAAGCATTAAGATTAATACCCCACAAAATCATGGACTTTTAGCTGGAGAGTGGATGGGAGCAGCCGTTTTGGGAGAAAGTCCTGCAGATCAAAGATTAGATGATGGTTTGGCTGTGGTTTTTGAAAGTGAAATTTTGCAAGATGAGCTTGATGTTTTAGGTTATCCCTTGTTAAAAGTGAAATTAAATAGCGATAAGCCTAAAGCTATGCTTTTTGCACAACTTAGTGAAGTAAGGGAAGATGGCTTTGTACAAAGGGTGAGCTATGGGGTTTTAAATTTAGCCTTAAATAAAGAAAGAAGTGAATTTACACCCTTGATAAAAAATGAATGGATCCAAAGAGAGCTAAGGCTTGATTGTTGTGGGCATCGTTTTGCTAAGGGATCTAAGATAAGACTTTCTTTGGCTACAACCTTTTGGCCTATGTTTTGGCCTATGCCTGAAAATGTGACCTTGACTTTGGATTTAAATGAATGCGATTTTGCTTTACCTGTTTTTAGTGGCAAGGATAGCAATAAAGTGAATTTAGAAGCTCAAAGTGCTCCTTTAACTCCTCTTACTTTGCTTAAAGAAGGTAGGGTAGATAGGAGTATAACTTATGATATTTTAAGCGATACTTACACTTGTATAACCGATGGAGTGGGTGGAGTTTTTGGCGAAGGTATTTATAGATTTGATGAGATTGATATTTTAGTAGAACACAATCTTAAAAGAGAGCTAGTCCTTCAAAATGAAGATCCTCTAAGTGCTAAATACACTATCACTCAAAAGATGAAAATTGGTAGGGAAAATTGCATGATGGATGCTGATATTATTCTTACTCAAACCAGTGATAAGGAGTATTTTTATATCAAGGGTAAAATGCAGGTTAAGGAAAATGAAAAACTTGTCTTTGATAAAAATTATAATTATAAAACTCTACGAAAGAGTTTGTAAATCCTAGATAATTAAATCTAAATTTATCAGGTTTAATTAAAAATTATGAAGAATATAATTAATTGAATTAATTTATCCTAGGTTTTTGCTTTAAAAATAAAAACACAATGCACACTATAAAAATTACTATTGACCATATTAAAAAAGCATCTACAAGACCCATTTGCCTAACGATAGGTTGAGAGATAATAGGACTTAAAAATTGTCCTAAAAATATACAACTTGCTAAAATTCCATAAGCCCTAGCGCGAGCATTTTCAGGACAGATTGAAAAAAGATAAGCCGTATTATTTACAAGCATAATACCTCCGCCCATTCCAAGCAAAGCTAAGGCGATTAAAACTGTGAAAAAGCTATCTACTAAAAAAAGCAGCAAAAAAGAACAAGATACGATAAAAAGAGTTAAAACATAGATAGTTTTAATACTTAAGAATTTTATAATATATCTATAGCTTAGAGAGAAAAAACCATAACATAGTGCAGACACAGACATCGAAATACCTATATATTTAGGATCCAATCCTAAATGTTCTTCTATATAGTAAGGAAGTTGAGTTGGCGAAATATAATAAACTACCATGATAAAAAAACCTATAAAATAGATAGGAAAAAATTGCCAATAATTTGTTTTTGCTTCTATTTTTGTATGATTATAGAATTTAAATTTTCTAGGTTCAAAAAGATAAATGATAGCCATTAAGGTAATTAAAATTCCAAGTCCATATACCAAAAAAGGATAACGCCAAGAATAACTTGAAACAAATCCCGCAATAGAAATAAAAACAGCACCCCCTACCGCACAAAAAAATCCTTGAAGACTTAAAGCATTTTCTCTGCGATTAAAGCCACCGCGACTATAATAATCTCCAAGTAAAGCCGAAGCGCCTGTCATTATAAAAGCAGTTGCCATACCAAAAATAGCTCTTGAAGTCAGTATAGCATAAATATCATTTAAGAAAAAGCCACTTACCCCAGAAATAGTCCAAATCACCATAGCTGGAAGAATGAATTTTAATTTGCCAAATTTATCCATTAAAATACCAGCAAATGGAGATAAAATGACAACAAAAATAGCAGGAATGGTTAAAACTAAGCGAACAAGTATATCAAGATGAGTTAATGTGAAACTTGAAGCAAGAGTAGCGCCACTTTGGGTTAAAAGTTCTTCAAAATGTCTGTTGATAGCAGGCAGAGCAGATGAAATGACCACACTTCCTAGCATAGTCATAGCGGCCATAGAAAACACAGCCGCTTTAAATCCGGACTTTTCAGTAATTTGAATTATTTTTCTATCCATTTTTGTGTCATTTGGATGAAATTTATAATTTTTGCTATTCATAATTTTTGCCTTTTTTATTTTATTATACTCCAAAAATTATGATTTGTATTTAAAATTACTTAAAATTATATTTTATTTATTTTGTTATGATAGTTTTGTTTTTAAAATATTTTAGCTTAATTAAAATATATTTTATAAGTAGAATTTTAAATATTTTTAGCTAAATTCAGCTTTTTATTTAACAAGGGTGCAAAATGAAGAAAAATTTAATCATAGTAGAATCTCCTGCAAAAGCTAAAACCATAGGAAATTTTTTGGGAAAAGATTATGAAGTTATCGCTTCTAAAGGACATATTAGAGATTTACCTAAATCAAGCTTTGGGATTAAAATAGAAGATGATGAATTTATCCCTGAGTATAGAATTACAAGTGATCATAGCGCCTTAGTTAAAGAACTTAAAAGCAAAGCCAAAGATGCCAAAGAAGTTTATCTTGCAACGGATGAGGATAGAGAAGGAGAAGCCATAGCTTATCATATTGCAAAAGCTATAGGCAAAGATGAAAATACCTTGCCACGCATCGTTTTCCATGAAATTACTAAAAGTGCTATAGAAAATGCTTTAAAAAATCCAAGAAAATTAGATATGCACTCTGTAAATGCCCAACAAACTAGACGCCTTTTAGATCGCATTGTAGGATATAAACTCAGCCCTTTATTGGGGCAAAAAATTCAAAGAGGACTTAGCGCAGGGCGTGTTCAAAGTGCGGCTTTAAAGATCATAGTCGATCGTGAAAAAGAAATTCGTGCCTTTGTACCACTAGAATATTTTAGCATAGATATGATTTTTCAAAAAGATTTAGATGCAGAACTAGTTGAGTTTGATAAAGCTAAGATAGAAAAACTTACCATTACCAACAAAGATCGTGCTAAGCTTATACTAGAGGCTTGTAAAAATGAAGCTTATACTATAAGCGACATTGAAAGCAAAGAAAGAAAAATCGTTCCACCGCCTCCTTTTATGACTTCAACTTTGCAGCAAAGTGCTAGCAATCGCCTTGGTTTTAATCCTAAAAAAACCATGATGATAGCTCAAAAACTCTATGAAGGAGTAAATACTCACGAGGGCGTGATGGGGGTTATTACGTATATGAGAACCGATAGTTTAAATTTGGCCAAAGAAGCTATAGAGAATGCAAGAAAATTCATACAAGCAAATTTTGGCAAAGACTATCTTCCAAGTAAAGCAAATGTATACACTACAAAAGCCAAAGGCGCTCAAGAAGCTCACGAGGCTATACGCCCTACAAATTTAAGTTTTACTCCAGAAATTGCGTCCAAATTTTTAGACAAAGATGAGTTAAAACTTTACACACTTATTTACAATCGTTTTTTAGCTTGTCAAATAAATCCTGCTATCTCTCAAACCCAAAATGTATTTGTAAAAAATGATAGAGCAGTTTTTAAAATAAGCGGTAGAAAAATCCTTTTTGATGGATATTATAAAGTTTATGGTGATATGGATAAGGATAAAATTTTACCAAATCTTAAAATAGGTGAAAATTTAAAAGTACAAAATTTAGAAATGAACTCACATTTTACCGAACCACCTTCAAGGTATTCAGAAGCTGGACTTGTAAAAAAACTTGAAAGTTTAGGTATAGGTCGTCCTTCTACCTATGCGCCAACCATTTCTATACTTACAAGTCGTGATTATGTAAAAATAGATAAAAAACAACTCATTCCTAGCGAGGTTGCTTTTAATGTAACCGAAGTGCTTGAAAAAAATTTTAGCGATATAGTAGATAGCAAATTTACTTCAAATCTTGAAAATACCCTAGATGAAATCGCTGAAGATAAGGCAGATTGGCAAGAAACTTTAAAAGAATTTTACTATCCTTTTATGAGAAAAATCGAAGAAGGAAAAACAAAAATCGCTAGTCAAAAAACTGTTACAAAATTAGGTGAAAGTTGTCCTGATTGTGGTGGGGAACTTGCTATTAGAAAAGGGCGTTTTGGAGAATTTGTAGCGTGTTTAAATTTCCCAAAATGTAAGTATTCAAGAAATTTAAAAAGTGAAAGTAAAAATGAAAGCGAAAATACTGCCGCAAAAGCTAAAGCTAATGGTACAGGTATTACTTGTCCAAGTTGTCAAAAAGGTGAAATCGTAGAACGCTTTTCAAAACGTGGTAAATTTTATGGCTGTAGCGCTTATCCAAAATGCAATTTTATAAGCAAATACAAACCAAGTGAAGAAAAATGCGAAGAGTGTGGCGAAACTTTAGTGATAAAAGAGCTTAAAAAAGGTACATTTTTAGAATGTTTAAAATGTAAAATCAAAAAAGAAATGAAGGATTAGAATGCAAATCATGCTTTGTGCTATTTCAAATATAGCGAGTGGAAATTGTTCAGAAGACTGTAAATACTGCACTCAAAGTGCATATGTAAAAACAGATATTCAAAAATATCGTCGTAAAGAACTTTCACAAATTGTTTTAGAAGCAAAAATGGCAAAGAAAAATGAAGCCTTGGGTTTTTGTTTGGTTACGGCAGGACTTGGACTTGATGATGAAAAGCTTGAGTATGTTTGCGAGGCTGCTAAGGCCGTGCAAAAAGAAGTGCCTAACTTGCTTTTAATTGCCTGTAATGGCATGGCAAGCGTGGAACAACTCAAAGAACTTAAAAAAGCAGGAATTTTTTCTTATAATCACAATCTTGAAACTTCTAAGGAATTTTTTCCACAAATTTGCACCACTCATACTTGGGAAAGTAGATTTCAAACCAATTTAAACGCTAAAGAAGCAGGGCTTATGCTTTGTTGTGGTGGAATCTATGGTATGGGTGAGAGTGAAGAAGATAGGCTAAGTTTTAGAAAATCTTTGCAAGAATTACAACCTTTTTCAACGCCTATTAATTTTTTTATAGCAAATGAAAATTTAAAACTACAAGTTCCAAGACTTAGTGCTGATGAAGCCTTAAAAATTGTTCGTGATACCAAAGAGGCTTTACCGCAAAGCGTGGTAATGATAGCAGGCGGGCGTGAAGTGGTATTACGAGAAAGACAATATGAAATTTTTCAAGCAGGTGCTGGGGCTATTGTTATAGGGGATTATTTAACCACTAAAGGTGAAGAACCAAGTCAAGATATAATAAAATTAAAAGAAATGGGATTTACTTTTGCATCAGAGTGTCATTGATACGCAGGCTTTAATTGATTTAAAAATTCTTATTGTTATAGCCTTGTGTTTGCTTTTTTCTCCGCATATTGCGAGAATTTTTCGCTTACCTATTTCGGCTACTGAAATTATTTTAGGTGCGGTAATTGCATATTTTGGTTTTATAGGAAAAAGTGAAAATTTTGCACTTTTAGCAAATGTAGGTTTTTATTATCTAATGTTTATAGCGGGTATGGAAGTCAATTTAAGAGCTTTTTTCAATATGGATAAAGAAGTTGTCAAAAAAAGCTTTTTTTATATTTTTTTACTTTATGCTTTATCTTCTTTTATAGTATGGATTTTTGGACTTTCTTTAGTATTTGTTATCATTATACCTGTGATGAGTGTAGGGCTTTTATCTTTGCTTTTTAAGGATTTTGGAAAAGAGTGTTATTGGCTAAATATTGCTATGGTAGTAGCTACTTTAGCTGAGGTGATTTCTATTGTGCTTTTGACTATAGCGGGAGCTTTTTTGCGCGAAGGAACGGGTATTATTGATGTAGTGCAAAGTATTTTATATCTTAATATCTTTTTGGGGCTTTGTTTACTTGGATTTAAAATGCTTGGTGTGCTTTTTTGGTGGTATCCTCAGCTTAAAGTTGTGCTTATGCCATGGGAAGATAAAAATGAAAAAGATATAAGATTTTGTATGGCCATTTTTATACTGATCATTGTTGCTATGGTTATTACAAAACTTGAAATCGTTCTTGGTTCTTTTATAGCAGGTTCATTTATAGCTACTTTTTTTGATCATAAAAAAGATCTTGAGCACAAGCTTTCTACTTTTGGACACGGGTTTTTGATCCCTATTTTTTTTATCCATATAGGTTCAACCTTTGATCTTAAAATGATTTTAGATTATAAAATCGTTTTACAAGCATTTTTACTTATGTTTGTTATGGTGGGCTTAAGAATTTTATGTGCAAGTGTTTTTTTAAAAAGAATTGGTTTTAAAAATATGATTTTATTTGGTCTTAGTCATTCTATGCCTTTAACCTTGCTTATAGCAACAGCTACTCTGGGTTATTCGGGCAAGGTTATTGATGAGAAGCTTTATTCAGCACTTATTTTAACAGCGTTGTTTGAGGCTATTATTGTTATGAGTATGATTAAATTTCTTTCCAATTCTAAAAAATGAAAGTTACTTTTTTACTCAAAAAAGCAAACAAAATCTTAAAAATTTAATAATAAAAAAACTCATAATCGCCCTTTTTTGTTAGAATTAATAAAAGTAACAATAAAAGGAGCAAAAATGTCAAATTCCGTTACTATAACCGATAATAGAAATGGAAAAAGCTATGAATTTCCTATATATGATGGTACAACTGGCCCAAGCGTTGTAGATATGTCAAGTTTTTATAAACAAACAGGAATGTTTTCTTATGATGAGGGCTTGACTTCTACGGCTACTTGTAAATCAAAAATCACTTATATTGATGGAGAAAACGGAATTTTAATGCACCGTGGCTATCCTATAGAGTGGCTTGCTGAAAACAAACTTTATTTAGATGTGGTTCATCTTTTACTTTATAAAGAACTACCTGATACTACGCGTCTTGAAGCGTTTCGTTATGAAATGAAAAAGCGTTCTTTTATCCATGAAGGTATGCATCGTCTTTTTGATTCTTTCCCTGATAATGCTCATCCTATGGCAGTTTTACAAGGTGCTGTTTCATCGCTTAGTGCTTTTTATCCTGATCATTTAAACATGAATGTAAAAGAAGAATATATGGAAATGGCAGCTAGAATAGTAGCTAAAATCCCTACTATAGTCGCCACCGCTTATAGATATAAACATGGCTTTCCTATGGCTTATCCAAATTTAGATCGTGGTTTTACAGAAAATTTCTTATATATGTTAAGAACTTATCCTTACGATCATGTAGAGCTTAAACCTATAGAAGTAAAAGCACTTGATACAGTTTTTATGCTTCATGCAGATCATGAGCAAAATGCTTCAACTTCAACGGTTCGTTCTGTGGGTTCAACTCATGCTCATCCTTATGCCTGTATAGCAGCAGGTATTGGTGCACTTTGGGGTCATGCACATGGTGGAGCTAATGAAGGTGTTATTAGAATGCTTGAGCAAATAGGTAGTGTTGATAGGGTAGATGAATTCATCAAAAGGGCTAAGGATAAAAACGATCCTTTCCGTTTGATGGGCTTTGGACATAGGGTTTATAAAAATTTTGATCCTAGAGCAAAAGTACTTAAAAAACTTCGTGATCAACTTATTGATGAGTTGGGTATTGATACCAATCTTATTAAAGTAGCAACGCGTATAGAAGAGATTGCTTTAAATGATGATTATTTCGTTCAAAGAGGGCTATATCCGAATGTTGATTTTCATAGCGGACTTATTTTAAAAGCCTTAGGTATTCCAAATGAAATGTTTGCTACTTTATTTGTTATAGGACGCACCCCAGGATGGATAGCTCAGTGGATAGAACAAAAAGAGCAAGAAAGTCTTAAAATAGTCCGTCCAAGACAACTTTATTTGGGTGAAACTAGTAAAATTTAATTAAAATTTTTGTGGAAATTAAAAATTCCACAAAATCTTCTTGTATAATTTTAAAAAATCTTATAGAAAGTCTTATAATCATGCTTAATCTTGATAAATTTTTAGAAATTGCTATAAATGCTAGCAATCAAGCTTCTAAAGCTATTTTAGAAGAGAGAAAAAATTTTAAAACTTGGGAAAAAGAAGATAAAAGCCCGCTTACATCAGCAGATCTTGCTTCTAATAAAATTCTAAATGATATTTTAGGTTCTACGGATATTAAAATTCTATCAGAAGAAAAATTACTCAGCAAAGAAGAGTGTGAAGAATTAAAAACTTTTTGGCTTATCGATCCTCTTGATGGAACAAGTGGTTTTTTAAAAGGCAGTGATGAATTTTGTGTTATGATAAGTTTAGTTCATGACAATCGCCCTGTTTTATCGCTTATACAAAATCCATCAAAAGGTGATATATTCTATGCTCATGCAAAAACCAAGGTTTATAAAAACGATAAACCTTTGCAAATTGACCAGCAAGAATACGAGAAAAATAAATATAAAGCCTTATTGAGTGTTAATCATCTTAGCAAAGAAGATGAAGACTTTGCAAAAGAGCATCAATTAGAAGCTATTAATATAGGTTCTGGATTGAAATTTTGTGCTATTTTAGAGGCTAGGGCAGGAGTTTATAAAAGATTTGAAAAGCTTAATATTTGGGATATTGTAGCAGGAGATTTTTTGATTAATCAAAATGGAGGATTTATGGGAGATTTTTCTAAAAAATACATTTTATATAACCCTTTAAATTATAAATCCAGTCCTTTTATTTGTGTTTCATCTAAGAATTTTTTACAAGATTTTTTATAAAATAAAGAGTATAATTTTATATTTAAATAATTTATAGGGATGAAGATGAGGTATTGTTTCATTTTGTTTTTAAGTTTAGTTTTAAGCTCTAATCTTTTGGCAAATAATTTTTCTCAGAAAAAAGTTATTAAAATTGAAAAAAGCGCAGATAGTTTTGAGCTAATAGATCTAAATCAAAATGTTGCAAATCCAAATCTAAATCAACAAAAAGCATTGTTCGATAGTTCTACCTTGATTGAAAAAAAATCGCAAATCACCAAAGATAAGGATATTGATTTTGCTATTGTATTAACTTTTAGGAAAAATTTTGGTTATTTTTTAGATGGTTTTAGGGTGAGTGATAAGGAATTTTCTACATTATTTGCTAAAAATTTGATTCAAAGTTTAAAGCTTAATTGGGTTAATTCTGCTGCAAATGGTATTTATCAAAGTCCTAAAACTTTGTCATATTTTAGCCCTAAGGATGCAAAACTTATAAATGTAAGTCCTTTTTTAACACAAGAAAAAGATAAGGCTAAAATGTATGCTAAATTTACAGATTATGTTGTGGTGGTAAATTTGCAAGATTTTTATGTAAATATTACAAATTATTTTATCACAACTAGTAAAGAGGGTGTGGCTAATGTTAATTTTAAAATTATTTCTACAAGCAATGGAAAAATTCTTTCAGCTAAAAATGCAAAATTAAATTTGACATTAAAAGATCAAGATGCAAAGCAAAATTATCAAGATATTATAAACCAAATGCCAAAAATGCTAGCTGATGTTATCAAAAACCAAATTTTCCACCTAAAGCTCTTAAACTAAGCTTTAGTTTAAGATATCTTTAATCAGTTTTTGCAAAT
>NZ_RYYJ01000109.1:0-247 GCF_004379015.1 Campylobacter sp. US50a | reverse complement strand
CTATATTACTGATATTGATGCAATTGATAGTTTTAAACTTGTTTATGCAGGAGCTGATGATTGGGTGGTTCCTTTTGCTCCAAATTCTACAGTTGCCGTTGTTGGTAATAAGCCAAATAATACTAAAGATGCACTAGATTACATTCCTTATCGCCCAAACAATGATAACTATGGTGAGCTTTCAAAATTTAGCGGAAAAAACTTAAACATAGAATTAAAACAATATTTGCACACAGGTATTAATAAG
>NZ_RYYJ01000108.1:0-247 GCF_004379015.1 Campylobacter sp. US50a | reverse complement strand
TTTAATTTTGGTGGAAAAATAGAAGGCTCTATAAAAGTAGAAGATGGAGCTACTGTAACTTCTTCTTCAGGCCAAGCCATATCTAACTCTGGCTCAGGAAGTATAACAGGTGGTATTACTGTTAGTGGGGAAAACACTAAACTTGAAGGAAATATAATCAATACAGGTAATGCTTCTATAGGTAGTGATATCAAGATAGAAGGTGGAGCTAAGGTAGAAGGTGGTCTTGTTAATCAAGGCAATGGAA
>NZ_RYYJ01000107.1:0-248 GCF_004379015.1 Campylobacter sp. US50a | reverse complement strand
TACTATCTTCGTGAGTAAAATTCCCTCTTTCAAATAAAAGCTTTGAAATTTCTAAAGCAAATACAGAACCTACAATACTTGAAACAATCAACAAAATACTTAAAACCGCTAAAGCTCTTTGCATAAAACTTAAGGCTAAATTTTCTTGATCGCTTTTTAAATGCTTTAAAATTTTAGGAAAAGAAACTTGAGTTAAGGCTATAGCAAAAAGAGCTAAAGGAAGCTGAAAAACGCGGTTTGCATAATAA
>NZ_RYYJ01000106.1:0-250 GCF_004379015.1 Campylobacter sp. US50a | reverse complement strand
ACCTATAGTATCCATCAAACAATATCTAGCCGTTTCTAAAGCCAAATCACTTGTAATTTCAAATTCATCAGCATATTTTGCAATTTTTGTTAAAAGTTCATCAAATTCAGGGCGTTTTGCCTCTAAAATTCCCATATCACTCATTTTTTCTCCTTATCTATCTTGAATTTTTACAAATTTTCTTGGTTCAACGCCTATATATTCGCTACTTGGGCGTATAAGCTTATTGTTTGCTCTTTGCTCTTTAATG
>NZ_RYYJ01000105.1:0-251 GCF_004379015.1 Campylobacter sp. US50a | reverse complement strand
ACCCGAAGCGGGTCTATCGTCTTTATAAGGAGTTGGGCCTGCAATTGCGCAACAAGACACCCAAGCGTCGCGTCAAGGCGAAGCTGCGCGAAGATCGAACCGTCGCGCTACAGATCAACGAGACCTGGGCGATGGATTTTGTCCACGATCAGCTCGCCACCGGCCGCAAAATCCGGGTCCTCACCATTGTCGACACCTTCTCACGCTTCTCGCCGGCGGTCGATCCACGCTTCAGCTACAAGGGTGAGGAT
>NZ_RYYJ01000104.1:0-252 GCF_004379015.1 Campylobacter sp. US50a | reverse complement strand
CTTTCCATTTCTTTTTTTGGAAATAAAATTACATGGTAAAATGACTTATCTCAAAAGCCTATTTTACCAATGTTTTTACTTTCAAATAGTGTTTTTTACCCATTCAGATTCAACTATTGAAAGAACTCATGCGGTTTTGTAAATATTGTCTTGCGGATTTAGTATAGTTCTCACAGCGTAATACTGTTCGTTTTTAACTTCCTCTTTTTCAACTACAACTATCGTATCAACTGATTCTTCTTGAAGTTTCAA
>NZ_RYYJ01000103.1:0-261 GCF_004379015.1 Campylobacter sp. US50a | reverse complement strand
ATGCTCGGCCGGGTCATGGGCGTGATGACCGCCGGGGCGATGGTGGCCGCGCCTCTCGGGATGATCGCGGTCGGCCCGGTGCTGGATGCGCTTGGCCTGCGGGGGACCTTCACGGCGATCAGCGTCATCCTGGCCGGCGTCTTCCTGATGGTCGTCACCAACCGGACGATCCGGACCATGGACAACACGAGTGAATCGCCATCCCGGGCGGCGTAGCCCATTTTTTAGATCTGGAGGCGTGCCATATCCGCGGACAAGGAG
>NZ_RYYJ01000102.1:0-263 GCF_004379015.1 Campylobacter sp. US50a | reverse complement strand
ATCTTTGGTTCTTTTTCGTAAGCTGCATCAAGAGTGATTTTAAGTTCTTCAGGTATAAGCTTGGCAAGTTCATCTGCATCAGGAATACTCATATCACAAACCCTTGCCACATCACGAATCACTCCACGAGCCAAAAGCTTACCAAAAGTAATAACCTGTGCAACCTTATCGGCTCCGTATTTATCAATCACATAATCAATCACTTCTGCGCGTCTATCTTGACAAAAATCCACATCAATATCGGGCATCGATACGCGTTCTGG
>NZ_RYYJ01000101.1:0-263 GCF_004379015.1 Campylobacter sp. US50a | reverse complement strand
AACATAGGTTCTTCGCCCATGCATTCTTTAGTTGCACTCATACCATTTTTAAGATATTCTAAAACAAGTTCATTATTATGGTTGCAAATTGCGTTTATAAAAGTCTTGCTAAAACCTTTTTTGATATCTACTATTACTTTACTCATCTTATCTCCTTTTGTTTTGATAAGACAAGATTAGCTTCGCTTGGCTGAATGTGTGCTGTTGTTTGACATCTTTTTGAAATCAATTTGTATTAACCCAATCTTGCACCACATTTAATA
>NZ_RYYJ01000100.1:0-264 GCF_004379015.1 Campylobacter sp. US50a | reverse complement strand
CTCGTAAACACCACCATGCTCTTTTAAGGCCAATAGTGTTGCTTCTAAGGCACCATAATAAGATCTTTCGCTAGCGTAAGCATCGATTTGAATATTTGCCTGATTTAAATTATCTTTAATCAAAACAAGCATTTTATCTTTAGCCCAATCTGCTAAAGCAGGGATATTTTCCTCGCTGAAAAAATCTTGAGAAAAGTGTTCATAGGCTTCCTTTGCAAGATCTGTGATATAATCACCCTTATAATACTGCTCAGGATATTCCAC